>JANRKT010000348.1:0-6872 GCA_033763355.1 Chitinophagaceae bacterium | reverse complement strand
ACCGGACCCAGGTGGCCCGGTTTTTTGTTGCAGGCTGCAATGAAAATAACGATATACTTCACGACCGGACAATACATAAGTGTAAATCCGATAAGTATTGGCTTTGCTGAAAAAGTCCTGAATTTTATAGGGCGGGCATTTTGCGTTCCCGAAACCAGCCAATAGAAACGATTGGGCCCTGAAAGCCTCATTAATTGACCCCTGAACTCTGAATCAGCCTTCACAATAAGCCTTCCCACATCCCCTGAAACAGTGAAAAATGCCTGCAAATGCTTTTAAACTGATTTTTCATCTTAAATTTATGAAAGCTGCGGGTTTGGCCACCTCTGCCTAAAACTAAAGTTCCATTGTGGCGTGATACAGGATGAGATAACTTTAATTGTCTTCCCTTATTGCAACTACCTTTTTGATCACTATCCTGCAAGATCCATATCTATTGCAAATACTTCATCTCTGTTACTCTTTAATGTATTTCATCACCTTAACCCTTCAGTTATGAAAAAATGTTTACTTTTTTTTCTGCTGTTATTATTTGCGCTGCAAAGTATTTCACAGGTAACGCTATTGTCCAATAACACCAGTTACGATGTGGCCATACCCATCAGTCAAACGAAAATTATCCTGCGTTCTTCTATCAGCAACACATTATGGGTTTATGATGTTCCCGGTAATACTTTTACGCAGCTGAGTGCAGCAGTAACTGTATTGGCCGATTACGATTATGGTGTCATGGCTGGCAAACTTTATTTTGCCGGGAATACAGGAGCAGCAGGTATAGAACTTTGGGTAACTGACGGAACCGTTGGCGGCACAGCATTGCTGAAGGATATTAACCCGGGGGCAGGAAGCTCAACTCCGGAATATGGGTTTCAGGTTTATGGCAATGACCTTTATTTTACAGCATCTGATGGCACAAACGGGAAGGAACTGTGGAAAACCGATGGTTCAGGCGTGGGCACTGTGCTGATTAAAGACATTAATACAGGCGCTGCAGATGCATTTACTTCTTCAATTGGGGGAATACCAACATTCAGTATCATTAATAACTTATTAATCTTTACTGCAGTTACTGCTGCCGATGGACAGGAGCCATGGAAAACTGATGGCACGGGAGTAGGAACAACACAGCTCGTGAACATCAATGCCACACCCGGATCAGGCTCGGCTATTTCCAGCTTTGTACAGCTTGGTACCAACCTGCTTTTTACAGCCAAAGATGGTAATGTAAACGGGGAGACTTTATGGAAAACCGATGGCAGCGTTGGGGGAACAGCAATGGTTATAGACTTAAACCCTATAACATTTGACATAGTACCTACTATGTTTCTTTCTGCTTTAGGGGAATTTCAGAATGAACTTTACTTTACGGGAGATGACGGAACAGCCGGTTTTGAATTATGGAAAACCAATGGTACAACTGCAGGCACGGTACTTGTAAAAGATATTGAACCCGGGCCGGATCCTTCTACCCCTGTATTGGTTACTGCAAAAACAGCATCCAAATTTTTCTTTAGGGCTACCACTTCTGCAAACGGAACAGAGTTGTGGGAAAGCGACGGAACAGGACCTAATACGGTTTTATTTAAGGATTTTGCTGCAGGAGTTGATGACGGGAACCCTGTTATTGCAGCAACCTTTGGCCCCTTATTCCTCGGCAATAAATTTTTTATTACGGCCACAACAGCAGCAGACGGCGAAGAACTGTATGTATCCGACGGAACTGCAGTAGGCACTGTTTTTTTAGGTAATATCAATGCCGGGGCAGCGGATGGCATCACTCCTGACTTTACTTATTTTTATACAACTACCAAATTCTTTTTTACTGCAGATAATACAACCAATGGGGAAGAACTCTGGCAGTCAGACGGAACAGCCGTGGGGGTGGGGACCACACTGGTGCAGGATGTGAATGCGACGCCTGCCACAGCTTCATCCAATTTTGAATTTGCAACGCTTATTTCCAATACTGTTTTCTTTTTTGGCACTGACGGCGATGATCCCACCAATACTGATTTTTTCAGTGTGGATGGATCGTTTTCATCACTTCCGCTGCGGTGGTTAAATGTGCAGGTAAAGCCTGTAAAAAACGATGTGCAGGTTAGTTGGGAAACAGCAGCAGAAGAAAACACAGATTATTTCAGCGTGGAGCGCAGTGCAGGTGGGGTACACTTTATTGATGCAGGAACTATCAAAGCAAAAGGAAACGGCTCGAATAAATACCAGTTTACCGATGCAGGGGCAATGAAATACAGCGGGGTGAGGAAATGGTATTACCGTATTAAAAGCACCGACATAGACGGTAAAGCTTTCTTAAGTAAAGTGTTAACCATTACACCCAATGGTATAGCCGGACGGATAAAGATAATGCCCAACCCGGTAAACCGCAGCCTGAATGTAATGTTTGTTGCAAACGAAAATTACAGTGCACAGGTAAGAATTGTTGACATACATGGTAAAATATTATATCAGAGAACTGTTGCTGTAAAAAGCGGTGAGAATACCATTATAACAGATGTAAACAGGCTGAAGAACGGGGTTTACATGCTGCAGGTGGTTGCAGATGGTTCTTCACTTACTGAAAAATTTATGATCAGCCGGTAAGGTAATCAGTAAACATTCAGATTAGCCTGTGTGCTGCCCTTTCTGTTTTAAAAAACAGAAAGGGCAGTATTCTTTCCATCCCGTTCATATAAATTCTTTACCGGATTTGGTTTCCTTCGTAAATTCCGGTTTCTAACTGTAAACGATATGAGAAAACTATTGCTTTGCGGCATACTTGCCATGTCATTCCTGTTTGTAACAGCACAGCGCAAAACTGAAAAGAAATCGGCAATGCCTGTTCCTGTGGCCAATGCTGAAGTTGACTTATTGTCAAAAGTAAAATACAGGTTAATCGGTCCCTGGCGGGGAGGCAGAAGCGCTGCCGCTGCGGGTAGTTATAAAAATAAAATGACCTTTTATTTTGGCGCAACGGGTGGTGGGGTATGGAAGACCACCGATGGTGGCAGCAACTGGAAGAATATTTCAGATAAATATTTCGGAAGTACAATAGGCGCTGTTGCTGTTGCCCCTTCTGATGACAATGTTGTTTATGTAGGCGAAGGGGAAAACACCATGAGGGGTAATGTGAGTGAAGGACTCGGCGGCATGTGGCGCAGTGATGATGGAGGAAGAACATGGAAAAATATCGGTATCAAAGACGGTCGCCATATTCTTCGCATCGTTATCCATCCCCGCAATCCGGATATTGTTTGGGTAGCAGTGATGGGGCACCTGTTCGGCCCCAATGAAGAACGCGGTGTATATAAAACTACTGATGGCGGAAAAACATGGAAAAGGACTTTGTTTGTAAACAATCAAACAGGTTGCAGCGACCTTGTTATGGAACCAGGTAACCCTTCAGTATTTTATGCCGGCACATGGAGGCTGATACGCACACCATATAGCTTAGAAAGCGGTGGTGAGGGAAGCGGTTTATGGAAAAGTACCGATGGCGGCGAAACATGGGCAAGCATTTCTTCCAAAAAAGGATTTCCAAAAGGGGTTTGGGGTATTGTGGGTGTCGCTGTGGCCCCTTCCAATCCTGATAAAGTGTATGCCATTCTCGAAAATGCCAATGGCGGTTTGTATATGAGCGCAGATGCAGGTGAAACATGGACATTGACCAGCAGTGATAACAATATCCGTCAGCGGGCATGGTATTATACCAAAGTGTTTGTTGATCCCAAAAATGAAAATACAGTTTACTGTCCCAATGTGGGTTTTATGAGAAGCCGTGACGGAGGTAAAACTTTTCAAAGTGTAAGAACACCACATGGCGATCATCATGATTTGTGGATTGATCCTGAAGACGGAAACCGTATGGTAGTGGCTGATGATGGCGGGGCTCAGGTAAGCTTTGATGGAGGAAACAACTGGAGCACTTACGAAAACCAGCCCACATCGCAAATTTATCGTGTATCAACTGATAACAGTTTTCCTTACCGGATATTGGGGGCACAGCAGGATAATTCAACCATACGCATTAAAAGCAGGACTTATGGCGTAGCCATAACCGACAGGGATTGGGAAGAAACTGCGGGCAGCGAAAGCGGTTACGTAGTTGCAGATCCATTGAATCCTGATATTGTTTACGGTGGTAACTATGGCGGTTATCTTTCCCGTCTTGATCACCGCACAGGAGAAAACCGGGCCATAACTGTTTGGCCTGATAATCCAATGGGCGCCGGTGCTGATGTACAGAAATACCGTTTTCAATGGAATTTCCCCATTTTCTTTTCACCACATAACCCAAAAAAATTGTATTGTGCAGGCAATGTATTGTTTTCAACGGAAAATGAAGGTGCAGGCTGGACGGCTTTATCAGGCGATTTAACCACCAATGATAAAAGCAAACAAAAATCAAGCGGCGGGCCCATAACACAAGACAACACTTCAGTTGAATATTACTGTACCATTTTTACGGCAACAGAAAGCTGGGTTGAAAAAGATTTATTATGGGCAGGAAGTGATGATGGCCTGATACATGTAAGCAAAGACGGCGGCAGGAGCTGGGAAAATGTTACGCCAAAAGATTGCCCCAAATGGATGATGTGGAACTGTGTGGAAGTTGACCCGTTTAAAAAAGGCGCTGCATATTTTGTTGGTACAAGATACAAAAGCGATGACTTTGCACCTTACATCTATAAAACAGAAGACTATGGCAAAACATGGAAACTGATTGTAAATGGCATTGATAAAATGCATTTCACCAGGGCCATGCGTGCCGACCGGAAAAAACCGGGATTATTGTATGCCGGAACAGAATACGGCATGTACATAAGTTATGATGACGGCGCTGTATGGAAAAGTTTTCAGCTTAATTTACCTGTTGTACCCATTACAGACCTTGCCATAAAAGACAATGACCTTATTGTGGCAACACAGGGCCGTGCCTTTTGGGTAATTGATGATTTAAGCATAGTGCAGCAGATGGATGCAGGTATTTCAGGTAAAAACCTTCATGTATTTGATGTTAACCCTGCATGGAGGATTCAGGGCAATCCTTTCGCCGCTTTCTTTGGTGTACCCAAAAATTCAGGTAGCAATCCGCCCAACGGGGCAGTAATAAATTATTACGTTAAAGACTTTGCTGATTCAGCAAAAATGTCCGTTACCGTGATGGATAAAAACAAAAAAGAGATTAAAACTTTTGCAACAGATTCAAAAGACAATAAACTGGAAGTAAACAAGGGGATGAACCAGTTTGTATGGAACCTCCAATACCCCGCATCTGAGCGTATTGAAGGAATGATTTTATGGAACGGTGTGCCGTCCGGGATTACAGCCCCGCCGGGGAATTATTATGCAAAGTTTAAAGCAGGTAACGATTCTGCCGAAGTTCCTTTTACGGTAAAAGCAGACCCCAATTACAAATGTTCACAGGAAGAATATGAACAGCAATTTGCTTTTCTGCAGCAGGTGCAGGACAAGTTTAATGAAGTGCAGAAAGGTATTAAAAATATCCGTTCAGCACGGACGCAGATCAATGACTTTGTAAGTAAGCAGGGAAAAGATTGCCCCAAAGAAGTAAAGCAAATGGCGGATAGTATCAATAAGCAGTTAACAGCTATTGAAGAGACCTTGTATCAAACCAAAGCCAAAAGCGGGCAGGATGTATTGAACTACCCCATTAAGCTCAACGATAAACTGAGCGGTGTATTTGATGCCGCCAACAGCGGGAATATGGCGCCCAGCAAGCAATCACGTGAAGTGTACGCTGACCTGGCAGCGAAATGTGATGCGGAATTGTCAAAGTTAAATAAGATCATGAGTGATGATATTCCCGGGTTCAACAGGTTGATCAGGGAAAAAGCTTTACCTGTGATACAGGTAAAGTAATTGAATGTTAATTAAAAAATCCGGCAGGGTTGATTGAACAGGGGGTAGCCTGCATTCTGCAAAACCTGCCGGGTTTTATTGCTTTGCTGAACATGTTATTAAAACCACTGTTACTTTTTTTCTTTTTCTCCTGTGCCGTGCACGTGTATGCACAGCATCATTTTGTTCAGTACAACGACAAGAACGGGTTGCCCAGTAACCTGGTTTATTTTGTTTACCAGGATAAAAAAGGTTTTATATGGATTGCAACAGATGAAGGAGTGTGCCGTTTTGATGGCTCCGAATTCAGGCATTATAATACACCTGACGGGCTGGGCAGCAATGAGGTGTTCCGCATTGCAGAGGATACGTCAGGAAAATTGTTTTTTTATACTTCAGATAATGCCCTGAGTTATTATGAAAAAGGGCGCATTCAAAACGCTTCGGCGCTGGGGTTTAAAGGCAAGCTTTTGATTTCTACTTTCAGTTCGCTTTTTTTTTCATCCGATAACCGGCTTTGCGCCAATTTCGGGTTCAGCCAGTACCAGTATCCTTTTACAGGTTCAGGTGTTGATACGGTTTATTCATTAACACAGCCGCAAAAAGAGTATAGCTATAAAACCCCCACCGGAACCAAAACCGTTGCTGCATCTGCATTAGCCTTTCTTAAAAAAGAACTTGCAGATGAAGGCATAAGTTATGAAAACATTTTTACCAAACCTTTCCGGCTGGCATTTAGCGGTGATACACTTTTGCTGGTTACAAAGAATTTTGTGAGCCTTTATAAAATAAGCGGTAAACAAATCTTTAAAATAAAAAGGATTGATTTTACAGGAGAGGCCAATGCAGTTGACCTTATAAAGCCGGACATTCTGAGTGTTACCAGTTTTAATAAAGGCACACAGATCATATCATTGAACAATGAATCAAGCCGGCAGCAATTTAACCCCGCCGGGTTTACCACCCATAGCCTTGTTGACCGGGAAGGCAACTACTGGCTGGCAACCTACAAT
>JANRKT010000347.1:0-10174 GCA_033763355.1 Chitinophagaceae bacterium | reverse complement strand
GGGTAATGGTGTAAGAAGTTCTTCAATCATCTTTGTTCAGAGATATTTCTCCGCTCCTGCGGATTGGACCCTTAGCTCAGCAGGTTAGAGCATCTGACTCATAATCAGAGGGTCGCTGGTTCGAGCCCAGCAGGGTCCACTTATCCGGAGAGTCGTCCCCTTTTGAGCGGGACAGGGTTCATAACACCCACAGTAAATGCTGTGGGTTTTTTGTATCCCCTGCACCGGTTAGCGGGTGTATGCATCATTTAACCGGACTTCTTTAACCTTTCATTAACCCGTGGCAGGATAGATTTGCCCATCAATTGAACTTATGAAGAAAATTGCGTTTATAGTATTAATGATGTGCAGTACTTTCAGCTTGTTTGCACAGGAAGAACCCGTTGCAAAAAAGAAAAAAGACTGGAGCAAAGTTGATATCACGGGCAGGAGCGCCGATCACTTTCTGCTGCAGTTTGGTTATAATGGATGGGGCAGCGCACCGGATTCAATCAATACAAAAGGGTTTTCAAGAACCTTTAATTTTTACCTGATGTTTGATTTCCCTTTTAAAACCAATCCACGCTTGAGTGTGGCCATAGGCCCGGGCATTGGAACAGACAATATGTTTTTTGACAAGACCAGGGTAGATATTGTAAACAACGACAAGGCTAAATTTATAAAAGACACCATTACGGATTATAAGAAATTTAAAGTAGCCACCGGGTATCTTGAACTTCCGGTAGAACTGCGTTTTTCTGCAAACCCGGAAAACATGAACAAAGGGTTTAAGTTCGCCATAGGTGCAAAAGTGGGAACCCTGCTGGATGCCAAAACGAAAGCTAAAGTTGACAGGGATGCAAATGGCTTTACAGGATATATTGAAAAAGAAAAAAATAAAAAATTCTTTAATGGTACCCGGCTTGCAGTTATATCCCGTGTCGGTATGGGTAATTTTTCACTGTTTGCTTCTTACACCATTACTGATTTTTTCAAACAGGGTTCGGGGCCTGAAGTACGGCCGTTTTCATTCGGCATTACATTAAGCGGTTTATAAAATTGTTTTTACCGTATAATTTTGCGGGTGCTGACATGCACCCGCTTTTTTATTGCCCGCCGGCTTAACTTTACCATTAAAATTTTGAACTGCGTTGATTGAAAAAAAACACATCCTTAACCACCATGAAAAAGCAGTACTGGTTGGTGTAGTGCACAAAGGGCAAACAGAAACACAGGTGGAAGAATACCTTGAAGAACTGGCTTTTCTTGCAGAAACTGCAGGCGCCGTTACAGTAAAAAGGTTTATGCAGAAACTCCCCCACCCCGATAGCCGCACTTATGTTGGAAAAGGGAAACTGGAAGAGATAAAGAATTATGTTTCCGGCAAAAACATCAAGGTCATTATTTTTGATGATGAATTAACCGGTGCACAAATTACCAATATTGAAAAAGCGCTGGATGTAAAAACCATTGACCGCAGCGACCTGATACTGGATATATTTGCCCGCCGTGCAAAAACAGCACAGGCCAAAGCACAGGTTGAACTTGCACAATACCAGTATATCCTTCCCCGGTTAAGAGGTATGTGGAAACACCTTGAGCGTTTGGGTGGCGGCATCGGAACAAGGGGGCCGGGTGAAACAGAAATTGAAACCGACCGCCGGATTGTCCGCGATAAAATTTCATTGCTGCGCAAACGCCTTTCTGAAATTGACAGGCAGGCTTTTACCCAGCGTAAGGACCGCGGTGAATTTATCCGTGTAGCGCTGGTAGGTTATACCAACGTTGGCAAATCCACCTTAATGAACCTGCTGAGCAAAAGCCATGTGTTTGCAGAAAATAAATTATTTGCCACATTAGACACAACAACAAGGAAAGTGGTTTATGAAAACATTCCATTCCTCTTAAGCGATACAGTTGGGTTTATCCGCAAACTACCGCATCACCTTGTAGAAAGTTTTAAAAGCACGCTGGATGAAGTAAAGGAAAGCGATGTATTGCTGCACGTGGCAGATATTTCACATCCGCAATATGAAGAACAGATTAATGTGGTAAAATCAACACTGGCGGAACTTGGCTGCCATGATAAACCCATTATTACAGTGTTTAACAAAATGGACCTGTATGAAAAAAATACTTTTGACGAATGGCTGGACGTGGAAGTAAAGCAGCAACTGCTTGCTGAATTAAAGGACCGCTGGATCCATGAAACACAAGGCAACTGTGTTTTTGTTTCAGCTACTGAAAAAATAAATATTGATGAACTGCGGAAAGTAATACTGGATAAAGTAAAAGATTTATACAGGATACGTTACCCGTACAAAACAATTTTTTTTGAGTAATGGGGTTTAAAAAATACAGGTGGCACAAGATTGCAGAAACGCCTGACGAAATTTTGTTTGACGAAAACGGACTGGCAGAAATAACAGTAAGTAACAAAAAGATATGCCTTGCAAAATACCAGGATAATATATTGGGTTGTGCTGCGCAATGCCCACACGCAGGTGGTATAATGGCCGAAGGTTACGTTGACCCTGTGGGAAATATTGTATGCCCCATACACCGTTACAAGTTTAATTTACGCAATGGGCGGAACAGCAGCGGTGAAGGGTTTTACCTGAAAACATATCCTGTTGAAATAAGGGCTGACGGTGTTTATGCCGGGATGGAAGAAGGTGGTTTATTTGGCCTGTTTAAATAAGAATTTCCATTTTGCCGGAAGGCGAAAATGCTTATTTTTGCAACCCGTTAAATTAATTCCTCAGTAGCTCAGTTGGTTAGAGCATCTGACTGTTAATCAGAGGGTCACTGGTTCAAGTCCAGTCTGAGGAGCAAATGAAGCCACTTGAATGTGGCTTTTTTTATGCATTACATTTTAAAGCTAACAATTTAAATTTTTTCATAATCACAGAAATGTCTGATACAGGCATCTCATTCTTCTCCGTAAAAAAGTATTACCTTATTTTTGCAAATCAACTCAGCGATTGTTATTGGAGTGAGTAAGATTATATGCTTCAATAATTACCGGAACCCTTCTGCTTTATGTAACATACCAGCCTTAACCCCCCTGAGAGTATTGCTTCAGCCATCTGGCCATTTCAGTTTTACCGATCAGTTTATTACTTGTTTAAAACCAGTTAACTGAAAACAGGGAATGCTGTTTTTATTCATTAAAAGGCAATATAGTGACATGAAACCCGTTTTTAAATCACCCGCTTTCAGAAAACAATATCTGATGAAAACCCGTACCATACCTAAACCTATAGTACTCTTCATTGCTTTGTTTTTACCGCTTTTTATGGCGGGTAAAAAAACAAGTCACTCATCAGGATACGCACCGCTTCCATATCTGCACATCACAAAAAATCTTTCCCTGAAGAAAGAAGATAAGCTGGTTTCTGCTGCAGAAAGAATTTATGAATCTATCGGACCTGACCAATACCAGATTTCTAAAAATGTTTTTCTGCTTGCGCTTAAAGGGTTTAATGAATTAACTGAAAAAGGGCTGCTCAATAAAGACAGTATTTTATCCATTGTTGATTTTTCAAAATCTTCCGGTGAAAAAAGGCTGGTTGTAATTGACCTTAAAAATAAAGAAGTGCTTTTTCATTCACTGGTGGCCCATGGCAGGGGATCAGGCGGCGAATTTGCAAAAAGTTTTTCCAATAAAGCCGGTTCACATAAAAGCAGTTTGGGGTTTTATGTAACAACAGACACGTACTACGGCTCCAACGGGTATTCACTTCGTTTAAAAGGATACGACAAGGGGTTTAATGATAAAGCCTATAACAGGGCGGTGGTAATGCACGGCGCTGATTATGCTGAAGAATCTTACATGAATAAGCGTGGCTTGCTGGGAAGAAGCTATGGCTGCCCGGCTGTTCCGCTTAAAGAGCACAAGCAAATCATTAATACTATTAAAAAGGGGAGTTGCCTGTTTGTTTATTACCCTGATAAAAAATATTTAAAGTTGTCGAAACTTCTTAATGGTTAATGGTGGGATTTTAAGAATGGTTAGGTTTGAAGCCCGGTCTGCTACGGAGACCGGGTTTCTTTTTTATATTATCCATGCAGCTGTAAGCTGGCAAAGCAGCCCCGCAATAAATCCGGTTATTACATCAAACCAGTTGTGATCAGATACAATCATGCGGGCACTGCAAACCAATCCGGCAATTAAAAAAGAAACGATGAGCGGTAAAGCCCCGGGCATTCCGCCATTAAAAAGGATCACCACCATCAGCCCAATCAAACCGCCGGCGCCAATGCCATGCATGCTTATTTTATAATAGCTGTTCAGCAGTAAAGCCACACACGCAGAAAAGAAAATACCCTGACACATATCCGTCATCACAAGGGGCATTTCAGTTAAATTCCTGAATATATAATAAGTCCAGAAAAAAAATGTAACGGCAATAATGTAAGGGGCCACTCTTTCCCTTTGTGTTTTCAGGTAAATGGATTTAACAAAACCCAGTGCTTTCATCAGCAGCACAGCCAGCATCAGCAATACAAAGTTGTTGTTTACAACAGTAAGAAACCTGAGCAATTTTGTTTTTTCATCAAACCCTGTGAAATAAGCCGGATGAAAATAAATCAAAAAAGCCGCCATCAAAACATTGATTAACAGCGGATGAAAAAGTACAGAAACAAATGATGCAAAAAAACGGGTAAGCGGTGAAAAAGCCAGGGGGCCCTGCGTAAAAGATGCTGTTTGAACCGGCATAAACTATAATTGTTTTCTTAAACGGGCCACCGGAATATTTAACTGCTCCCGGTATTTGGCCACTGTTCTGCGGGCAATGTTATACCCTTTTTGCTGAAGCAGCTCGGTAAGTTTTTCATCACTCAGGGGCTTCCTTTTACTTTCCCCCTCTACCATATCGCTTAGTATTTTCTTTACCTCCCTTGTAGATACTTCTTCGCCGCTTTCTGTACTCAGTGATTCACTGAAGAAAAACTTAAGCCGGTAGGTGCCAAATTCAGTCTGCACAAATTTGCTGTTGGCAACACGGCTTACGGTGGAAATATCAAGGTTTGTTTTTTCAGCAATATCTTTCAATATCATTGGCCGCAGGGTGGTTTCATCCCCGGTAAGAAAGAACTCCAGCTGATGATCCATAATGGCCTGCATGGTTACCAGCAGGGTGTTTTGCCTTTGTTTGATGGCATCAATAAACCATTTGGCTGCATCAATTTTTTGTTTGATAAACAATACCGCTTCTTTCTGCCGTTTGTCTTTTTTACTTCCTTTCTCGTATTCTTTCAGCATATCCCTGTATCCTTCGCTGATGCGAAGATCAGGTGCGTTTTTTGAATTGAGTGTTAACTCCAGTTTGCCTCCGTTATTGAAAATAAAAAAATCAGGAATGACATAACTTTCTGCCTTATTTACCTCACCCACATTGCCTCCGGGCTTGGGGTTAAGCTTTATAATCTGGTTAATGGCGCTTTTAAGCTGTTCATCAGTAAGATTAAGCCCCTTCTGAATTTTTTCGTAATGTTTTTTTGTAAACTCCTCAAAATACTGTTCCAGTATATCAATGGCAACCTGAATGCTTTTGTCATCGGTTTCCAGTTCTTTACGGAAGAGTTGCAGCAGCAAACATTCCTGCAGGTTTCTTGCGGCAATACCTGGCGGATCAAAACGCTGTATCCTTAAAATCAGTTCTTCAATTTCCCTGGGTTCTGTATCTATGTTTTGCCTGAAGGACAAATCATCTGTAATGGCTGCTGTATCGCGGCGCAGATAACCATCATCATCAATACTGCCAATGATCTGCTCCGCAATTTTCATATTTTTCTCATCCAGTTTCAGCATGCCCAATTGCTCAAGGAGATGATCGTGAAAAGTAGTTTCAACCTTATAGGGCAAGGTGGGTTTGTCATCCATCTCAGGATAGTTTTCATCCCTTGTCCGGTAATCCGCCACGTCATCATCATCTCCCACATACTCGCTCAGGTCAAGGTTATCGTATTCATCCTCGCTTCCGTCTTTATCAAACTCTTCCTCATCATTATTGAATTCATCCTGCATATCTTCGGTGTATTCATCTTCATGCCCTTCTTCAGCCTGCTCAAGAGCGGGATTTTCTTCCATTTCTTCTTTAATGCGCACTTCAAGATTGGCAGTAGGAACCTGCAGCAGTTTCATAAGCTGAATCTGCTGGGGAGACAATTTTTGAAGGAGCTTTTGCTGTAAACTTTGACTCAGGGCCATATGCAACCAGGGATCATTTATCTTTACGGGGCCCGGCCTGAAATTTCAGGAAAGGCGCCTTATCCACAAAAATCAGGCCGTAATTTACACACAAAAGCTGAAATGCATGCGCCAACGATTTTTATTTGTTCTTGTTGTATGTGTAACAATGGTGTATAAAAGTTTTTCACAACCCCTGAAAAATCCGGTTAAGGACAGTTTACCCGCCCGGGTTTCATTTCAGCCATTGTTCATGAAACCTTATTTTACCAGCCCCGTAAACACTATTGCCCCCAATGTATACTTCAGTAACCTCGGTTTTGTCTGCCGGAAAGAGCTGCAATTTCAAAAAGCAACAAATATCCCTTTGCGGTTTCGCCTTGGCTCACTGGAATATGTAAATAAAATGGAAGGGAAGAAGAATTAGTCTAAAAGAACCAGTTCACTTTCTGTATTGTTTTTACTGATGATGCTTACGGCAAATTTGCACGGCATTCCGCAACTTATTCCGGCCGGATCACCGGTTTTTCCTGCTGTAAAATCAAGTTCCACGTCTTGTCGGGGAAAGAGAGTCCATACCTTTTTGTTATCCGATGTAACCAGTTCGCTTTGGCCGAATACATAAAGTGCAATGCCTTTTATCTGCTTGCTTTCTTTGGCCGCTATTTTCCAGTGGCCGTATTTAATTTTTTTTACATCCGGTTTTTCCGGCCTCTCCCCATCTATCCATTCCATTGGTGGAATAAGAGCAGTCTCTTTGTAATAATTGTTTTGAAGGCTGTCATTCCACCCGTAAGGATTGCGCAAAAAAGATTTACTGCTGAAATAAATAGCGCCCTGAACGGTTTCTTTATTTCTCAAAGCTTTTATCTGACGCGGCAAAAGTGTTTTATCCCTCCAGGCTTTATCGCTGCCTGCACGGTAAATGCCAAGGCCGATATAACAATGCCTTCCGTAAGTGTGTTTACTCCACCAGTCTAACAATACTTCATATGCTGCTCTTGGATGGCCAAACTCCCAATATAGTTGCGGGGCCACATAATCAATCCATCCGTTACGCAGCCAGAGTAAAATATCAGCATAGAGGTCATCATAATTTGTCTGGCCCGCCTGTGTATTGCTTCCTTCCGGGTCCTTGTCCTTATTTCGCCATACGCCAAAAGGGCTGATGCCGAAGCGGCAATATTTTTTTTCTTCCTTAATGGCTCTGCTGAGCAGTACAATAATCGAATCCACATTGCTCCTGCGCCAGTCGTCTTTGCTTAAGCCGTTTCCATACTTTCTGTATGTGGCATCATCGGGAAATTCTTTTCCAGCAATACGGTAAGGATAAAAGTAATCATCAAAATGAATGGCATCCACATCATATCTCCTCACCACATCGCGGATAACATTGGTTACAAACTGCTGCGCTTCTTTATTGCCCGGGTCAAAATATCTTTTATCCCCATAAGTTAAAAACCATTCAGGATGCAGGCGGGTAGGATGCGCAGGTGAAACAGATGACACACCAATTTTAAATTCTGCACGGTAGGGATTGCACCAGGCATGAAACTCCATCCCTCTTTTATGCGCTTCTCCAATCATGAACTCAAGCGGATCGTAATAGGGGTCGGGCGGCTTACCCTGCCGGCCGGTAAGCCATTCACTCCACGGTTCGTACGGGGAAGGATAGAAAGCATCTGTTGCAGGGCGTATCTGAACGATCATAGCATTCATCCCGTTTCTCTGGTGCAGATCAAGCATGCGGATATACTCCGCTTTTTGAGAATCCACAGGCAATCCTTTTTTTGAAGGCCAGTCAATGTTATCCACCGAAGCGATCCATACCGCACGGAATTCGTATTTGGGCTGTGAAAAAGAAAGTTTTACCGCTGCAAAAAACGCAGTAAAAAACAAAATTCTTCTGAATGCCACGGGGTTTATCATCTGTCTGTTACTTTATTGTTCTGCGCCGCGTATTTTATCAAGCAATTTGTTTATTGTAAACAGCTCTGTTTCATTCAGACCGCCAAGAACCCCGTCTATTTCGTCATTTCGTTTATCCAGTTTTTCCAGTAAATCTTTTCCTTTTTCGGTTATGGTTACATCAACAAGCCGTTTGTCTTTTGAACAAATCTTCTTTGTGACAAGGTCTTTACTGATGAGCCGGTCAACTATCCTGCTGGTGTCGCTCATTTTATCCAGCATCCTTTCCCTGATCTGGAGGGTGGAGAGCGGAACAGGAAAACTTCCCTTCAGGATACGGAGGATGTTGTATTGCTGGGGTGTAATATCTTCCTCATCAAGTATTGCCTTGATCTTTTCTGTTATCCAGTAATAAGTATAAATAATATTAATGGTGGCTTTTTGCTTTTCATTCCTGAAAACCGGCTGGTTAATGTCCTCTCCGATGCTCATGCGGTAAAAATTTGTGCAAAATTATCTTTCTTTGTTGTAAAGCATTCTTAAAAAACGAAACGCTGTGCCCCTTCATTACTGCTTCAGCTTCCGCCATTCACCACATAAACCGAAGATAGTGTACAAATGATGGGCTTCATGCAGCAGGAAAAACTCTGTCCATTGCAGCACATTCATTTTCCCGTAGCCGGGGTGGAGCCCTGTTTTCTGCAAATCCTGCATCGATAATTTCAATAACCCTTTTTCAATCTCTTCACGGGCCTCCAACAGGTCATTCCATACTTCACCAAAAGTTAACTTCCGCTGTATTTCAAAAAGCGGATCATTTTCGGCAACATATCTTTCAAAGCGGGGTTCATTTTCTTCAACGATAGTTTTAATCCTTTTTATGAAAGTGTGTTGGTAAACAGCAAGGTGAACAACATTATCAAAAACAGACCATTTGCCTGCAATAAATGGTTTGTTTAAATCTTCGTCAGTCATTTCTTCAATAAGCTGCAGTATAACCTTGTGCTGCAAATGGAGTCTTAACAAAGTGCATTCAGGTATCATGCCTCAGCTTTGCTTTCTTCTGCAAACTCGTTGGTATAAATTTTAATGAGTACAATCAGATAGCTGAATAGTAACGGCCCGAATATAAACCCCATAAAACCGAACAAACCAAGCCCCACTATTACCCCAAAAATGGTAATAAGCGGATGCACATTGCCAATCTTTTTCATCAGTGTGATGCGGGCCAGGTAGTCAACATTACCGGTTACTGCAAGGCTGTAGATCAGCAGACCTGTACCCTGCCAGTTCATACCCTGCGAATAAAGGTAAATAACCAGGGGCGCCCAGATGATCATGGTGCCCACAATAGGGAAAAAAGCAAATACGCCGGTAAGAAACCCCCACATGCCAAAATCATCGAGGCCGAATATCCGGTAACCGATGGTAGCAGTAACGCCCTGTATGATGGATATTACCGGTATGCCGATTGCATTTGACTTTACCAGGTTTTTTGTTTCAAAAGCCAGCACACGAACATTTTCATCGCTAAGCGGTATCAGGTAGTTCAGCCGCTTTTCCATCTCTTTGCCATTTACCAGCATAAAATAAAATATAAAAAACATGATAACAATATTGCTGATGATGTTGGCCGTACTGTTTAAAAATATAGGTAATGTCGTTGTAATTTTCTCCTGTATCGCTTTTATGTTTTCTTCATTCAAAACATCCTCGCCTGTGTATTGCGAAATTTTTGAAGTAACTGCTTTTAAGCCAATCATCAGCTCTTCTGTGTGGCTGAAAACAGAACTGATTTTTGGAGAAACCATTTTGATGGCGTAAAAAATGGGCAACCCTATGAGCACAAGAAAAACAAAAATAAACAGCAGCGCCGTCCAGCTTTTCTTCCATTTTCGTGCAAAAATCAACTGGAAGTACTGGGCCCGGCTCAGGATATATAAAGTAATGGCGCCAAGGAACCCCGGTAAAAAAACATACAACTCCCTTACAATAAGAAAAGCGATGAATAAAATAACAGCTAAAACAAGAAGCTGCCGGATGCGGTGGTTAAACTGGGCCATAAGTGAATTTACAACTTACGGATGAAAT
>JANRKT010000346.1:0-15887 GCA_033763355.1 Chitinophagaceae bacterium | reverse complement strand
AATGGGGTTAAACCTAGAGGTATGGGTGAGTACGGATATGGCGGTTACGGATATACCCAGAACTATGGTTATATACTCGAAGACGACAACGAAAAAGAAAAAAAGAAAGGTGTTTCTTTCTTTAAACGTGTTATTTCATCGCTTTTCTGATTCTTTGTTTAAAGGGTCGAATAGCTCATTTATTGAAAATCAATTAACTCAGTCCTGATGTGACTGAGAATGTGCGAAGCCTTGCCATTTTGATCGTATTGTAAAACTAACCGTACAGGAAAAACAATCTAATCCCATGTTAAGTGAAAATTCTAAATGGTATGCTTTGTACACCAAACCCCGCTGGGAAAAAAAGGTGGCAGAGTTGTTAACTAAGAAAAATGTAGAGGCGTATTGCCCGGTAAACAAAGTTCAGCGCCAGTGGAGCGACAGGAAAAAAACTGTCGATGTGCCTTTGTTTAATTCTTATGTATTTGTACGTGTAGCCGAAAAACAACTGCTGTCTGTAAAATCAACAGACGGGGTGGTTAACTGTGTGTACTGGCTCGGTAAACCTGCGGTTATAAAAGATATGGAAATTGACGTCATCAAGCGTTTCATGAATGATTACCCCAATGTTCAGCTTGAAAAAACACAGGTTAATATTAACGACCAGATACGTGTTACCAACGGGCCGTTTATGCTGAGGGAAGGCAATGTAGTAGAGGTAATGAATAAATCTGTAAAGGTGAGCCTCCCTTCACTTGGATATGCACTGATTGCAGAAATTGACAAAACGCATGTTGAAAAAATCAGTTTCCTTCACCGACTTGAACAGCCGGCACCGGAACAGTTTAAAATAAGCAGCTAATCTTATATTCCTAAAATTCCGCTACGGATTCACAATTTTCCGGAACATTCAGCCATACACATTTATTAATTGATGTGCAGGCTTAAGTTCGGGGACAATCACCTCAGTTTAATACTGAAAAACTAAAGTATTCATTGCATGTATGGCCGGAGTTCACAACCCTCTATGGGGCTGCACTCCTCATTTTGCCAATGCCATACTGCTGAAATGCCATCATAACATCTGAAACAGATTTCAACTTGAGTAAAAAAAACCTTGCAAGAAATATTTTTTCGCTTGGCATAATGCAGGCCGCCAATTATGTTTTTCCGCTTATAACAGTGCCTGTAATATCACGTATTATAGGCCCTGAAAAATTCGGTATAATCAATTTTGCAGACGCTGTTATCATGTATTTTTCTTTGCTTATCAATTATGGATTTGACTATTCAGCCACACGCAAAATTGCCCGTGACCCGGATAATGCAGAAAACAGGTCTTCTGTATTTAACGAGGTATTTACCAGCAAATGCCTGCTTTTTATCTTATCGGTTGCCGGATTTATGACATTGCTCTTTATCATACCCCAGTTAAGGCAGGAAAAGGAAGTGGCGCTGTTTTCATTTATTGTTTGCCTGTCTGCTGTTTTTACGCAAAACTGGCTCTTTCAGGGTATGCAGGACCTGCCCAAAATAGCAGTCTTAAACTTTGTTGCCAAACTGCTCTTTACCATTATGATCCTTTGGGTTGTACGTAAAAAGGAAGACTATTTGTGGCAGCCGCTTGTTTCAGGTATTGCTTATTTATCTGTTTCCGTTTTTGCTTTCTTCTGGGCTGTAAAAAAATATAATATTAAACTCAGGCTTATACCGCTAAAGAAATGCCTTGAAGTATTGCGGGGCGAAAAAACAGTTTTCTTTTCCCTGGTAGTAATAAGCCTTTATACAACTACCAATACCGTAATACTTGGATTATATCAAAGCTCAGAACAGGTGGGGTATTATACAGCAGGCCAGAAACTGATAGTAATCATGCAATCAGTAATCGCCATGCCACTTGCACAGGCATTGTATCCATACATCGGAAGATCATTCGGTGAAAGTTTTGAAACCGGGCTGGGCCAAACAAGAAAACTATTGCCATTTGTAATGGCGCTGACAGGTATAACAGGCCTGATAATGATTATTGCGGGGCCTCATTTCCTTACCCTCTTTTATGGTAAAGCTTTTTCACCGTCTGTACCGGTATTTCAGATACTTGCATTTATACCCATGATAGTAGGGATGAGCAATATTTTCGGGATGCAGATTATGCTTAACCTGAAAATGGATAAAACTTTTTTTAAGATAACCGCCTCCGGCGCTTTACTGAGCATTTTACTAAACCTTGTAATGGTGAGGTACTGGGGCTACATAGGCTCTGCACTAAACTGGCTGCTTACAGAAATATTTATCACAACAACCATGTACATAACCCTTGTAAAAAAAGGCATCCAGCCTTTCAGTACACAATACTTCAGGGCCGGCTATATTACCCAATGGATAAAACTTATTCTTTCAAAATTTCAAATCAACCGCGGATGAATAACTTTTTAATTATAGGAGCAGGTTTTTCAGGAGCAGTTATTGCCGAACGCCTGGTAAACAGTCTTGATTGCAGGGTGCTGGTTATAGACGAAAGGCAGCATATTGGCGGCAACTGCCATACTGCAAGGGATGAATCAACTGGGGTGATGGTTCACACCTACGGCCCGCATATTTTTAATACAGATAATGAGGAAGTATGGAATTACCTGCAGCAGTTCGGCGAGTTTGTGCCCTTTGTTTACCGTGTAAAAGCGGTACATAACGGGCAGGTATATTCACTGCCGGTTAACCTGCACACCATTAACCAGCTTTTCGGGAAGTCATTTAATCCCAAAGAAGCAGAGGCATTTATCGCTTCACTGGCTGATAACACAATCGCAGAGCCAAAAAATTTTGAAGAACAGGCGCTGAAATTCCTGGGTGAAAAACTATACAGGGCATTTTTTTATGGCTACACCAAAAAACAATGGGGCTGCGAGCCAAGGGAACTTCCTGCTTCAATACTTAAAAGGTTGCCGGTGAGGTTTAATTACAACGACAATTACTATTCAAACCACATACAAGCCATGCCAAGAGATGGTTACACAGCTATTTTTGAAAGCATGCTTACACACCCTAATATTGAAGTAAAGCTGAATACAAAATTTGATGACGGTTTTGATACAAATGGTTTTGAACATATCTTTTATTCAGGGCCCATTGATGCATTTTTTAAATATAAACACGGCAGGCTCAGTTACAGAACAGTATCGTTTGAGAGAAATGAAGGAACAGGCGATTTCCAGGGCAATGCACAAATCAATTATACAGATGAGTCCGTTCCGTTTACAAGGATTGTTGAACACAAACATTTTACCCCCTGGGAACAGCATGAAAAAACAGTTTATTTCAAAGAGTACAGCAAGGAAACCGAAGCAGATGATGTTCCGTTTTATCCCAAGAGGCTGTCGGCAGATATGGAGAAGCTGAAACTTTACCAGCAGGAACTTGCCACATTGCCAAACTATACATTTCTTGGCAGGCTTGCAACTTACAGGTATATGGACATGCACCACGTAATTGCAGAGGCGCTTCAGAAAGCCAAAGAATTTATCGAACAATACAAACTGGAATTATGGCCCAAATAGCGGCAGTAATAGTAACATACAACAGGCTTAACCTGCTGAAAAAATGCATTGAATCGCTCCATGCGCAAACTGTAAGGCCTGACAGGATAATCGTCATCAACAATGGCAGTACAGATGGTACAGGCAGCTGGCTTGATACCCAAAACGACCTGCATGTTATTCACGGTGAAAACATAGGTTCAGCCGGAGGGTTCAACAAAGGGATGAAGCAGGCATACGGGATGGGTTATGAATGGATATGGGTTATGGACGATGACGGCTTCCCGGATGAAAATTGCCTTGAGACTTTACTTGATGCAGGTTACTCCTATGGCAACAATGCCGTGCTTTGCCCGGTTTGCCTTGTTGACAATGAAACAGGTGAGCTGTCTTTTCATTTCAGGCACAATGGCGTTGAATACAATCATTTCTCACACCTGAAAAAAGATTTTGCACATGAAGCAGAAAATTATTCCTGCTTTATGAATGGCATATTATTTAAAAGATCAACCATAGAAAAATGCGGCTTGCCCCGCCCTGAATATTTTATATGGGGAGATGAAGATGAATACACCATCAGGATAAGAGAACATGGGATAAAAATTGTATCCATTCTTGCCGCCAGGTTCTTTCATCCCAAAGACAGGATGCCCATAAAAAAATATATAGGCAACAGCTATGTATTTGCAGGGCCGTTTGACTGGAAAGCGTACTGCTATTTCAGGAACTGGGCCAACATGATAAAAGATAAATCCCGCCTGTACGGTGTCCGCCAGGCAATTGTTCAGTTTGTGTTTTACCTGCTCAATTTTCCGCTGGGAAAAAATTTCAGGTATGCAGGCAACTTTTTATCTGCCTATTTAGATGGATTAAAAGGTGATTTCTCAAAAAAACTTCCGTTTTAACATGCATATTGGTATAGCCGGCCCCTGCTCAACCACTCAGTTGTCTGAGTATATTTTTAATTACAGCGATTCACTCCCCGCTGGCATGGGGGGTATTCCTGTAAACAACCTCGTTATTGAGCTTATCAAAAAGAATTACGAAGTGTCTGTATTTTCACTCTCTCCGGATTTGCCCGAAGGGAAAAGCAGGGTAATAAAAGGAAAGAACCTTACCATTTATTATGGCCACTACCGCAAAAGGGCCAGGTACAGGATCATGGACCTCTTCAGAAAAGAAGCCAATTTATTAAAAGGTTTTATAAACCAGGCAAAGCCCGATGTTATCCATGCACACTGGCAATATGAGTTTGCGTGGCCTGCATTAAACTGGAAGAACAAAACCATTTTAACTTGCCATGACTCGCCGCTCCGCGTACTGCAGATACATAAAGACATATACCGCCTTGCAAGGTTTGTTATGGCTGTAAGGAATCTCAGGAAGGCAAAATACATCAATGCGGTTTCGCCCTATACTGCATCTGAAAACGAGAAATTCTGCTCGGTAAAAATTGATGCCATCCCGAATTTTGAACCGGAGTGGGTGTTTAATCTTTACAGAAAAAGAGAATGGAAACCCAATCCCAGGATAACGATGATAAACAGTGGTTTTAATAAGTTGAAAAATACGCATGCAGGTATGCAGGCTTTTAATTTATTGCTGCAGCATTACCCTGATGCAGAACTTCACCTGTTTGGAAAAGAACATGGTGAAAACGAACCTGCTCATGAATACGCACAAAAAAACAATATTACCCGCAATGTAAAATTTCACGGGGGGCTTCATTTCGGGGAACTGATGGAAAAATTATCTGATTGCGACCTGCTCCTCCACACATCGCTTGAAGAATCATGTCCGATGGTAATTATTGAAGCAATGGCAATGGGCATTCCTGTCATTGCAGGGGAAAAAAGCGGAGGTTCACCATGGATGTTAAAAAACGGCGGCGGGGTACTTTCTGATATTACTTCGCCTAAGGCAGTTTGCAATGCCCTTGTAAAGGCACTTGCAGAAGAAAATTTTTCTACACTTGCTCAACAGGCAAGGCAGCAAGCTATAAATCGTTTCCATCCTTCGGTTGTATTGAACCAATACCTCGAATTGTACCATAAAGTAGCAAAATGAAAGTTCTACACATACTTGCAGAAATAAAATATTCCGGTGCAGAGATTATGCTCTCAACCGCGGAATCGCTTTTTAAAAAAGCAGGAGTAGAAACCCATGCCCTTGCAATGGGCAAAAACGAAGGTGAATATGCGCCTGTATTAAGGCAGAAGGGTTTTCATGTAGCACATATCCCTTTCCGTAAAAACTTTTCCTTCTTTACGCAATTAAGAAGGTACATCAGGGCAAACAAATTTGATATCATTCATATTCACAATGAGCAGGCCTTTTTGTGGGTAGCATTAACCTGCTGGACGCCTTTTAAAAAAAATATCATCAGAACGGTGCACAGCAATTTTTCATTCAGCGGTTACCTGTACCTGAGAAGGTTGATCCATCACTGGGTTGCACAGCATATTCTTAAGGTAAAATTCCTTTCCATTGCAAAATCAGTTTATGAAAATGAACTGAAAGTGTATAAAACAAAAACCGTATTAATCAACAACTGGATTGACACCGGGAGATTTACAGCTGCAAATACAGACTGCCTGAACAAACAATCTGTATCAAATACAATCATCAGTGTGGGGTCGTGCATCCCCCTTAAAAACCATACTGCAATACTAAAGCTGATAAAAATACTCAAAGACAGGGGCCATATCTTTCATTACCTGCATTTGGGCACAGGTGAACTTGAACAATGCGAAACAGAAACAGCAAAAAAATTAGGCATCAATGAACAGGTTACTTTTTGCGGAAACAGGAACGATGTTGAAACTTATCTTGCAAAGGCCTCCTATTTTATGATGCCCTCTGATTACGAAGGCCTGAGTATTTCATGCGTGGAAGCCATGAGCAGCGGAAGGGTTGTTTTTGTTAATGATACATACGGGCTAAAAGCCCTCGTAACCCATAATAAAACTGGCTTTGTGGTTAATTTCAGCAATCTTGATGCTGTTGCAGATACATTCATATCGGTGCATAAAAACCAAAGCCTTAAGTCAAAGGTATCCGAAAATGCAAAAAAATATGTTGCGGCCAAATACGGCCTGAAAAACGTAAGCAAACTAATTGAGTTTTATGATCAGGCTGTCAGTTAAATATATTTCAGCACTTTATTTCCCGCTTGTGCTTTTTTTCTGTGTAAGTTTTACCAATGCAGAAAACCCGGCAGAAGTGACGGTAAAGAAATTCTGTGAGTTTGCGCTTGTGTTTATCCATCTTTTTATTACAGCCGTTTATTTTTTTGAGCTGCCCCGTTTTTTAAAGGTTATTGCTGCCGGGGTTACCCTTCATTTTATTTATTTAATGTTTACTTCATACTGGGAATACGGCACATTTTTTATATACCCGCATGTTTTTAATAAAGTACTTGTACCGCTGGGTATTTGCTGTGCATTTATAATTGCGCATATAAAGCGCAGTTTTAATATTGAAACAGTAATTAAATGGATTTATGCCCTGCTGGTTCTGAAAGTTGCAGTATTATTTCTTACCGGATCAAGGGATGCTTTCCGTTGGGGAAGTGATTTCAGGATCATCAATTCAATGGAAGCTGGCTTGCTGCTGATTCCCTTCATACATTACATGCTGTTGTTTGTATCGGGCAAGGAAAAAAGTTTTGTAAAAATATTATTTCCACTTGCTTTTATTTTTATTGCACAGCACAGAACCGTCTGGATTGCAACATCACTGGCTCTTGTAATAATAATGCTGAAATATCCGAGGGTGATGGGAAAATTTGCCCTGGCCTCAATAGTTACAGCATATCTCGGCCTTGTCTTCTTCCAGGGATTTTTCAGTACGCAGTTCCTGACAGAAGTTTCCTCTCAGATTGATGATATTAAAAATTTCAATACCCAGGGAACGGGCAGCTGGCGGATGGAACAAAACCAGTTTTTTCTTACAAGGATATATGAAAAACCGGTATTGGGATGGGGCCTGCAGGCTTTTGAGCTGGGAGATGTAATGGAAGTTGAAGGCTGGGAAGAGAAAGGGACTCATATTCACTCTGCTTATATTGACCATGCTTATTATTTCGGTTTATATGGGTTGGTACTACTGTACCTTGGCTTTGCGGTATTGCTGAAAAAACTTTTTAAAACCAATGATGCCGGCCTTGTATTCTGCATTTTCGCCGCCTGCATGTTTTCATTCGGAACAAGCTATCTTATCCCGTCCCATGCCTATTTCTTTTGCGGATGGGGTTTATCATATTTCTATTCATTAAGCCCGGGAACCCGTGTCAGCCCCATAAAACAATTGCAGCACTCGTTGCAGAAGGGTGAAGTCATTTCAGGCTGAAGAAAAAAGATCATGGGCTAAAAAAGAAGAAGCTGGTTTTACAAAAGAATTAAAAATAAAAATATCCGCATAACTGAAACCCTCAAAAAGAGAACAATAACATTATGCAAAAACTTTACCTGAAATACATTTCGCTTGTTTACTTTCCTTTGTTGCTTTTCTTTTCAATCACTTTTACAAATGGAGAACTTCCCTTGGCCATAACGGTAAAGAAATATTGCGAAATTTTTCTTGCTGTTGTACATTTTTCTGTTACAGCTTTGTGTTTCTTTGAACTGCCCAGGCTTTTAAAAATAATTGCTGTCGGGGTATTCCTCCATTTCTTTTACATCATGTTTCTTTCTTACTGGGAGTACAATACTTTTTTTATGTACCCCCATGTGTTTAATAAAGTTCTCGTACCGCTGGGCGTATGCTGCTCCTTTCTCATCATACACCGTATGGGATATAAACTTGAAACTGTCATCAAATGGATATACATCCTTCTTTTCATTAAAATAGTTTATTTGTTTGTCAGTGGTGAAAGGGAAGGCTTCCGATGGGGTGGCGACTACAGGATAATCAATTCCATGGAAGCAGGCATGCTTTTAATACCCTTCATTCATTATTCGCTTTTATATATCTCCAAAAAAGAAGGGGTCACCAAAGCATTGTTCCCGCTGGTATTTATATTTATTGCACAGCACAGAACAGTGTGGATTGCAGCAACCCTTGCCATAATCATCATACTGCTGAAATACCCTAAAGTAATAGGCAAGTTCGCATTAACAGTATGTATTGTGGCTGTTGCAGCAATTTATTCGTTGCAGGGTCTCTTTGACAATAAATTCATGGATGAATTATACCAGCAGGTTGAAGATATCCAGAAATTCAGGGAGCAGGGAAATGGGGGATGGCGCATGGAACAGAATGAATTTTTCCTTTCAAGGATATTCCAAAAACCCATATTGGGGTGGGACCTTCAGGCATTTGAGTTTGGCGATATTATGGAAGTAGAAGGCTGGGAGGAAAAAGGGACACATATTCACTCTGCATATATTGACCATGCATATTATTTTGGCCTTTATGGCCTGGTATTGCTTTACATGGGATTTTTTGTACTTGCCAGGAAAATATTCAGGACAAATGAAGGAGGTCTTGTGTTCTGTATCTATGCAGCCTGCATGTTTTCATTCGGAACAAGTTACCAGCTCCCTGCACATGCTTACTTTTTTTGCGGATGGGGTCTTACATTTTTTTACCCGCTTTACAGGCGAAATGCTGAAGACAAGATAAAATTGCTTAACACACCGCTTGCAGAAAGACGGATTATTACAGGATAAAAGTGGGCTAATCAAAAGCATGATATAAAAATTAAATCACCGGGCTGGTTGCTTTTAAGCCTGCCATAAAATTCAACCCTTTTGTACCCTTAAATAAAAACAATGATACACGTAATTATTCCGGTATTTAACAGGCTCCATTACACCATCAACTGCATCAGTTCCCTGAAACAGCAAAATTTCCGCGATTTCAGAATAATTGTTGTTGATGATGGCTCAACCGACGGAACATATTCCCATATCAGGAATAATTTTCCCGATGTTGAGGTTTTACGCGGAGACGGCAACTTGTGGTGGACAGGCGCTACCAATCTTGCCGTTGACCATATTCTTGAAAAAAATGTACCGGATGATGATTTTATACTTACACTTAACAACGACCTTATTGTAAAACCGGATTATTTTGAAAAACTTCTTGAAGTTTACAACGATAACAAACCATGCCTTGTTGGTTCCATTTCTGTAGATATCAACAATCCAGAGTTTGTTGAATATTGCGGGCTTCGCTGGAACAAGTACACCGCATTATACAAGCCCAATGCAAAGCCTTCAGATACGCTAAGTAAACTCCAGGAAACCACTAAGGCCATCCCAAGCGATCTGCTGTGGGGCAGGGGTGTTTTAATACCTGTTCCGGTAATAAAAAAGATCGGGATGTTCGATCAGAAAGAATTTCCCCACTATATGGCTGATGAGGATTTTTCTGCCCGTGCAAATAAAGCGGGTTATAAATCATTTATTTCAACTTTTGCGGTTGTATACAACCATATACAACTTACCGGTTTAAATGGTGTACATAAAAAGAAAGGCTTTTCCTACTGGAAAGACATGTTCTTCTCCAAAAAGTCAGGTATCAATCTTGCCAACCGCTTTAAATGGGCGAAGAAGCATGGAAGGATCCCGGTGCTTTACTTTGCCTTTGATATTTCAAGAATAGTTTTTTCGGAACTGAAGAAAATAGTTTTGCATACATCGTAGCCCTTTCATACCAGACTGAAAACAATAAATAAAGTAAAATGAACAAAAAAGCGCTTATTGTGTACAGGTACACACCTGAATACCGCATCAGGTTTTATGAATTATTAAAAAAAGAACTGGCCTCTAATTCAATTGACCTTGACATTATTTACGGCCAGGACATGGAAGCCCAGAAAAAAGATTACGTAGCCCTTGACTGGGCTAAATATAAAAAGAATACCATCTTTAAGATGGGTAAATACGCTTTTATCTGGCAGCCCGCATTTAAAGAAGTCAACAATGCAGACCTTGTTATTGTTGAACAGGCCAATAAGCTCCTTATTAATTATTACCTTTTATTAAGAAGGCTGTTGCCGGGAAAAAAGAAATTTGCATTCTGGGGGCACGGACTGAACCTTCAGGATAAAAAATCAAGCCTGTTCAATAAATTTAAAAGAATATACACCAATCATTGCGACTGGTGGTTTGCCTACACAGCCGGAATAAAAAACTTTCTTGTAAAAAACGGTTACCCCGAAAATAAAATCACCATAGTACAGAATGCCATTGATACAAGAAAAAACATTGAGTGGTTCAACACCATTGATGACAATGAAGTACGGAGCCTGAAGCTGAAATACCAGATAGGTCAGAACGATATGGTAGGTATTTACTGCGGGTCGTTATACAAAGAAAAAAGAATTGAGTTCCTGCTTGAAGCCGCAGACCAGATAAGAAGCAAAAACCCCTCATTTAAATTACTTATTGTAGGCGGTGGGCCTGATGAATACCTGGTTAAAGATGCACTCTTAACAAGGCCCTGGCTGGTGTGGGCAGGCACACAATTCGGCCGCAACAAAGCCTTGCATTTTAAACTTGCCGATTTCTTTATGTTGCCCGGCCTTGTAGGGCTTGCAATACTGGATTCTTTTTCATTTAACTGCCCTGTTGTTACAACCGAGTATGAATATCACAGCCCTGAAATTGAATACCTTGAAAACGGTGAAAACGGGATCATCACAAAAAACAACCTCAACAGCTATATCAATGCTGTTGACAAACTGATAAATAACAGGGAAAAACTCAACTACTTAAAAAAGAACTGTAAAGAAAGCGCCCTGAATTATACCGTTGAGAATATGGTAAAAAATTTTGCAGCGGGTATTGCAGATGCGCTTAACTGAAATTATCCGCTCCTGTTTTTAAATTAAAAAACAATACATCCGGAAAACGAAATAATTTTTCCCGGTCAGTTTGTTTGTTACCGCATATCCTGATCAACCCGCCCTTACTTCATTGAACCACGCATAACCATTATTTTATCAACCTTTTTCCCTTTAAATCATGAATAATCGTTTTGCAAGGTTTCTTCAGCTGGCACTGCCCGGACTTGACATTATCATTATCAACCTGGTTGTAATCATTTCCAAGCTTACGCTTCAGAAACATATTTCCCCCGTTGATTACATCAAACTTGACTGGTTCTGGATATACCTTAACCTGTCCTGGATAATGATAAGCCTTATTGTAAACATTTACAGTCAGCGGTATATCATGTCCTTTGAGTTATTCTCCCGTTATACTTTCAGGGCTTTTCTCCTGTGGCTGGGCCTGGTTTTCCTGTACCTCTTTGTTTTTAAACTGCTTGACCTGTCCAGGGCGTTTGTAATAATTACAGTAGCAGGCACAGGCGCCGGGCTGCTCATCAACAGGATAGCCTATCTTCTTGTACGCTATTATTTCCGTGATAAGGACTATCTTACAAAAAAGGTTATTATCATCGGTTACAATGAGCCTGCAAAAAAACTGGCCTCCTATCTTGAAGAAGAAAGTTTAAAAACAGAGATCGTTGGTTTTTGCGAAGAGCCTGACAATGTTCATGAGTTATCAAATTACCCGATACTGAGTTCGATAAAAGACACCATGTCCGTTTCGAGGCAATACGAGATAAATGAAATTTATTCAACAATAGCACCGGAACAGAAAAAAGAAATATACAGTTTTATGGAGGAGGCCGAACAGGCCTGCATACGGTTCCATGTTATCCCGGATATGTCCAGGTACATCAACAGGCCGGTTCATATTGATTACCTCAAAGACATGCCTGTTCTTTCATTGCACAATGAACCGCTTAATGATGTAAGTAACCGCTTCAAAAAAAGGCTATTTGATATTTTCACAAGCGCCACTATCATTATCTGCATCCTTTCATGGGTCATCCCCGTTATTGCTTTACTGGTGTGGATCGAATCACGTTTCAAGGGCCCGGTTTTCTTCTTTCAGAAACGAAGCGGCCGGGACAACAGGTTGTTTTCCCTTGTAAAATTCAGGACCATGGTAGCAGACAGTACGGATGTTGACGATGAGGGGAGATACAAACAGGCAACACGCAACGACCCGAGAATTACAAAACTTGGCACTTTTTTAAGAAAAACAAGCCTTGATGAATTACCTCAGTTCTGGAATGTACTGATGGGCAACATGTCAATAGTGGGGCCAAGGCCACACCCTGTTCCCCTGAACCAGGCATCAATAGGCAAAGTAGATGAATACATGATCCGCTATTTCGTAAAGCCCGGCATAACAGGATGGGCCCAGGTACGCGGCTTTCGGGGCGAAACAAAAAGTTTTACACAGATGAGACGGAGAGTGGAACACGACATATGGTACCTTGAGAACTGGAGCCTCTGGCTGGATGTGCGCATCATGATACTTACTGTATTAAGCATAATTAAGGGTGATAAAAACGCTTTTTAGCATTTGCCTTAAAACTTTTTAAGAACTGAAATGATGAGCGTACCACAGAAGAAACTAAAGATAGCTTTACTGGTTGCCAGACCCGATGCTGACTTTTTTACGCATGACATCCTGAAATATTTACTACAAAGAAAAAATCTTTTTGAAACCTTTGTAATCATCAGCAAGTGTAAAGATTATTTGCCGGGCATCAAACAAAGATTATTTAACCTTGCAGTGAATATTGAAAAAAAAGTCCTAATAAGAAAACAACTCCCTGATGAAAAATATTTCAGGGACTACCTGCTTTCAACTGATGCTGATAAGACCATTACTGTTAACCCGGTTTCATCTTCAAAGGGTTCTTTTTTGCAATTCAGCAGAGAAGATGTAACCACTTTAAAGAAAATCAAGCCTGACCTTATTTTAAATTTCAGCAATGCTGAACCGGGAGATGAAATAGCGAATATCCCTGAAATGGGCTTCATTTCATTTCAGCACAGGAACGAAGGAAACAGGATATCCAGTCCGCCGGGCTTTTGGGAAGTTTATCATAAAAAAGAACAAACTGAATTCATCATTGAACGTACAACCACTGACAAGGGTAAAAGGGAAATTGTTTTTAAAGGCAGTTACCCTACCCAATATTCTTACCTGCTCAACCAGGTATTCTTTCTGGAAAATGCATATCACCACATTAAATCATTTCTAGAATCAGTTGCTGTTACAGGCAAAGTCAAGGTCCGTAAAACAGAAAATGCTTTCAAAGCACAACGTTATCCCAATTTATACCAGACATTAAAATACCTTGTACAACTTTCATTTATAAAATTCAGAAAAGCATCTGACAGTATAAGGGGCCGTTCTGAAAGATGGGAAGTAAGGTATTCCACCGCGGAATGGGACAACCTTGAGCTGTCTCAAACCAAAACGGTAAGCAACCCGCCCCATACGTTTTATGCAGACCCGTTCATTTTCTTTTACAAAAGCAAGCCTTATTTATTTGTTGAGGAATTTTGCTATAAAAGAGGAAAAGGAATGATATCAGTATTGGAATATGCAAACAACAGCTTCATTAAAAAGGCTACCATCATTGATGAAGAATTCCATCTTTCCTTCCCTTTCATTTTTGAACACGAAAATGAAATTTACATGTGCCCTGAAACATGGCAATCGGGACAAATCAGGCTCTACAAATGCACCAGCTTTCCTGAAAAATGGGAGCTTGTAAAAGTATTAATGGATGGGGTGCACACCGTTGATACCATGCTGATGCAGAAAGACGGCAAATGGTATATGCTCACCAACATCATGAACCCCGGCGGCGGCGCCACCAATGAACTGTTTATTTATTATGCCGATGACCTTTTCTCCGGCAAGTGGCAACCTCATGCCATGAACCCTATAATGGTGGATGCTTCAAACGGAAGGAACGCAGGCCTCTTGAAAAAAGACGGAAAATTTTTCCGTGCAGCACAGGGGTTTGGCTTTGATTTGTACGGAAAGAAAATATCCATATTTGAAATACTTAAAATAACCCCTTTTGAATACGAGGAAAAACTTGTTGAAGAGATACTCCCCTCCTACGACAAAAAAGTTATCGGCAACCATCATCTCTCCTCGCATAATGGTTTCACAGTTTTTGATACCATTGTAAAATCCTTTCTCAGCAAAGCTTCATAAACACTTTCCGCCCGCTCTGAAGTCATGGCGGCGGAGCCCATCATTATCACAATTCCTGACAAATCCCTGTTTACACCGGAGTGACAGCAGCGTTTTAATTTACTGTTATAAAATAACAATAGCTTAATCTCTGCATAATTATTCTGTCATCAACTTCGTGTAAATATTTTATTTGTACCAGTTAAACGCAAGCTCTTTCGGCAAAGATTTCCTGTGGGGTGTGGCAATAGCGGCCGCACAAAACGAAGGGGCTTATAATATTGATGGCAGGGGCCTTTCTGTCTGGGATGTATTTGCACGAAGGCAGGGAAAAATAAAAGGCGGGCATAAGCCTTATGAAGCCTGCGATTTTTATCACCGCTATAAAGATGACCTGCTCCTGGTAAAAGCCCTCGGCTTTAATGTGTTTCGCTTTTCTATATCATGGAGCAGGGTTTTTCCGGAAGGCATTGGAAAAATGAATAAAGAAGGCGTTGCGTTTTACCATAGGGTAATTGATGAATGTTTACTGCTTGGGCTTACGCCTTTTGTTACATTGTACCATTGGGACCTGCCCCACGCCCTGGAGAAAGAAGGCGGATGGACAAGTATCCACATGCTGAAATGGTTCAGCAGGTATGTAAGCTTTTGTGCGGAAGAGTTCGGTGATAAAGTAAAGAACTGGATCATATTAAATGAGCCGGTGGGATTTACATCATTGGGCTATATGCTGGGCAAACATGCTCCTGGTAAAACGGGTTTAAATAATTTTTTTCCTGCCATACACAATGCCGCACTTGCACAGGCCGAAGGCGGAAGGATTGTAAGAAAACTGGTGAAAGGCGCTTATATCGGCACCACATTTTCCTGCAGCGAGGTAGTACCCTTTACGCAAAAAAAGGAAGATGTGGCAGCAGCCAAAAGAATGGATATCCTCCTCAACCGCCTGTTTATTGAACCTGCCCTCGGCCGCAATTATCCGCATGATGATTTCCCGCTGATGGATAAACTCCATTTCCACAGCATGGCCTGGAAATACACAGAGCGCATGAAGTTTGATTTTGATTTTATCGGCATACAGAATTATTTCTCTGTTACCGTAAAGTACAATCCTATTGTTCCATACATACAGGCAAGCGAGGTAAAAGCGGCTGCACGTAAGGCGCCGCATACTGCTTTGGGCTGGGAGATTAATGCAGAAAGTTTTTACAGGATGCTGAAGCGTTACTGGCGTTATGGAATGGTGAAGGAAATAATAGTTACTGAGAATGGTGCATGTTTTAAAGATGTGGTGCACAGTGGCGCCGTTGGCGATGAACACCGCATACAATATTTTCAGCAATACCTT
>JANRKT010000345.1:0-2974 GCA_033763355.1 Chitinophagaceae bacterium | reverse complement strand
GGTTGAAACACAAAGCCGCAAAGACACAAAGTGACAAGAAGAAGAAAAAAAGCTCTGTAGTTCATCTATTAATATTTTTTAAAGCGCCGTCAGAGTTTGTGACAATCTAACTCAAAGCTCACTAACGGGACCCTCATTACTCATTACTCATCGGCGTCAACGTCACCGGCCCAAGCAAACCCGAAGGCAAGGGTTTCCAGTCTGAAGCATCAAACAAACCATTCTTTTCATTCTCTTTTTTTCTTGCCGGCATATTCGTGTTGTAAAAAATCTTCCAGGGAATATTATTGCGATCCATATATGCAATGCGGTTAGCCATCCGGTTGGCAACAATTATTTCCAGTTTATTATTTGACTGAAAAGCAGAAGCAGGTATTGCACATTGAAAAGTTGGCCCGATCAGTGTGGCAATCTTTTTTCCATTAAAATTCACTTCGGCAGTTTCGTGTACTTTGCCGAGATCAAGCAAGTAAGCTGATGACACACCTGAGGGTTTATTGAAATTGAGAGAATACCTGGCAGTACCGGAAAAATCAAAATATTCACTTGTATCAAGATCAGACCAGGAATAAAGCTCCTCACTAATCATTTTTGTGGGAATCACAGGTCCGCCGTCTAAAAACTCAATTGTCCATTCTCCTTTTATTGGTTGTGATTCCCCTTTCGCATTTAAATAAGAAAATGCAATACCTGCTTTTTTACTATTGTATGTCTGAACAATGACAGACTCATAAGGATGTAACTGCAGTCTCACTTCTGTTTCGCGTTTGTTATTTTTCTTCCATTTTGCCAACCCGCTTTTACCAGTCATCGGGTCAAATAAAGCAACTGAAACTGATTTTTCATTTAATGTTACCCAATCATTAAAAACATTATCATTCCGATTGTTAATAAAATATACTTTTCCCTCTGTATTCTTTTTTCTTACTAACGATAAGCTGATTTTATTATAATTTTCTTTTCTTGTTTTTATTTTCCTCAATAAAATATCCAGATCATCCCCAACAACAAACCTGCCCTTACCTATAACTGCCTGCTTCACGGCATCCTTTGATCTAAAATCAAACTTGCTTTCCACTGGGTAAAATTCTATCCATTCTGATCTTCTTATTGCATTACCTGGTGCATCTTGAGGTAACTCTTTGTAAAAAAGAATAGTAGCTCCTTTTTTGGCAAGCTCCAGAAGTTTCTGAAGTGACTTGGTTGGAATTAACCTGGCCGCAGGTAATAGAATAGCCTTATAACTATTTCCGCCACTCAATATCTTATTTCCTGAAATAGTAAAATTTTGTAATTGCCTGTCTGAAAAAAAATCAAAACTATAGCCGTTCTCCAACATCCATTTCGAAACATGTTCAAAATCTGTGTTCTCGAAATTTTTCTCTATACCATCAAAATGCTGTAACAATGCATTACCCGGTTCTGAATAACGATCAGCTATAGGATAATATAACAACACATCGTTATCTGGCTGGCTATTTTGCAAAAATGATTGCACCCTTGTGATATATTCATTCAATACATGAAAATCTTTCCACTGTGGATTAGTAGGTTGAAAATGCACGGCCGCATAAAACAACCAGCCTGGCCATGGTGCATCTTTGGGAGAATAAGCAGTGCCATGATAAAAAATATGATTCACGCCACCGAGAAAAAATAAATCCACCATCTTCTTCACATCTCCCCATGATGAAAGAAAATGTTCATTGAGCCAGGTAGCAGCTTCAGCCGATACGAGTTTTTTGCCGCTTACATTCGCAGCAGAAGTAGCAAACTTGAAACGTAGTATATTTTCACCTTCCGTTTCCGGAATATCCACTACGCTATACAAATCGAGTGTATTGGCAGGAGAACCATGTGATTGGTTACGCAATAACTTTCCTTTCCCAACGCCCCATTTCTTCCATTCATTTGTGAAATTCTCCAGTATCAGTTCATCAATTACTGAACGATAATCATAGATCACCCTGCTGTTGCTGTCTGCACTGCTTTTCCCAAACAAAGCCGGTAAATGATCATTTAGATCATAACCCTTTCGTTTCATGAACTCATCAAAGAATCCTGATGTCCAGTTTGCTTGTCCCCTGGCATCATCTACTTCGTACGAATCGTTAAAGAACGAACGAAGATAAGAAAGATCATAGCCTTTAAATGCTTCATCAAATTTTTTAAAATAATTTCTAGCCGCCGTTGCAGAAAAATGATCAATAGCGTAACCCTCACCACCCGGGGCTGCTCTTTCTACCATCTTTCCATGCAGCCCTTCAAATAAAGCATACAAAGTCCATGAGCTATTTGCTGATATGGCTGCCCAGTTGAGCTTACCATTTGCATCAACTTGTGATGTTAAATCAAGTGCTGGCCTGCCGCCTGCATAAGCCATCAATTTCTTCAATGGCAGTTTTCCGGTATATTGAATCTGGTCGAGTGCCAGCGATTGCAGATTTTTATTTACATATACCGGTTCGAGAATAGTATCTATCGCAGCAGGTTTATTATTGGCTGTTCTTACCAACGCCGCCTGCCTGTATTCAATCGCTTCTTTTAATTGTTCCCCGGCATTAAGCGAATAAGTCTTATAATAAATCGTTTTGCTGGCATCATCATTTTTTACCCAGGGACCGCCAAAAGGCCATCCTGTTCCATTGGCCAGATCAACACCGATTCCCAATCGCTTTGCTTCTTTCAATGTATGTTCCAGCATCTGCATCCACTGCGGCGACAAAAAATCAATGAACTGTTTTTCGTATCCATAAACACCATAAATGGGTGTTATCTCCACACCTCCCAATCCGGCCTGCTGGTATTGCTGTAAATTCCAGGTAATATCTTCTTTATTGACAGCGCTGCCCAGCCACCACCATCTTGTCCAGGGTTTGGTGGTATTGGTAACAGCCGGCCACTTCAGTTGTGCATGAAGTGTGGCTGTTGATAAAACGAGTAAACAAAAAAATATCTTTTTCAACACGTACTA
>JANRKT010000344.1:0-13239 GCA_033763355.1 Chitinophagaceae bacterium | reverse complement strand
ACCCGCACGTCGGGACAATAATCATTTAGCAATATGCTTAATGTATCCAGGCAATGAACTTCGTCATCTATTAATACAGCTTTAATCATAAATGACCGGTAATTTAATTATTACTTCTGTGCCGGCATCGCTTCCGTCAGGGGCTTTCAGATCATTGATGCTTATAGGCGGTTCTTTTGAATCCGTACGTTGCATCATTGCTATCCTGTCGGCTGTGATACGTAATCCCATTGGTTTGTGCCGCGTAGCTGATTTGTCACTCAAAGCCGCTGCTTGTTTTCGGCCAATACCGTCATCGGTTATTTTGAAACAAAGATGATCAGTTTCCTCGTGTATTTCAATGTCCAATTGCCCTCTTTCTTCTTTGTGCATCAGTCCATGCCAGATCGCATTTTCTGCATAGGGCTGAATAATCAGCGGCGGCACTTTCAATGCAGATATATCCATGTCTTTGGAAACAGAAATTTTATAAGCAAACTTGTGGTCAAACCTTAATGCTTCGAGGTCGAGATATAATTCCATGGATTCCAGTTCGCTTTCCAAAGGAATCAGTGCAGCCTGTGAGTTCTGCAGAATTAATCGCATCAGCTTAGAAAATTTGGTAAGATACTCAGATGCCTGCGCTTTGTTATTTTGAAGAATAAACCTGTTTATGGAGTTGAGCGAATTAAAAATAAAATGTGGGTTCATCTGGGCTCGCAGCACCTGCATCTCCAGTTCGGAAGCTTTTTGTTTTAAAGCGAGATTCTCATGCTGTGTTTGAGCAGTTTCTTTGAGACGCTTTACTTCTTCAATGGTTTTTTTAATGGTAATGCCCAGATCATTGAGGTCAATGGGCTTGTTCAGAAAATCGAATGCTCCGCGGTTCATGGCCGTTCGGATATTTGACATATCGCCATAAGCTGAGAGCATGATGGCCCGGATAGATGGATTGATCGTTTTTATTTTTTCGAGCAGGGTAAGACCGTCCATCTCCGGCATATTGATATCCAGCAACGCCAGCTCAATATCGGGATGTTCCTTGATCAGTTGCAAACCATTTAATCCATCCCTTGCAAAGATGAATTCGTAATCCCGCAGGTAATCTTTATGAGAAAACCGCTGCGTGATCAGCTCCTCCTGGTCCTCTTCATCATCCACTACTAAAATCTTCGGCATATAATTTAGTTTAATTATTGAACGGGTAATAATAATTCGAAATCGGTTCCTTCACCCTCTTTACTTTTTACATGAAGCTCCCCTCCATGACTTTTGGTAATTATATCGTAGGACATAGACAAACCCAGTCCGGTACCTTCACCAGTCGGCTTGGTAGTGAAGAACGGCTGAAACACTTTATTGATGATTTTCTCCGGTATGCCCATACCGTTATCCGATACGGTAATCAATAGTTTGTTATCGCATTTTTTTGTTGTTATAGTTACCATGGGTTTATAGGATGATTCCATCTCCGGTGTATCGGCCTGGCTCTTCTTTTTTCTTTCATTCACGGTGTAAAATGCATTGTTGATCAGGTTCAGCAGCACCCGGCCTATATCCTGCGGTATCGCCATGATCATGGGAAGATCCGGATCAAAATGAGTTTCAAAAGCGGCATTGAATGTTTTTTCTTTTGCTTTAAATCCATGATAGGCCAGTCTGAGCGATTCTTCGCAGAGAGAATTAATATTGACGGGTTCTTTCACCAGGTTTCCCAGCCGGGAATGCTGCAGCATGCTTTTCACTATTTCATCCACCCGCTTACCGTGGTGGTTTATCTTTTCTGAATTTTTCCGGAGTGTATTTATAATGGAAGCCAGTTCATCATTCATTTTGCCATTCAGGTTCGGGATTTGCTCCTGTTCTATCTCCGTGATAAGCTCCACATTGAGTTCGGAAAAGTTATTTATGAAATTCAGGGGGTTCTTTATTTCATGTGCTATCCCGGATGTCAATTCACCGAGTGATGCCATTTTTTCGCTTTGTATCAACTGATCCTGGGTTGTTTGTAATTCCTGGTAGGCTTTTTCAATCTCTTTTGCCTGGGCCAGTTCCCTTACCCTTGTCTTTTCCCTTTCTGCTTTAATCACTCTTTTTTTCTGGATGCGGTATATGGTAAAGACAGCGGCTATCAACAGCAGGCCATAGATGCAGTAAGCCCACCATGTTTGCCACCAGGGTGGCGAAATAATAACTACAATAGATTTTTGTGTCCAAACTCCGTCACTGTTGGCAGCCATCACATGGAAAATATAGCGGGCCGGAGGCACATTGTAGTAATAGGCCGTTTTTTCTTCTCCGGCCTTTCGCCAGTTGTTATCCAAACCTTCCAGCTTAAAAAGATGCTGGTTCTCTTTGGGGTTACTGTAATGAATGCCGGCAAAGTCGAAAGAGAAAACATTTTGATTATGCCTGAGGCGAATTTCTTTTGATTGAGAAAGTGGTTGCCTTAAAACACTTTCTTTACCGGGCACTACAGGGCGATCACTCAACCGGAATTCATTTATTACTATAGATGGAGGTTTTGTATTTTCTGTTAGCTGATCCGGAAAAAAAATAAAATAACCGCTACTGCCGCCGAAAAAAAGCTCGCCGTTTGTTCCTTTATATATACCTGTTCTATTATAAAAGATCGGGTCATTGCCCCTGCTGAAAATTTTTACTTCGTTTCGCTGCGGATTAAGCCGGCAAATACCTGCAGACGCACTAAACCATAAATTCTTTTGATTGTCTTCCAAAACACAGTTAACTATTATGTTTCCCGAAAACTCGCCATTAGGACCAGTATAACGGGCAAAGCTATTCAGCGAAGCATTGCTCCGGTAAAGGCCAAATGATGTACCGACCCACAATACTCCTTCTGAGTCCTGTCTTACGCTATGAATATTTATTCCATTAAGAAAACGCTGAAACTTTTCCGTTTGCGGTGAAAACCGGTGCAGCGTTCCGCCAAAAGTGGCGACCCAAATGTTGCCGGACCTGTCTTCGTATATAAGATCCACCTCAGGTTTGGCAAGGGTATTGGTATCATTCGGATCATGGCCGTAATACCTAATGGTATTCGCTTGCCGGTTGATGTGGATTAACCCAAACTGGTATCCAATCCAAAATGATCCCTGCCGGTCCTCGTACATAGTTGAAATTCCATGGGCGTTTATAATACTGTCAAGCGCCTTATTGAAAGTATGGCGTATAAATGTGCCGGTATTCCGGTCAAAGAGATCTAATCCTTTTTGGGTACCAACCCACAGTCTTCCCTGGCGGTCTTCATATATAGAGTTAATTCTGTTGGTGCTGATGGTATGCGGATTATTCGGATCATTAACAAACCGATGTTCCGTTCCGGTGCCGCGGTCTTTCCGTACCACTCCCTGATCGGTGCCGTACCATAACACACCAAACCTGTCTTCCAACATTTCATCAACGGGTACGCCGGTTGCAAAAAATGGGATGGTTTTTCGCAAAGGGTCTATTCGATACACACCTCTCCAATAACCTAACCAAAGCATACCATCCCTTGAAGTACAAGCCCACCAGGCAACTTCTAATTGTATGCCCGAAACGGGGTCTTTAAAAAGGGGATAGTGTGTCACTTTATTTGTTTTGGGGTCGTAACGGTTAAGGCCATTGCCGAATGTACCGATCCAGATAGCTCCCGCTGAATCTTCAATAATAAAGGTGATATGGTCATCGGCATGTGGACGAATTTTCTTTTGCGCTGGCCTGCTCAATTTTTCAGGATGGGTTGGATCATAACGAAGTCTTTCAAAACTGTCCTTTGCCCTGTTCATTATGTGTAATCCATCACCGGCCGTGCCTACCCAAAAGACACCCCGGGTATCTTCAAAAATGGCTTTCACTTTATTATTAATAAGCGAATGCGGATTGGCAGGATTGTGCAGATAACGAATAAATTTTCCTGTTTTTTTATCAAACCGGTTCAGGCCTCCTTCATCAGTTTCCCCTCCCTCACCTTTCCATACGCTGCCCGTCCCTACCCAAATGGTTCCCTGCGTGTCTTCATAAATTTTCACCACCTGGTTGCAACTTAAACTATAAGGATCATCCCGCTTATAAAAATAACGCTGGAACTTACCGGTTTTTGGATCATACCTATTAAGTCCATTGGGCGTACCAATCCATAGCAAACCATCACGATCTTCCAGAATAGTTCTTACTGTATCATTACTTAAACTGTCTCTGTCTTTCTTATATCTAAAATGTTTAAAATTGCCCGTTGCCGGATCCAGCCGGTCGAGACCATTGCCCCAGGTACCGATCCAGATAAAACCGTCGCGACTGGCACAAAGGGCTTCCACCCAGTTACCCGCCAATGAATTTGAATTTTGCGGATCGTTACTGTAAGTAACATAGTTGTATCCATCGTACCTGCGCAACGGCGCCTGGTATGTTCCGATCCACATATAGCCCTGCAGGTCCTGAACGCATGCTTTGCTACTGGGGTGGAAACCAGTTGGTGGCGGAACACGGTTGAAGGTGAGTTTTTCATTCTGCGCAGCACAAATTGTACAAAGCAAAAATTGAAAAACAAGAATTGATATGTATTTATTTTTTTTCATTCATATAATTATTGCGTCACTGGTATTTTCAACAAAATTTCCGTACTGCTTGCACTGCTGCGCCTCTTCAATACTCCGATTATGCAAAATTCATTTGTGCAATAAACCCTGCACCTTCATCTTTCCCGAAATGATCGGGATTTCCTTTCCCGGATAAGCCGGGATCTGCAACGTCAATCTTTGTTTCCACTTTTATCCCGATAGCTATCGTGACACCGCCATGTGCTTTTGCAATATCATATGCCAATGATAATCCCAATCCTGTTCCCTGCCCTGAACGTTTGGTGGTAAAAAATGGTTGAAAGATTTTATCTGGTATCAATTCATTTTTATTTTTTTGTAAGAGCCGCAGACCTGCCTGCCCGTAGGCAAGCCCGGTACATATCTATATCAAGTCATGGAAAATATATTGCGCATCATACTCTACCTTAAACTCTTTTAATAATGCCAGATATTCTTCAGAAAATGTTTGAATTTTATGGTGCTCTTCCTGATTTTGAATGTATTTGTAAATTGTATCTACCATTGACTGATGATAGGAAAATACACCATAACCTTCCTGCCACTCAAACCTTTGGCTGGTGAGTGAATGATTGTTGACATACAAAGACGATTTTGCTTTTACTGTTTTCATTAAGTCGGAAACAGAAACAGCAGGTCTCAACCCAACGAAGCAATGCATGTGGTCTTCCACCCCGTTTACGATGATAGTTTTACAGCCCGTTTCATTTATGAGGTTACCGATTACTCCCTGTACCTGACGTCGCCATGCTTTATCAAGTACTGCCGCCCGGTATTTTACTGCAAAGACTAATTGCAGATAGATTTGATGATAGGTGTTTGCCATTTTTTTTATGTTTTTACATATTCATTTTTTATATGGGTCGAGCCTACGGCTCTATGTTTTTCCCTATCGGGTTTCCTGCAACGGGTTGAAACCCGTTGTTACAAAATCTATACGAGGCTACGCCACTGATTTCCTGCAGTACAGCAATACTTTAAAATATGCAGAGCCATAGGCTCGGTTTCATCTTGTAACACCGGAATTTATTCCGGTGCAAGTTCCGTCAATACGAACCGAGTGCCATCGGCAAGGCCCATGTCAACCCGGTAGTGAAATAATAAACTCCGCACCTTCACCTTCCTTTGTTTCCACTCTCAACTCCCCACCATGTGCTTTTACAATATCATAACTCAATGATAAACCCAAACCTGTTCCCTGTCCGGTAGGTTTGGTGGTAAAAAAAGGTTGAAATATTTTATCCAATATTGTTTGTGGAATCCCAGGCCCATTATCTTTTACACTTATTAAAACCTTATCGCCAATTTTTTTTGAACTAAGTGAAACAGTTGGTTCGTATCCATTTTGATTTTGCTTCCTTTTTTCATCAACCACATAGAAAGCATTATTGATTAAATTGAGAATTACTCTGCCAATATCCTGTGGAATGATATTTATTTTCCCAATTGTTTCATCATAATCCGGTTTCATTGTTGCATTGAATGATTTGTCTTTTGCACGAAGGCCATGATAGGCTAACCGGAAATATTCATCGGCCAATGCATTAATATCTGTAAGTTCTTTTACACCACTGCCGCTTCGGCTGTGCTGCAGCATTCCTTTTACAATATCACCGGCACGTTTGCCATGATGATTTATTTTTTTTAAATTCTTTTTTAAATCCTGCGCAATCAATTTTGCATCTTCAGTATTTCCTTTATCAATTTCTTCATTCATTTCATCAACTAACTCTGTGCTTATTTCAGAAAAATTATTGACGAAATTCAATGGATTCTGTATCTCATGTGCAATGCCTGCGGTGAGTTCACCAAGACTGGCCATTTTTTCAGACTGAATGAGTTGGGCCTGGGTTGATTTTAATTCTTCCAGTGCATTTTGGGCTTTTGTTTTTTGATTATCGGTTTCATGCTTTTGCTTTTGCAATGTAGCATACGCCTTTTGCCGGTGCCGGTTGCTGCGCCACAAAAAAAGGGCTATTAAAAGGAAAAAGCCTACAACGGCTAGAAGCGAGTACATCCGCATGCTGTTCTGATATTTTACCTGTGCAGCCTGCAGTTCTTGTTCTCTTTGCTTTTCACCGAAAAAGAGGTTGTTTACACGGCTGAACTTTTCCCGGTTATAAAGGCTGTCTTTTATTTCCATACTGATCTTGTAATAGTGGATAGCTTCAACGGGATTTATTTTTTCGTATCCCCAGGACAACAATTCGCTGGCCCTCATTGCTCCCTTTCGGTAATGGATAACTTGTGCAGAGTCCAAAGCTATTTTAGCATAGAAGCGACACGAGTCTTGTTGATTTTGTTTGCGGTATATGGTAGCAATACCATTTTTTATATCAATCTTATTGATTTTGTTTGTCGATTCAAAAGCTGACCGATAACAATTAAGGGCTGAATCAAATTGATTTGTTTTAGCATATACATTGCCTAATACCAAAGCCGCATAAGTCCAATCCTGCCTTAACTCACGATTCTTTGCAAATCCTCTTTTTGCAAAGAACATGGCTGAATCTATCCTATTCCCGGTCAAATAAGCATCTGCTATGTAAATATCCTCATTACTCAATGCAAGAGCATATCCTCTTTCTTCAAACAGTTTTCTTACCTCAAAAAAATAACGCAAAGCCTGTTTATAATCACCCATTTCATTATAAATATCTCCGAAGGCATTCCCCATCAAAATTACCCTATCGGCGTCCTTCATTTGCCGGAATAGTCTCAATGCCTGCAATGTATATTGCATGGATTGAGAGTAATCACCAAGTACCCAATAACCTTGATACAACCAGACACAAGCCGATGTTTCGCCATCAGTATAACCCAGCTTTTGTGACAGCTCCAATGCACTGTTGGCGTAATAGATACCTGAGTCCGGCTTATCATATGTATAAGCAATGGATATTTCTAACAGACGATTAACCAGTATAGTATCTTCCTTGTTATCTGCACTAATAATATTTTTTAAACTGTCTATATTCAGATTGAGCTGAGCAAAGCCTGAAGCTGTGCACCATGATAAAACAAGTATGACAATACATCGTTTCATGAATGGTTGGTTTAATTGAGTGGTTATTGAATACTTAATTCTGTGCCTTCGCCTTTCTTTGTGCCCACTTCTGTTTCCCGGCCATAAGCCTGGATAATATCATAACTCAACGATAATCCCAATCCTGTTTCTTGTTCCATGGGGTTTGGTGCTAAAGAATGGTTTACGGAGTGCTTTCTTAATGCTGTCAATCCTTTCTCTGAAAATAGTTTTAATGCTTTATTTTTTTTAAACTAAAAAGTAACGCTTAATCCAAATAAAAACTGCTTTGGATTGGGGAAGCCACTTTCGTCAATACCTATAATATAGTCTCCTGCACTGCCGCCGTTAGATACACTCCGTTGAATACTCAGGTCAGGATCGGCGCCGGTGTATTTTGTGATGGTAAACAGGTTTTGGGCCTGCACATAAAGCCTTATTTTCTGCAGCTTCAGCTTATTCATAACATTGCCAGGCATAGTATAACCTAACTGTATATTTTTTGCCCTGAAATAAGACCCTTTTTCAATATAGTAGGAATTTGATTCGCCGGTAACAAAATTTCCCGGTACATTAAATCCTGCCTGTAACAAAGGTAATTTAGCATTGGTATGGCCGGGGGCCCATGAATCATAAATCACCCTGTCGCTGACACCGCCAACAAAGCCCCTCATATCAGTGAACCATTTGGTAATATTGTAAATATCATTACCGCTGTTCCAGAAAAAGAAGGAGCTGAAATCAAAGTCTTTATAGTAAAGCCCAATATTGAAACCCATTTGAAATTTAGGATGGGGATTGCCGATAACACCTGCGTCAGACCTGTTAATATTACCGTCGCCGTTTCTATCCAGATATTTCCAGGTACCAATTTTAGCCGCCTGGCCATTTAATTTGGAGCCTTTGTCCACATCATCCTGTGTGTTGTAAAATCCAACTATTTCGTAACCCCAATGAGTGGACAGTGGTAATCCCTGATCAATCTTAATAGCATTGGAAAATCTGTTAACTCCATAATAATTCGGATTTCCTGCATCATTTAATTTAATAAGTTCGTTTTTATAGTGAGAAAAATTAACCTGCACATCGTAATTAAGGTCAACGGTAATTTTTCCCTTGTTGGCTACAGAAAATTCAACACCCGTATTACGCATGGTGCCAATATTTTCATTTGGCTGCGTCACAAATGGCTCTGTTGGTATTCTGTTCCGGGGTATTAATAAGTCTTTCGTATCATTCTGGAAAAGGTTAAAATCAAACACCCATTTGCCGTTTAAGAGGGTTAGATCTAACCCTATATTCTTCGAAACAGTGTTTTCCCATTTTGTTGAATCGTTACCAAGAGTAGCTTGCCTGTAACCAAGAAAAGCAGATGTGTTGGCGCCATTGATATCATAATTGCCAAAGCCCGGCCCCGTTCTGAAGGTTGAAAATGGATTGAATGGCCCATTATTTGAAATACTGCCCACCTGACCATAGCCGCCCCTGAGCTTCAGGTCCGTGATCCAGCTAACAGTTTTCATAAAATTTTCTTCCGATATCCGCCATCCAAAACCAACCGAAGGGAAATAACCAACACGGTTTTTTAAGCCAAAAACAGAAGCTTCATCTCTCCTAATAGTAGCATTCAGCAGATATTTATTTTTAAAAGCATAATCCAAACGGCCAAACTGAGAAAAGATAGCTATAGTATTTTCAATGGGTTGGCTCACATCTCTGTCACCAGCCGACGTTCCTGCATTACTCAATGATATGAAATCTGCATTATCCAAATCAAAATTCTGACTAAAAGCATTTGTTTGTTTAAAATATCTTTTTATGGCTTCCGTACCCAATAATAGTTTTACATCATGCGCATCGGCAAATGTTTTTTGAAAAGTAAGTGTATTTGTCCATGTCCAGTCAATTGCATTGATAGTCGTTTCAGTTAATTGGGTACTGCCCTGGTTTTCGGCTCTTTCGTAAGTCTTTCTCGATATATCCTTTACTAAATTGTTATAGACATCTGCACCGAAAGAAGTTTTAAGCGTTAACCATTCTAGCGGTTGTATTTCTGCAAATACATTACCAAATAAACGGGTGGTGAGGTTTTTATCATCACGGTCCCTGATGAGATTAGCCACTGGATTTGATCCGTTGCCTGATTGCCCCACACCATTGCCACCAAAGCCTCCTTTGATATCATATACCGGAATATAAGGCACCATGCGGTAAGCAAATGACCAGGCGCCACCCGGGCCTCGTTGCTCACCACCAAGTCTGCTGGTATAGCTTAGCTGTGCATTTTCGCCCAGCCGCAACCATGAAGTGGGCTTAAAGGATGCATTGAAACGCACTAAATAGCGTTTGAAATTTGTCAACTTAATGGTTCCATCCTGGTTAAAATAATTTAAACCTAAAGAGTAGATTGCTTTTTCTGAACCGCCACTTGCCGTTATCTGGTGGCTTTGTAAAATCCCTTTTTGTAAAATTTCATCAAACCAATCAGTACCCTGCGGGCTGGTTTTTAAAATCTGGTATAATGGGCTTAATGAATACAGACCGGGATTTGCTTTTGGATCATTGGCTGTCACACCACCTTTAAATGCGCTGCTTACAACGATAAAATCCGGAACACTGAAACTCCCCGGCGCTCCAAATACGGGATGGCTTGCGGACCCGCTTCTGTTCAGGTATTCAATATACTCGTGGTTATCCAGCATCGCAGGTGTCATATCATTTGTTACAGATTGTACACCAATATAACTATCATAAGAAACCTCAGTCCTGCCCGACCTGCCCTGTTTAGTGGTAATAATTACCACGCCATTAGCAGCACGGGTACCATAAATGGCAGAGGACGTACCATCTTTTAATATTTGCATTGAAGCAACATCCTGTGGATTTATTATGGAGGGATCAGAAGAGGGCACTCCGTCAATAACGTAAAGAGGTTCATTGTTACCACCAGATTGAAAACCCCGGATACGAACTACAGCCGGGGAACCTGGTGCACCTGTTCCACTCACGGTAACACCGGTAGCCCGGCCCTGTAACTGGGCGCCAAGGTTAGCAGCAGGTGTTGATTTCAAATCTTCAACATCAACCACCGAAACAGCGCCGATAATATCTTTCTTGCGCTGGGCAGAGTAGCCGGTAACCACCACTTCATTCAAATTGGCCGTTGCAAAAGACATTATAATAGTAAGCAAGGCTTCGTCACGAACTACTACTTCCCTTTTAATCATACCTACTGATGAAACGACTAATACGTCACCGGTATTAGCCATAATCGAAAAGTTTCCGTTTGAGTCACTTATGGTACCTGTATTGAAATTTTTTATGACAATGGAAGCTCCATTTACAGGCAGATGATTTGCATCCAGCACTTTGCCGGAAATTTTTTTCTGGCAAAAGGGAATTCCATAACAGGATAAAAAGAAAAAAAATAACATTAATTTCCTGGTGGCAACATTAAGATGAAGCAGGGGTTTGAGCATGGTGATAAGTTTAATGTCCCAATGAAATGCCGGTTATTGTCTTGCTTTCTTCATGTTACTTGTGCGGTTTTTTGACCGCCGTTGGCAAGAAAAAGATAATTAACATCATTAGTGTAAAAGTCAATTTTGTTGTCACCAACTTCACGGTTGTAATTATCTACCACTTCAATACCCACTAATACATTCAGGTGATGATCATCACCAATGTTTTGAGAAAACTTTAATGTATTTGTCCATGTCCATGACTGGCGGTAGCCTGATGATTCGGTTAAAGAGTTATCAGGCAAACCGGTGCCGAGTGAATCGTAACCGTAAAAATTAAATTTGTTGAAATAATAGTTGATTAGATTGCCTCCGGAATTGGTACGGGCAGTAAAATGGTTCAGCAAATCAATTTCGGCAAAGGCATTTCCGGCTACTTCCCAATATCGGGTGATGTTATCCTTTGCAATTGTTCGCATTGCTACAGGGTTTTCCCAGAAGTTTCTTGCTATAAAATGTGCCCAGCTCCCTTTTATGTCGTACACCGGTAAAACTTTATATGCTAATACCGATTTGAATATGTCGTTATCAACAGGACCGCCAAATTCAGCGCAGGTAAGCGGATTATCGCGATAACTCAGTTGCAGGTTTTCTCCAATACGTATTTTATCATTTACTGAAAATTGTGTGTTGACCATTATAGTAAATCTTTTCAGGTATGTATATAAGGTTGCGCCTTGCTGATCAAGGTAACCGAATGAAAGAAAATATTTATTTTTTTTGTTAGCTCCTGAAACACTGAGCGAATGACTATGACTGAATGCAGGTTTGAACAATTCATGAAACAAATCTGTATCTGTTTTTTTGGAAGCAACAATCTGATTTATAGGCCCCACGGTAAAGTCAATATTATAACGTGAAGTATCTGCTAAAGGATCATTGGCAGAAAGCCCGGTATTAATTCCTGCGATAAAATAATCAGGGATCACGGGGTTAATTCCATTTCCATAAAGAAGATGGGATGGATTTGGTTTACCAGAATTTCTTAAAGCAATCCAGGTAAGGTCGGCTTGTTCCTGAGGATTTAAAAGATCATTCCCATAGTTTAAAGGTCTTGTTGTATTCATGTAAAAATCATAACTGACTTTGGTTCTGCTTGTTTTTCCTTTTTTGGTGGCAATAATTATAACACTATTGGCTCCCCTCACTCCATAAATGGAATAAGCGCTGGCATCTTTTAATACCTGTATTAATTCGATATCGTAGGGATTGAGAGAATTAATATCGCCCTGTACACCATCAATAATATATAAAGGGGTTACATCTCCAAAATTTCCAATACCATGTAAACGGACATTACTGGGACTACCAGGCATACCAGAAGTAATCACATTTAAACCAGCCACCCTTCCTTGAAGCATTTGTTCAACCTGTCCTGCCGGAATATCGGTAAGGTCTTTTGGTTTTACAACAGCAACAGAGCCTGTTATTTCTTTTATTTTTTGCGAAGTATATCCTGTTACTACTATTTCATCCAGGTTGATAGTTGATTCTGAGAGAGAAATTCTTAAAGTAGTTTCATTACCCGGTTTAACCTGCCGGGTTGCATACCCTATAAAAGAAAATAGCAGAACATCCCCTGCTGTAACTGTGATAGTAAAAGAACCCCCGACATTTGTTGTAACAGCGGAATCCTTTCCCTTAACAGCAACTGTTGCTCCCGAAAGCGGCAGACCGCCAGTGCCTGTAACAATACCAGTTAACTTTTGCTGGGCAATTAAAGCAAACTGCAAAACGAGCCTAAAGCAACACAGGAATGCGGCATGCTTTTTTATAATTGGAGTATATAATGTGTGCTTTTCGGTATGTATTGGGCGAAAAAAAATACTGCGGGTTTTTGAAGCAGAAAAATCCGCTTTTTGCAGAGCAGGTTGTTTGGAGCGGCAACACATAAGCGAAAGTTGCTTGTTGAAGATAATCACTTTTACAGGTATAGTACCCAAAATTACCTGTATGCTGTTTTAATAACAGTGTTACTGAGCAGTTGGGGAGATAAAATGGTAATTAGCGTAAACAGGCAGGTAACCGGAGTTGCCACTTCTCTGTTGGGCGCATATGACAGAAGAAAAAGAATCTAATTGAGTCCCTGGCTTAAGTAACATTTTCTATTCCG
>JANRKT010000343.1:0-8872 GCA_033763355.1 Chitinophagaceae bacterium | reverse complement strand
GGCCAGCAGGAAAATAAGCCCTCCGATAAAACCGCCATACAGGTAAACAGGCACCAGTTTGCGGTTGCCGGTTAAATCCTGCAGGATGTAACCGAATGTCCACAACCAGATTAAATTGCTCAGCAGTAAAATAGGCCGGAGTTGGGTAAACATGGCCGAGAAAATTGTCCACGGCCGCTCAGAAAGTTTATTAAAGTCTGCAGGCATGGTAAACCACGCATAAATATTTTTATAAAAATCATCCTGCTGCAGGTAAGATAAGCCGTATATGGTTTTAATGAAATGAAGGATAATAAAAACAATAATGTTGATGATGATGAGCATCATCAGTGCATTGTTGTCGCTCCACAGTGAGATTTTCTTTTGTGCCGGGTAGTCCCTGTATCCCATAATTTATCCCCTTATCAAACCAGATGTAAATTTAATAGAGTTCTGCGAGGAAAGAAAGTTAACATTTAATAAAACGTACGGCGGTTGGTTTTGTTCCATATTATCACCCACGCCAGCCCTGTGATTGCCCCCCCCAAGTGGGCAAAATGAGCAATATTATCCCCCTCAATATTTGCAATCCCCCCAAATAAATCTATGGCAATCAGGCTTAACACAACCCATTTTGCTTTTATGGGAAATGGTATAGGTATTATAAACAACTCTCTGTTGGGAAACAAATACCCAAAAGCGGCGAGAATACCCATAACCGCCCCTGAGGCGCCTAACATTGGCCCTAATTCTTTCATTATGGCCTTCGCAGATGAAATGTCATTTTGGGAAATGGCATGAAGCACCTGTTCATATCTGATATATTGTATAACCATGTGAAGCGCTGCAGAGCCGAGGCCACAAACAATGTAAAAAACGAGGAATCTTTTGGATTTCCAATAGTTTTCAATTACGCTGCCAAACATCCACAATGAAAACATGTTAAAAATAATATGAGGAATGCCCCCATGAGAAAACATGTGCGTAAAAATCTGGTAAGGCTTAAATTGCTCAAACATTATGGGATACAAAGCGAGCCTGCCTGTAAGGTTGTACCCTGAAAAAACATACTGGGCTATAAAAAAAAGTACATTTATAATAATAAGGTTTTTAACTACAGGGGGGATTACTTCAAACCTGCTTAAACGTAAATCACTCATAAAAAAAATTAATTCTGCGAATTTAATATAAGTAACCAACTTGGGTAATGAAAGATGGTTGAGTGGCATTCCTGCCTTTTAGTTACTCCATTTCTTTTGTAAATTTGATAAAACACAAAATATGTCTGCAGAAGAATTAAAATCATCCCTTCATGTTCTGATTGATACCTGTGAGGACGAAATAATCCTGGAGGGCATTTATAAAATTTTACAGGCAACCCAAAAACCAGGTGAAAAAGACTGGTGGCAGGGTCTTGACGATGAAGACAAACAACTCCTCGAAGAATCAATGGCCCAATATAAATCGGGCAATTACAAATTACATGATGAAGTTGTGAAAAAAGCCATAAGTGGATGAATAAGCAATTTATACTTTTAGCTTCAGTTGCACCACATTCTCTATATGATGGGTATGCGGGAACATATCAACAGGCTGGATACGGGTAACAATATATTTTTCATCCAGCAGGTTCAGGTCACGGGCCTGTGTTGCAGGATTGCAGCTCACATACACTACCACAGGCGCTGCTGTATCCAGTATTTTTCGAACCAGTTTTTCATGCATGCCGGCACGTGGCGGATCGGTAATGATCACATCCGGCCTGCCCTGCTGCTCAAAGAAAGCATCGTCGCACACTTTAATTACATCGCCTGCAAAAAACCCCGCATGGGTTATCCCGTTTAGCAAAGCATTTTCTTTAGCATCTTCAACCGCTTCGGCAACAGTTTCTACACCTATAACTTTCCCTGCCAGTTTGCTTACAAATATTCCGATGCTGCCGGTTCCGCAATACAAATCATATATGGTTTCTTTGCCTGTTAATTCAGCAAACTCCTTTGTTATATTGTATAATTTTTCGCCCTGCCGGGTATTGGTTTGAAAAAATGATTTGGGGCCTATTTTAAACTGAAATCCGCCAAGCCTTTCAGTAATGTATCCCCTGCCATAAAAAATTTGCGGTTCAAGATCGTAAATGCTGTCGTTAAACTTGGGGTTGATGGTGTATAAAAGCGTGGTAATGCCAGGCTCTTCCTTCAGCAGGTAATTAAATAGTTTATCCCTTTCAGCTTCATCATCATAGCCAAAGCAAACATTTACCATTACTTCGCCGGTTGTACTATTTCGGATGATTAAATTCCTCAACCAGCCCTGGTGGTTCTTTATATCATAAAACGGATACTTATTCTTCAGAGCAAATTCCCTGATGGTATTGCGGATGATGTTGCTGGGTTCTTCCTGCAGGTAACAATGATTGACATCAATGATCTTATCATAAATTCTGGGCACATGAAAGCCCACTCCACCCACCCCATCTTTAAAAGGGAGGCCTGTTTCTTTGAACTGCTGTAACTCCTCACTGCTTAAATAAAGTTTATTGCTGAACGTGAACTCCAGTTTATTACGGTAACCTCTTGTAACATCAGCCCCGATGATGGTTTGTACTTCGGGCAGTTTTACTTTACCTATGCGTTTGAGGTTTTCCTCTGTTTCACGCTGTTTGTATTGCAGTTGTTTTTCATAAGGCAGCATCTGCCATTTGCAGCCGCCGCATGTTCCGAAATGGCTGCAAAAAGGTTCCACCCTGTCAGGTGAATAACTGTGAAAATGAATGGCCTTTCCCTCTGCCCAGTCTTTTTTATTGCGGGTTAGCAATACATCGGCCACATCACCCGGAACGGCCCCGTCAATAAATAGTACTTTACCATCAATTTTTGCAAGCGACCTGCCCTCTGCCGCATAATCAGTTACCAATACCTGCTCAGCAACAATTTTTTTTCTGTTCCGCATGCGGCAAAATTAGCTTCTGGCAAAGATTTGGCTTTAAAAAACAATTGCTTTTAAACCTGTGAAACCCAGGCCATAAATTGACGGGCAGGGAGTTTAAGGACTAAAAGCCATGCTTTAACAAAAACACAAAACCTTTTTGAATATTTTTGTTCAACTAATCCCGGCTTACTGATGAAAGGAAAATGTTTACTGTTTTTTTTACTCCTGATTGGTTTACAGCTCCCGGCCCAGAACGCCTACGAAATTAAAGTAACACTTAAGCCCTTTACCAGCGGTTACCTTTACCTCGGCCACCACTTCGGCAAAAAACAATACCTCATTGATTCCGCCCCGCTCAACAGCAAAAGCGAAGCTGTTTTTAAAGGCAAAGAAAAACTCTTTGGCGGCGTTTACCTTGTGGTGTATCCGCAAAAAAACGGGTGGTTTGAAATGCTGGTTGACCAGCAACAGCAGTTTGCAGTTGAAGCTGACACAGCATCAATCCTTCAAAATACTCGATTCATCAACTCAGCCGATAATGACCTTTTTAAAGAATACCAGAAGCTGTCATTTGAGAAAGGCAGCGCTATGGCTGCCCTGCAGAAAAAACTCAGCGGGGCAAAAACTGCTGCAGACTCCGCATTAATCCGCTCACAAATCAATACAGCCAATAAAGAATTACAGCAATACAGGGAGGGCTTTGCAATAAAATACCCGCAGCATCTGCTCTCGGCCATATTCCGTGTATTGCGTGAACCTGCTATACCACCGGCGGAAAAACATCCCGGCGGAAAATATGATTCCCTTTACGCTTACCGGTATTACAAAACACATTACTGGGATGGCGTGTCGTTCACAGATGAACGTTTGATCCGTACCCCTGTTTTCCAGGCCAGGTTAGACAAGTACTTTAATGAAGTGCTTGCACAGGACAGCCCCGATACGCTGAGTAAAGAAACCGAGAAAATACTGGAAGCATCCAAAACCAATAAAGAGATGTTTAAGTTCCTGCTTTCTTCGCTTACTGATAAATATGTTAACCCGGTTTATATGGGGCAGGACGCCGTATTTGTTCATCTTTTCCAGAAATACTATACCACCGGGCAGGCGGATTATTTTATGAGTGAAAAATACCGCAAGTTCATTTTTGACAGGGGGTACAGTTTAATGGCCAACCTTATTGGCGACCCTGCGGCAAATATGGAGCTGGTTGATACAACAGATAAGCCCGTGTCTTTGTATAATCTCCAGGCCAATTATACTGTAGTTTGCTTTTGGGATGCTACCTGCAGCCATTGTAAAGAAGAGGTACCGCGTTTGGATACGCTCTATCAAAACAAATGGAAACAAAAAGGCATTAAAGTATTTGGAGTGATGACTGATGGCGGTAAAGAAGCCTGGCTGAAGTTCATACGAGAGTACAATTTGAAAGACTGGGTGCACGTTTACCAGACGCAGGCCATGAAGGATGCAGATTATGCTGCGGGAAGGCCGGGTTTCAGGCAGTTGTACGATGTTTACCAGACCCCTATGTTATACCTGCTGGATAAAAACAAAAAGATCATCGCCAAAAAGCTCAGCTATTCCCAGTTGGATGATTTCCTGCAGTACAAACTAAAAAAAGAAACCACGAATTAAATACTTACCAACTGACATGAAGAAATTATTAATGGTGCTTGGCCTGCTGGCAACTGTTCATACCATTTTCGCCCAGGCGCTTTTTACTTACGGCCCCCTTTCAGTAAGTAAAGACGAATTCCTGAAAGCATTTCAAAAAAACAATGCAGTGCCGGAAGACCGCAAAGCTGCGCTGAAAGAATACCTTGAACTTTATACCAGGTTTAAACTGAAAGTAAAGGCGGCATATGATATGAAACTGGATACCCTGCCCAACCAGCAGGCTGATCTTTTAAGTTTCAGGAAACAAATTGAAGAGCCTTACATGAATGATGACGGGTTTATAAAAAAGCTGGCCGATGAAGCGTTTAACAGGAGCCTTAAAGACATCCGACTGCAGCACATTTTTATTCCCTATAACCCTGACTATGTAACCATATCGAAGCCTGCAACAAAAGAAGACAGCGCTAAAGCAAAACAAAAAATGCAGGAAGCATACAACAAGCTGAAAGCGGGTGAAGATTTCGGCAAGGTTGCCACCGAATATTCAGCCGACCCGGAAGTAAAAACCAATAAAGGCGATATGGGGTACATTACCCTGTTTACCCTTCCTTATGACCTTGAGAATATTGCTTATACCCTTACTGATGGAAAATTTTCTGCCCCTTATGAAAGTTCTGCAGGCTATCATATTTTTAAAAAACTTGCTGAGCGGAATGCATGGGGTAAAATGAAAGCGGCGCAAATCCTCATTGCGTACGAACCTGCTGCAACAGCAGAAGAAAAACTGCAAAAGAAAAACCTCGCAGACTCGTTATATAAAGCCCTTGAAAAAGGAAGTTCATTTGATGCACTTGCAAGGCAATTTAGTAATGATAAACTCACTTACCTCACCGGCGGCGTGTTGCCCGATATAACTGTGGGCCGCTATAACACCGCTTTTGAAGACAAAGTATTTGCATTAAGATCAGACGGCGAACTCAGCCGGCCTTTCGAAACTTCTTATGGCATACATATTGTAAAAAGGCTGCAGCATATACCCGTTGAAAAAGATAAAAATACTGCAGCGGGTGCCATGAAACAGGCTGTAACAGAAGACAGCCGTGCACAACTTGCAAAAAAATCTTTCGAACAATCGGTATTGAAAAAAGTAACGATGAAGAAATTACCTGTTGATGAAAAAGCATTGTGGCAGGTTACGGATAGTTTTGTAAAGAAAAATACTGTTGTGCCGGTTAAAGGCATTACTGAAAAAACGGTACTGTACAGTTTTCCGAAAAGTAACATAACCGCCGGCAACTGGCTGCAGTATGCCCGCACTTTTCTTACCACCGGGGAAACACCGGGCCTCACCTATCCCAAGCTGATGCAGCAGTACATTTCTTATACCGCTGTTGAATATTACCGCAACCACCTTGAAGATTATAATGCAGAATTCAAAAGCCAGCTGAATGAATTTAAAGACGGCAACCTGCTTTTTGAAGTAATGGAAAAACAGGTATGGAGCAAAGCTGCGGCTGACAGTACAGGATTAAAAAAATATTACAGCGAAAACAAAGAAAAATACCAATGGGGCCCCAGCGCAGATGCCCTGATGGTTACAGCAAGCGACCCCGCCACGGCAGAAGAAGCAAAGAAGAGGCTGAAGGATAACATCAGCAACTGGAGAAAAATTACTGATGAATTCAATGGAAAGGTTGCCGCTGACTCCGGCCGTTACGAAATAACACAGATACCCGATGCCCATCCGGCCATTACACAGCCTGCTACGTTTTCATCAACGGTAATCAACCCGCAGGACAGTTCAGCTTACTTTGCTTATGTAATAAAACCCTACACTTCCCCCGGTGTGCGCAGTTTTGAAGATGCAAAAGGTTTGGTGATGAACGATTACCAGAATGTACTGGAAGAAAAATGGATTGCAGAGCTGAAAAAGAAATATCCCGTAAAAGTGGAACAGAAAGTGTTTCAGGGTTTGCTTTCCAAACTACCGTAGTCTTTAAGGGCTACAATAGTTTGGAGTTTAATATGGAAAGACCTGACAGGTTTCCGAAACCTGTCAGGTCTTTTTTATTTAACCATTCATTAAAAATATAACGAAGTTAATGCCGTTGGGAGGAAAAATATTGTTTATGAAATTAGCTGCTTTATTTTTTGCTTTGTTATTTTTTCAGCAACATCCGTCCGGTCAATTGGAATGTGTTGTTGCTATTACAAAAGAGAATGTCCTTTACATTGGGATTGATAACCCAATAGAGGTGCTCATAGAAAGAACTTCCAAGAACGCAGTTTTCATAAAATCAAATAATGGATATATAGAAAATCACGGAGGCAATAATTTTATTATAAGGCCGCACCGGAGAGGATTCACCGAGATAGAGATTTTCAGGATTTTTAAAAGAGATACTTTGTTGGTGTGTACAAGACTTTTCAGAGTCAAAGAACTCCCTCTGCCTGTGGGAATTTTCGGAAATCTAAGGCGACCCATAGTAAGCAAAAGAACAATCAAAATTTTTGGAGGATTAAGAGCTGTTTTAGAAGACAGTGAATATGATTTACCTATTGAAGTAAAGGAATATTCAGTCATTATTACAAGGGATACCGCAGTAGTTGGAATCAGTAAAAATATTGGCCCGAGGTATAATACTAAAACAGAATTACTATTACAAAACCTTCAGCCTGGCGACAATATTTATGTAACAAATATAATCGTAAATATGGGTTATGAGTTAAGAAGGATACTGCCGTTGGAATATACTGTAACAGAATAGTAAGCCAAACTATCTCAGCTTTCAAAAACTACCAAAATCCGGCGCACTCAATCCCTGTAATTCAGCGCCGGCTTCCTGTTGCCCAGCAGGGCTTCATATTTATAATCGCCTTTGGCCTTTTTAAATTCTTCGTCGGCTTTGGTTATTTCTCCAGGGCTGGTAAATAAATCAATGGCGGTTAATGCCATGGTTTTGGCGGCCACCATCATTCCTTTTACGCCAATCTCAGTTCCGCCGCAGGCCACGGCCTGCCAGCTGTGTGCAGGGGTGCCGGGCACCCATGTGGCTGCACGTAAACCAACAGTAGGCACAGCATAACTTACATCTCCCACATCAGTGGAGCCGCCGCCTGCATCCATTTCAATTTTTAATGGTTTTACTACTGCTGCGCTGTCAACAGCAATGGGTTTAAAGCCGAATGTGGCCTGTATCTTTTTTGCAAATTCAGTTTCTTCAGGTGTATATATTACCCCTCCTGTTTTTTCCAGGTTTTTCTGCATCACTTCTGCCAGCGAACGGTTCAGTAACAGATCATGTGTGCCGCCGATGATTTCATACTCCATTGTTGTTTCCGTTCCCATTGCAGCTGCATTGCCCGCTTTTACCACACGTTCAAAAATCTGTTTCACCGCATCACGTTTGGGATGCCGCACATAATAATATACCTCCGCATAATCAGGCACTACATTTGGCGCCCTGCCGCCGGCAGTAATTACATAATGTATCCTTGTTTCCTGCGGTATATGTTCCCGCATCATGTTTACCATATAATTCATTGCTTCCACTGCGTCAAGTGAAGAGCGGCCTTTATCAGGTGCACCCGCAGCATGGGCAGAAATCCCTTTAAAACGAAACTTGGCAGATGTATTGGCGAGGGCGCTGGTCATGGTAATGCCATTGCCGTCGCCGGGATGCCAGTGTATCACCGCATCCACATCATTAAATAAATCTGCACGTACCATGTAAACTTTACCACTTCCCCCTTCTTCTGCAGGGCACCCAAATACTTTTACAGTTCCTTTAAGTTTTCCTTCTTCAATCAGTTTCTTTATTTCAATACCTGCAGCAACTGATGCAGTGCCGAATAAATGATGGCCGCAGCCATGTCCTGCATCTTTTCCGGCAACAGCTTTTTTTTCAGGCAAGGCCTGCTGCGATAATCCCGGTAATGCATCATATTCAGCAAGGATGCCTATAACAGGTTTGCCGCTTCCGTAGGTTGCCACAAATGCAGTGGGTATTTCCGCCACGCCTGCTTCAACAGTAAAACCATTATCCTGCAGGGTTTTTTGATGCAGGGCTGAACTTTTTACTTCTTTATAACCCACCTCTGCATAATCCCATATCTGCAATGCAATGTTTTTATACTCGCCATATTTGTTCTGAATGTCCTGTATGGCCTGGTCTTTTAATTTATCTGCTGGTTTAGGTGCAGCTTTTTTCTGTGCCATTAATGAAGCAGTTGCAAACAGCAGGATGATGAAGCAGTATTTTCTCATGTCTCAATAAGTTTATGCGTTCAATTTACTGATAAATACAATGCAGTGGTTACGCCCTTGCCATATCCTTATACGAGC
>JANRKT010000342.1:0-21511 GCA_033763355.1 Chitinophagaceae bacterium | reverse complement strand
CACCAGAAAAGTCAGCAATCAATGTGGCAAATAATGAAAACCAATCTCCTAATCCCAATTCAAAACTCACTTCTTCTTTCTCCAATCCTCATCCCGACCCCATCTACGTCCTCAATGGCAAATTCATGGGCAAAGGCGCTTTTGCAAAAGCTGCTATAGATGCAAGCCGGAAGATATTTCCGCCATTGATGTAATTAAGGGCGAAAAGGCAATAGAGCTTTATGGCGAAAACGGGAAAGATGGGGTAATCAGTATTACAACCAAAAAGTTTGAAAAATCGCCCTTTGGTACTTACGAAGGCAAAAGAATTACCGGTTGGATGTACGACGATTTTGTAAGCAAACAACCACAATCGGTAACTATATACCTGCTGAATGAGCTGCCGGTTAAAATACCTTATACGGAGGCATTACAAAAAGAAATTGCGCATGATTATAATTTAGACAAAGAGAGTAATGCCGCTGTACCGTTTGAAAAAATACAAACTGCAAACGGTGAGGAAATATTTTATAAAGCTGATACGCCGTCTGAATTTCCCGGGGGAGATATGGCGTTTTATGATTATGTACATACAAAGCTTCCTTATTTTTTGAAAAAATATGAAGATGGAAAAAAAAGATTGGGCCACTGCAACATCAGGTTTATTATTAATGAAGACGGGAGTTTGAGTGATATTAAAGCGATTACACTTGCAGACAGCAGGCTGGCCAAAGCGCTTACAGAACTTATTACAAACAGCCCGAAATGGGAACCCGCTGTTTATGAAGGCAGGACGGTAAAAACAGCTTATATAATCAGGTACACGATAGACGGAGCAGGCCTTACCGCTTTTTCATCATTTATGATAAAAGGTTAAATATCCCAATAGCTTCAAATGCTACCCCCACTTTGAATAATCTTCCTGCCTGCTTAACTTTACAATAATGGCAGTAAAATTCATTTCCTCAAAAGCTTTTTGGGATGTGGACTTTGAAAAACTTGATCCCGAAAAGTCTTCCCTTTTTATAATGCAAAAGGTGTTTAATTATGGCAACTGGAATGACCAGGTAGCCATTATGCGCTATTACGGCCTTGAGCGGATAAAAAAAGAAATTGTGAAAGCGGTGTTCCTGCGTGAGCCTGTACTTAGTTTTTTATGCACTATTTTACGGCTGGAAAAAACCGATTTTGCATGTTATACAAAAATGCAGCCGAACCCGCTGCCATGGAAATATTAATAAAACTTTGCTCAGCTTTCTTTAAAAAAGCTTAATAAACCACTTCCCCCGATGCTGTTCTGATGACCAGTTCTTTTTTACCGGCTGCCTCTGCCCTGCCAATAACCTTTGCTTCTATTCCAAATACCCCAGCCTCTTTAATCATTGTATCAGCATCTTTGAGCGAAGTATAAATTTCCATCCTGCACCCCATATTGAATACCTGGTACATTTCCCTGTCATCTGCCCTGCTGGCCTGCTGTATAAGCTGAAATACCGGTGGCGGTTCAAACAGGTTGTCTTTTATAACCCTTACGTTATCCGGAACATACTTTAAACATTTGGTTTGCCCGCCGCCGCTGCAATGGATGAGGCCATGGATCTTATCAAAATACTTCTCAAGCAAAACCTTTAATACCGGCGCATAAGTACGCGTTGGAGAAAGCAGAAGTTTGCCAATGTCAAATGGTATCCCGCCAGGTATGCCTTCCCGCTCATCAGTCAGGTTATAAGGGCCCAGGTAAACCACTTTCTCATCAAGGTTTACATCATAGCTTTCCCGGTAGCGTGCAGCATAAGTTTTATGCAGCATATCATGCCTTGCACTGGTTAACCCGTTACTCCCTATGCCACTGTTGTATTCCGTTTCGTATGCTGCTTTGCCATAACTTGCCAGGCCCACAATCACATCTCCTGCCTGAATTTTTTCGTTGGTAATGAGTTTGTCTTTGCTCCATCTCGCCGTCATTGTTCCGTTTACTGCTACGGTCCTCACCACATCTCCCACATCAGCCGTTTCGCCGCCGAGGTAATGGATATTTACGCCAAAATCTTTTAACCGGTCAAACAATTCCTGCGAACCGTTAATGATTTCCTGCAGCACTTCACCTGTAATAAGGTTTTTATTGCGGTCAATGGTTGAATTGAAAATAATATTATTATAAATGCCAACACAAAGAAGGTCGTCGAGGTTCATCACAATAGCGTCCTGCGCAATTCCTTTCCATACGGATATGTCGCCTGTTTCTTTCCAGTACAGGTAAGCCAGTATGCTTTTTGTTCCCGCCCCATCGGCATGCATCACATTCACAAAACCTTCATCCCCGCACAGGTAATCGGGATATATCTTACAGAACGCTTTTTCATAAAGGCCTTTGTCAAGTTTCTGTATGGCTGCATGTACTTCTTCCTTTTGCGCCGAAACACCACGCTGCGAGTATAAACTCATAAATCTGATTGAGCAGCAAAAGTAATATCCGCAGGGCAACATGCCATATTCAGCGTACTGTTTTCAATAAATAATCCGGGAAAGAGCTGACAGGTCCCGAATCAGGTAATGCTGCTTGCGATGGAAAAGACCTGTATTCTATGAAGCTTTTTAATTTTAATTAATATTAGTTTTGTGCACTTTTATGAAAGTACACAGAGATATTGAGCAACTCCCGGTATTTAAAAACGCCGTTGTAACCATCGGGACTTTCGACGGTGTGCACCGGGGGCACCAGCAGATCATAAAGCAGTTAAAGGAAGAAGCTTTATCAATCAGGGGAGAAAGTGTGATCATTACTTTTCATCCCCACCCGAGGAAAATTCTTTCAGGAAAAAAAGCAGTCAGTCTGCTGAACACACTTGAAGAAAAAACTGAATTGCTCGATAAGCACGGAATTGACCACCTTGTTGTGGTGCCATTTACCTCATCATTTTCGCAATTAAGCGCCATAGAATACATCCGGGATTTCCTCGTATCCCGTTTTCACCCGCATACCATCATTATCGGTTACGACCACCGCTTTGGCAAAGGCAGAAACGGCAATTACAAACTGCTTGAACAATATGCAGGCGCTTACAACTACGCCGTAAAGGAAATTCCCGAACACGTAATTAACCAGGTTACCATAAGCTCAACCAAAATAAGGGAGGCGTTGCTGGAAGGAAATATTGACGAGGCGAATACGTATCTTGGTTATTCATATTTTTTTGAAGGAGAAGTGGTGCATGGCAGTAAACTTGGGCGCAAACTGGGCTATCCGACTGCCAATCTTAAAATGACTGATGTTGAGAAATTGATACCCTCAAATGGCATATATGCCGTAACGGTTGAAATTGACCCGGCTGTAATTTCGCAACACCCCCCGCTTAAAGGGATGATGAGCATTGGCTACCGGCCAACAGTAGGCGGAACGGAAAGAACAGTTGAAGTAAACATCCTGGATTTTGATGGTGATTTGTACGGAAAGAAAATCAGGATATACCTGAGAAAATACCTTCGCCCTGAAATAAAGTTTAAATCGCTTGAAGCTTTAAAAAAACAAATTGACCAGGACAGGGTGGAAACGCTGCTTGTGCTGCATACCGGATTATAATTTTCAGCTTTGGTTGTCTTCTGCCTCCCTTTCTTACCTTTATCCTTTTACACATGCAGTTGCTGCGTATCTTTTTTACAGGAATGTTCATCAGTTTCCTCGGCACTTTGCCCCTCGGTACGCTGAATGTATCTGCCATGCAGATTTCAGTATCTGACGGCATACGCCCCGCTTTTTATTTTGCAACAGGCGCCCTGCTGATAGAAGTGGGTTATGTAAGGCTTTCGCTTGTTGCAATGGACTGGATAAGGAAACACAAAAAATTGTTCAGGGCATTGGAATGGATAACATTGCTGATTATTGTAGCGCTTGCCATATCAAGTTTTATTGCAGCGGCAAAATCAACTGAAGCTAAAAATCCTATTTTGTCCAATACCATTCACCGTTTCTGGCTGGGTGCGGCCATGAGTGCTGTAAACCCCCTGCAAATTCCTTTCTGGTTCGGATGGAGTTCTGTGTTGTTCAACCGGAAAGTATTGCTGCCACGCAGCGGCCATTATAACAGTTATATAGCAGGCATCGGCACCGGTACGCTTATCGGCAGTTCAGTTTTTATTTTTGGCGGAAAATTATTGGTAGATAACCTCAATGCCAACCAGAAAATCATTCAATGGATCATCGGCGGGATATTTGCTGCAACTGCTTTAATACAGTTTTGGAAAATGATGAGTAAAAAAGATGCCATTACAAAGATGGAATAAAAGCAGTCGGCATGGTGATGGAATTTCGGATACATGGTTTCATAACTCCCTGAACTTTTTTGAAATTACCTGCAGGTAAGCTTTACCAGTATTAACAAGACCGGATGTATCCCCGGAAAAAGAAATGGTTTTTTGCGAATGTACATTCCAGCTTAATGTGCCCCTGCTGCTCACTACGCCAAAACCTTCATTAAAGGTATAAAAGGCCATGGCGTTTTGGCAATTGCTGAAAAGGCTGTTTTGAAAAGGATAAGCATTAACCGGCATACCAAGCGCCTGGTATAAAGAAGGAATGATATTTATCTGCGAGCCATATGTTTCCGCTTCTTGTCCTTTAACCTTTAAAGCCCCGCCGAGCCACAGCATTGGTATATGAAACTTTTCCGGCTGGTAATTGGTTAAACCTGCCGGTAAAGCATGTCCATGATCTGCCACCAATATCATAAGCGTACTGTCCCACCAGCTTTGCTTTTTGCATCCCGCAACAAAATCGTTCAGCGCTTTATCTGTGTAGGCAAATGTTTTTTTGAATTTTTCTGCATCACTCATTCCGGTCTTGTTTTCAACACCCGGCAATTCAAAAGGCTCATGATTGGTAAGGGTAAGTATGGCAGCAACAAAGGGCTTTGTTTCTTTCTGCAGCTCCTGCAACGATCTTTCAAAAACAAATTCATCCTGTGCGCCCCATTTGGAATTGAAAGTACTTTCACTAAAGTCATTCTTATCAACAACAGTTTTGGTATGCTGGTTCCGTATAAACCCGCCAATGCCCCCAAAATCTTTTTCACCACCATAGAAAAAATAACTGTTATAGCCGGCATTACTAAAATCGCTGATTACACCATGGAGTTTATTGCTCTTATTGGGTATGGTTATTACAGAACCTCCAGGCAGGTTGGGGAAACCGCTGAGAACGGACTGAATGCCTTTATCTGTTCTGTCGCCGTTACTGTATAAATTTTTAAACAACAGCCCTTCCTTAGCAAGGCTGTCAAAATGCGGGGTGAAGCCTTTTTCTCCTCCAACGGATCCCACCAGGTTAGCAGTAAAACTTTCAATAATTACAAATATGATATTGGGCTTTTTTGTATTCAGCAATGAGTCAGCAGGGAATGTATTGTTGCAGGTGGTTTTGTTCACTATACTCTCAGCTTCTTCATCGCTCATAAAATTGTATGCAGATTTTGTTTTATCTGCTTCAAGAAAAGATTGTCCCACATTCCAGAAGGTGTTGGTGGCAGTGTGGTTGGCAAACATATCGTTACTGAAATATACATTGCCCGGGTTTATAGGCACAAGTTGCAAACCCCCTCTTATGGGTATCATCTGGAAAGCGGAAATACATATTAATGCCCCGGCAACAAACAGCTTTCTTCCGTTTGAAATTTTACCTGCAAACAAACTTTTGGTAGCCCTGATGTAGAAATAGCTGAGGATAATCCATTCAAGAAGTACCAGCACAATAAACAAGGTACTTACACTGGCCATTGCTTCGTTAAAATGATTGAGGTAAAGCAATGGGGTGGTATCAAGCCGGAAACCCCAGAATTGGTAAAGGGCAGCGTCAGCAATACCAAGAAAACTAACCAGTACCACAATAAGGCAATACAGTATATAACAGGTCTTTTCAACGGAGAACCTTACGAGGTTCCAAATAAACAACAGGATAATAAATGGCAAAATAAGATAAGATGAAGCAGAAAAGTCCATCTTAAGGCCCACCCAAAAACTTTTGGATACAAGAACGGCTTCCTGAACCTTGCTGTAATTGTGCATTACAAAAAGCAGCCTCAGAACAGTAAACAACAGCAGCAACCTGATATAAACAGCAGCAACAAACCTGATACTTCCCGTCAATATGATTTTTTTATGAGGGCAAAATTAAATTTTTGCTAAGTAATTGTAATGGGCATTGCGGTTAAAGCATAGCCAAACCCAAAACAACCTTTCGGCTTATGCCCTGCCAAACGCTCACATTTTCACTGCCTTAGGCAATAAATCATAATTTTAGGCATTTATAGAAAAACCGCATACCTCTTGATATTGAAGCGGATAATATGGCTGTTGATTGGGGTGGGGGCAGGTGTTACCGTGTGGGCACAGCAGCCCGGCTCAAACCTTCGCAAAAAAATGATTGCTGTTCAGAAGGCCCCTGCTGTTCTGGATTCACTCAGTCTTGTGCCAAATACCGTATTTATTCCGGGAATCCCTGATTCAACATACAGTGTTGATTACATTAATGCCACCCTTACCTGGAATCAGTTTCCGGTTATTGACAGCGTTCTCGTAACCTACAGGGTTTTTCCAGGCAGGCTTAATGCAGCCAAACAACGGATGAAGTTTGACAGCGTGATGAATAACTTCATTGTACAGCCCATTACTTTTAATAACAACAGTGAATCTGCCTCCAGCGTTTTTGATTTTGGTACGGTAACTTATAACGGTAGTTTTGGCCGGAGTCTGGCATTTGGCAACCGGCAGGACGCAGTAATTAATTCAAGCCTTAACCTGCAGCTGAACGGTTACCTGGGAGATAGTATTCAAATAGCGGCTGCCATTACTGACAATAACATCCCCATACAGCCGGATGGCAACACGCAAAACCTGAATGAATTCGACCAGGTATTCATCCAGTTCTCAAAAAACAAATGGCGGTTTAATATTGGCGACATTGATATCCGCCAGAACCAGTCTTATTTCTTAAATTTTTACAAACGCCTGCAGGGCGGCTCTTTTGAAAACGAAAATGCAATCGGCAAAGGAATTACCAATAAAGTTCTTGTAAGCGGCGCAGTGGCAAAGGGAAAATTTCAGCGTAATATTTTCCAGGGTGGCGAAGGCAACCAGGGGCCCTACCGGCTTACAGGGGCAAACAACGAATTCTTTTTTATAGTACTGGCCGGAACCGAAAGGGTTTTTCTTGACGGAGAACTTTTACAACGGGGAGAAGACCAGGATTATGTTATCAACTACAATACTGCTGAGGTAACATTTACCCCAAGGCGGATGATTACCAAAGACAAAAGGATACAGATAGAATTTGAATATGCTGACCGCAATTACCTTAATGCACAACTTTACCTGTCTGATGAAGTAAATTTTAATAATAAGTTTAAGCTAAGAATAAGTGCATTTCAAAATAACGATGCAAAAAACTCACCAATCAACCAGACACTGGATGAAAAACAAAAGCAGTTTCTTGCAGACATCGGGGACAGTGTAAAGAAAGCATTTTATCCTTCTGCCGCTTTGGATACGTTTTCTGCAGGGAAAATTTTATATGCAAAAATTGATACCCTTTATAACGGTGGAAGCCGTGATTCTGTTTTTATTTATTCAACCAACCCCAATGAAGCAAAATTCAGTTTATCATTTGTTGATGCAGGTTTTGGTAATGCGGATTATATTTTGGATGTTAACGCGGCTGCAAACGGCAAGGTATTTAAATGGGTGGCACCGGATTCAAACGGAAACAAAAGGGGGCAATATGCACCGGCCATTTTGCTTATAGCGCCACGCAAACAGCAACTGATATCGCTGGGTGCTGATTATTTTGTAAATGAAAACACCAGCATTAAAAGCGAACTTGCATGGAGCAAATTTGATGTAAATACATTTTCAAAAAGAGATAAAGGAAATGACGATGGCATAGCGGGCCGCATTATGTTCAGTAACGTAAAAAAAATCAACAGCAGCACAGGCCTGCAACTGCTCACTGACATTGGGTATGAACATGTACAATCCTCCTTCAGGCCGCTGGAGAGATTAAGGAATGTGGAGTTTCTGCGTGACTGGGGATTGCCGTTTGATGCCACGCCTGCCACAGAAAATATCCTCAGTGCCGGTATTGGTTTAAAAGATAAAAGATCGAACCTGTTTCAATACAAAGTCGGGAGTTATACGAGAAGCAACAATTACAATGCAATAAGAAATGCCATTACCCACCAGGCTGATGTTGCCGGATGGAAACTTAACAACCAGTTCAGTTATACCAGCATCAGCCAGGATTTCCAGAAAGGCTATTTCCTGAGGCCGGTAATAGATGTTTCAAGGCAATTGAAGAGATGGGGCAATTACCATATCGGCACAAATTATTCGCTTGAGCATACCCAACTGAAGTATAAACAATTTGATTCCCTTAACCGCAGCAGTTTTGCTTTTGATGTCCTCCGGCTTTATTTACGGTCGCCTGATAACATTTCCAACAGATGGGGCATAACTTATTTTACAAGGTCTGACAAGTATCCTTCAAAAAATGAACTGGTGCGTACCGACAGGAGCCAGAATATTAATTTTTATACTGAACTGATGAAAAATGAGAGCCATCAGTTCCGCTTTAATGCCACATACCGCAAGCTTAACATCATCAATGATAAGCTCACCAACCTGAAGCCTGAGGAAACCATCCTGGGCCGTGCAGAATACTTTTTGAACGAATGGAAAGGAGGAATAACAGGAAATGTGCTTTATGAACTCGGAACCGGCCAGGAACAACGCCGGGATTTCAGTTACCTTGAAGTACCGGCCGGCCAGGGGCAATACACATGGATAGATTACAACAACGACGGCATTCAGCAATTAAACGAATTTGAACTGGCCCAGTTCCAGGACCAGGCGAAATACATCAGGGTATTTACACCCACCAATGAATTTGTTAAGGCAAGCTATCTTCAGTTTAATTACAGCATAACATTTAATCCAAGGTCTGCGATCAACCTCGCTGCTGCAAAGGGGTTTACAAAATTTCTCAGCAGGTTATACCTGCAAAGCTCATTGCAGGTAAATAAAAAAGGATTGACGGGTACACGTTTCGCTTATTTCAATCCCTTTCTCAATTCAATAAACGACACCAGCCTGCTTACGCTTGATCAGTTGCTCAGCAATACATTTTCTTTTAACCGTTTCAGTACTGATTGGGGCATTGACCTGAACAATATACGCAGTTCGGGCAGGTCTTTTTTATCCTATGGTTACGAAACACGTACATTGAAAGACTGGAATATGAAAGCCAGGATAAACTTTGCCCGGCTTTACACATTTGATGTTATTGTGAAAAAAACACTCAACCAGCTTATCACCCCCAAATTCAACAACCGCAATTATAAAATTGATGGCGTTTCATTAGAACCCCGCCTCACTTTTACCAAAGGCACCAATTTCAGGGCGCAGGTGGGTTATAAATTTGATGACAGGAAAAACACAGGAGGTGAGAAATCAACCAACAACTCCCTGAACACAGAAATGAAGTACAATGTGGTTTCCAATACATCACTCACCACAAAGTTTACCTACAGCCAGATAAAGTTTAATGCCCAGCCCAATAGTACGGTTTCGTATATTATGCTGGATGGTTTGCTGCCAGGGAAAAACTTTTTATGGAATGCCGACTTAACCAAACGGCTTACAAATTTTCTCGAACTCAGCTTTCAGTACGAAGGAAGAAAAGCAGGCACATCGGGTGTGGTGCATATCGGAAGGGCACAATTGAGGGCTTTGTTTTAGAATACCAATGTCCCGAAGTAAAATGATAAGGCCAGTAAGCACAGGTAAGCAAGCTTTGGTACTACAAAAAAACAAACCCCGCATAAAGCGGGGCTTGCCATCAGAGGATATTAATATTTTAAGCTTAGCTGAATAAGCCGCCTTTTTTCAGGGATACTGAACCTTCACCGATTTTGAAACCGTTCTGGTAAACTTCTACTTTGTAAGCACCAGGAAGGTATTTATCAGTTTGTTTCAGGTCGAAGCTTACATTCTTGCGAACGTTTTGCTCAACATCAACAGATACTTTGTTGGTAAATTGCTTTTCACCGGCTTCACGTGTAGTGAATGAACCTGAATTCAGGCCTTGCTCGCTGATTACTTTACCTGAGGGGTCAACCACGATAATGTAAAGGTCTTTTGTACCGGTTACAGCCAGCCTGTTCTCATCCAGGTCAAAAGATATCCTGAATTTGTCAGCCCTTTTAGCTGTTGTGGTAGCTTTCTCTTTACCGCTCTTTTTTTCGTTGATTGCTGCAATTTTGAAATTTGAAGCATGCAGTGTAGAACCTACATCAACTTTGTCTTCCAGGACTTTCTTCTCAGTTTGAGTAGTAGCCAGTGAAGTGGTAAGTTCTTCTTTTTGTGTAGTCAGGTCCTGCTTGTCTTTGGTCAGTTGCTGGTTTTCGGCAGTTAACCTTTCAATTTCCTGCAGGTAGCTGTCCACTTTACCATTCAGTTCGTTGATGAGTTTGCGGGCTTCTGAAAGGTCGGCAGCAGAAGCATTTTGCTTTTTCACCAGCGACTGGATACGGCCTTTCAGTCCGGAAAGTTCTTTATCTTTTGTTTTTACCAGGCTGTCTAACCGGCTGTTGCTGCTTGTCATTGCATCCAGGCGCAACAGGGCGTCTTCGTATTCTTTCTGCACCATGTTCTTGGAAGAATCCAGTGCAGCATACTGAACATCCTTTTGCTGGATAACTTCTTTGGTTTTACTTTTATCGAAAATAATGTAACCCCATGTACCCAAAAGGGCAGCGATTAAAACACCATAAATAAGGCCACGGTTGTCTTTTTTAGGGGCCGGTGTTTGGGGCGTCGCGGAAGGATAATTAGAAGCACTCATAGTTTAAATTTTGATTTTATAACTTAGTTGGTTTTTACAGGCTTTTGGTACAGAATGTTTCATTGACGGATTTACTGGTGTTGGACATCGAAACTGTCCCGGGAGTTCCTCATTATCAGGAGTTAGCCGATGAATGGAAGCAACTCTGGTTCGACAAGATTTCCAAAACCATGCCAGAAAACTTTTCACCTGAGGAATCTTATTTTGAAAAGGCTGCCATACTCGCTGAGTTTGGGCGTGTTATATGTATTTCCACAGGCTTTTTTTACAGGGATACAAAAGGGGAAACCTGCTTTAAACTCAAATCGATTGCAGGTGATGATGAGCATAAATTGTTGAGAGATTTTATTGAGCTTGCAGGGAGGTTTATTGAGAAGCGGGGAAAGTTTGCCTTTTGCGGCCATAATATAAAAGAATTTGATATCCCCTATTTATGCCGTCGTATGATGGTTCAGCAGGTACCGTTACCAGATTATCTTCAATTATCTGGCATGAAACCATGGGAAACCAATTTACTGGATACCATGCAGCTATGGAAGTTTGGTGATTTTAAAAATTATGTGTCACTTAAGTTGTTATCAGCTGTGCTGAACATACCCACTCCAAAAGATGATATGGATGGAAGCATGGTGCGTTCAGTTTATTATGAAGAAAATGATTTGCCCCGGATTACAGCATACTGCCAGAAAGATGTTGTTGCAGTTGCCAACATCATACTTCGCTTTAAGAATTTGCCACTTTTAAAAGATGAAAATATTTTCGTGGCAGGTTAACAGGTTTATTGATCATTAACCGGTCACCAATATGTCAGCAGAAAAAATATCAGCGGAAAAAATAATAGCCGGCTGGAAAAAGAAAGCCTTCAAGCCCGTTTACTGGCTTGAAGGGGAAGAAGATTTTTATATTGATGAGGTAATGGAATATGCGGAGCACCACATCCTTTCTGAACAGGATGCAGGGTTTAACCTCTCCGTGTTTTATGGCAAAGATGCCCAGTGGAGCGACGTGATAAATGCCTGCCGCCGCTACCCTATGTTTGCCGAAAGACAGGTGGTTTTACTAAAAGAGGCACAACAGATGAGGGATATTGATAAACTGGAATCTTATATTGAAAACCCCTTAAGTTCTACTGTATTTGTTGTTTCCTACAAAGAAAAAAAAGTTGATGGCAGAAGCAGGCTGGCCAAACTCCTGAAACAAAAAGGGGAATTGCTTAGCACAAGAAAAATGTACGACAACCAACTGCCCGACTGGACCAATCAACTGGTGCAAAGCAAGGGCTATGGCATTACCCAAAAAGCATTGGTGCTGTTGGTTGACCATATTGGTAACGACCTGAACAGGATTGCCAATGAAATTGATAAAGTACTTGTAAACCTTGGAGAGAAAAAAAATATTACAGAAGACGATATTGAAAAATATGTGGGCGTAAGCAAAGAATATAATGCATTTGAGCTGCAGGGTGCAGTAGCCAAAAAAGATATTTCAAAAGCCATCCGCATCATACAGTATTTTGAAGCCAACCCCAAAGCGGCCCCGATACAATTGGTGCTCCCGTCGCTTTACAATTTTTTCAGCAAAACCTTTATGCTTTTTGGTGTGCAGGCCAACGATGAAAAAGCAATTGCTGATGCACTTGGAGTAAACCCCTTTTTTGTGAAAGATTACATAGCCGCTGCAAACCTTTATACTTACAGCGGTGTAGAAAACATACTGCTGCTGCTGCATGATTATAACCTCAAAAGCGTAGGCATAAACAGCACAGCTTCATCAGATGCGTCGCTCATGAAAGAAATGGTGGTGAAAATGATGGCCTGAAGTAAACAAGAGTTACCCTTTTGACTGTTGCGGTGAAAAAACTACTCACCTCCTATTCAGGCATAGCTGCCAGCTTCTGTGCATACATTTTATCTTCCCTGAACATTTGCAGCCCTTCCTTTACCGTCAGGTACCGGTGCCCTCTTTTATGGTTCATCCTGCTGATGCGCCACAGGATGACCCAGTGCCTTACAATTTCTTTCCATGCAAAAAATAAAGAGTGATCCGGGTCGTACATGTGCGTAGGCTCTGAACCGGCGCCATTTACTTCAATGATGGTAAAATTTTTTCCCTGCTTCAGTTCCTCCCATGTGTTGTAACGCACATCCATCCGGCCGTAATAAAATTCGGGTATCTGTCTGCAAATTCCATCTACCATTGCCGTAAGTTCTTCATCAATCAGCTTACTGTCATCAAGAAATTTGGAACCCCTTGCATGGTTGCCGTACGGAGATACAATTCTCTTTTCATTTTCGGGTAGTACCGTATCGAGGCCGCTTCCATGAATGTTCTCCATACTTCCGAGATACATGATGGCCCTCCTGTCACTTTTAAGCAATTCCCTTATACTTCTCCTGCCATCACCGGTTACGGTTAAAAATTCTTTTTTAACAATACCGGTAAGCTTTCCCATGCTTTCGCCGGGATAACGGTGGTAAAAAATCCCGACTTCATTTTTATAAGCAACATACTCCTGGATATGAAAATCGAGGAAACAATTTTTTACATAGTTCCTCACATCATTTTCATTTTTTAATGCTTTAACGCCCCTGCCCCTTCCGCCAACATCAGGCTTGCCTATCAAGGGAAACGACAATCCTTTTTCCTGCAGTTGCTGTATAACAAAATCAGGATTGGAAGGCAATGAAAAATGAATGGTTTTAGGATAAAGCCGCCGGGGCAGCATATCATGAATATCTTTTTTGGATTCGTTGAGAAAGCCGCCGTTAACAATCCGCGGGTTTGCCGCTGAAAAAAAGAAAAAAGAACGTGCACGGATACAAAGAAAAACCCAGATGGGGTATATCCAGATATAAACTGCATTAAACGACCAGTATTCCCAATTGAACAACCTTATAAAAAAAGGCCTGTGAAAGATACGCTGTACAAAATTCATTAGCGTGGCAAGGTTGCTTTACTGAAAGATAATCCGCTGTGGATATTTTTTTGATTTTTCAGATCGAGGTATTGCATAATGCCGGATTTACCGTTCAGTTCCATACCGGTTATGCTTACTGTAAATACGGTCCCGTCGCGGTTCATCATTAAATCATTGTGGGCATCGCCGTCCCCGGTAAACTGGTGAAACTGCAAAATATCTTCCAGATCAGGAAAAGGGGTTTGTTGCAACCATTCATTAAACCATTTTTTTCTTTTGGCCTGCACATTGTCATCATACAGTGTTGCAGACGACCAGATATGAGATGAACCTGCATCTAACTGAGTGGAATACTTTGTTTTTCCATCCCAGCGGCATTCATAAAGGGTTTCATCCTGTCTTATGATAGCGGTAAAGGGTTCAATATTATCCAGGTTCAAATAATCAAAACTTTCGTATGGGGATAAAGAATCGGCCACATCAAGCAATATCAAACCCCTGCTTTTGCGGTAAGGAGGGGATGGCATATGGTTTTTGAAGGCCCCGTTTAAAAAAACAACTGCATTCCCGTTTTCGTGCAATGCCAGCCAGGTACCACCTGCATCTGCATCCCTGGGGAAAAGCAATTTACCTGTTTTGTGCTGATATACCCCGGGGGGCAAAGCTGTTGACCTGAAATGCTTTTCATCCCTGTTGGATGTAATGAATACCCTATCCCCTGCAGGAATAAAAGTTACTGTGCACATGATTGTTTATGCTTAACCGTTGCAGAAGCCACGCCATAACTTTCCGGCAGGTCGATAGCAGCTATTTCTTTAATGCCTACCCTTATCAGCGCCATGTGGTGGATGGTGTGCTCAAGATTATAGATTATCTCACGGTGGTAATTTGTTGGTAATTGCAGCAGATCCGTTGAATCATCATTGTAAACCCCTTCCAGCAACAAGTTTGTATTGTCTTTCCCTAAACCTGTATAAATTTCCTGCAGCAATGAAAGTGCAATATCTTTATTTGTCTCTATCAGGTTATCCCTTTTCCTTTTCTCATAATTCACAACACCGCTTGCATATCCCGTTTCAAGGCATTGAAACATTTCGATGATGTGGCGTACATGCTGCCCAATGGTTGAATTGGATAATTGTGCACAGGGACGGACATAATCTTCAGCAGAAAGCTGATTGAGTGATCCGGCAAGCTGTACAAATACATTATTAACGGCTTGTTGCAGGTGCATCGGTCTGGGTCGTTTTATAATGTAATATTAAATTATTCTGAATTTTTGGCAAAGACATTCAAATATACGGTCAAATTATCTGACAAAGAAAAACTTGATCCCCCAATCTCATAATCCCTCCTGTTCAGTTTAAACTCCCCGTTAAACCTCATGCCACCGTTTTCAGGCACTGCCGTAAATGGAAATGAGATTTCTTTTGTTGTGTTTTTAATGGTAAGCTCCCCAAAAACAAACCAGGTGCCTTCCTTTGTTGAGGAAGTTATCTTATCAGATACGAATTTTATACGGGAGTGGTTTTTCACATCAAAATATTCTGCTTTCCGCAGGTGGTTATCCCTCGAACCTATCCCGGTATTTATTGAACTGGCATCAATGCTTACATCAAAATGCCCAGCGCCGGGATTTGCAGCATCAAAACGAAGATTGCCCTCCAGCCCTTTAAAGCTCCCGGTTGTTCCAATTCCCAGGTTTTTTATACGGAACTTTACCTGAGAACTTTCGTCCACAGGTTTGAGTGTTTGCTCAGTGGAAGCATAAAAATTGAAACCCAATAAAAAAATCAGTAATAGCCTGACCATAACATAACAAATTATTTGCTTTAATTGATAATTTACAAAACTAATTCCGGCTTGTGTTAACGGCCTTAATCTATTCCGGTGATGCCCTTTCTTATTTCAATTGGGCCGAACCAAAAAGGTGGTTGTACTGCTCGCAGTGTATAAGTGCATACTTGTATGCTGCAAAGTCGGGCATGCCGGGTATATCGTAAACCTGTGTGCCTGATGTGGACTTCAGGTCGCCCAGCCTGATAAAATTTAATGGCTGAACTTCTTTTGAAATATAAACTTTGAGGTCCGGGCCGTTGGTGGTCATAAAACTATCCAACTTCAACTGGTACTTGCCGTTTGTTTCCACAACACTTGCCTTGCCACTCACTCTCCCGTAAGGCCCGTTCATAAAAACGCCAATGTATTTATCCATGGCATCATTGGATACCGTATCCACAACTGGTGCGGAAGGAGTTGCATTTTTTTCGCATGAAGCGAGAAAAAAAACTGATACGAGGATTAAGACGGTTAGTTTTTTCATACAATTGATTTTAGGTTTAAAGATTATAAGAAACCCCAAGACCAACATTGTTGGCCTTATTGCGGAACCTGTTGCCATAAATTCCTGAGGGCACGGTTTGCTTTACAGTTTCTGTTTTATACTCAACAAACGCAAACTGGTAAAGCGCTTTGATGCTCCATTTTTTTGCAACCTTGTATTTTATAAAAAATTCTGAGTTCAGGCTTCCTTTATCATGGTCGCCGGTAAGTAAAAGGTTGAATGCAGTAGGTTTTGCATTCGGTTCGGTTCTGTCACCCGGACCATCTGTGCTGCCCGTTAAAATAGCACTGCCTTTTTTACCAAAAGAAAAACCTATCACATCAATATTAATGCCGCCGTAAAATCTTGAACTGAAATGGTAGCCAAGGTTAAAGGTTGCATTCACCATATTCACAAGCGGTCTTTGTACTGCGAGGGTATCAAAATTTTCCTCATTTTGTCCTGCAAACACAATCAAAAACGGAACAGTAAAAGAACGTGTAAGCTTTGCAGGCCCTGCGGTGAGAAAATCTTTTTTAGTGCCGAAATATGTAGTCCAGCGGCCGCCAATGCCAATTTCAAATTTTTTCTTTTGCCCAAGCCGCCAGTTGTAAACATAGGAAGCGGCCACAGTTCCCTGGGAACTGCCCACTGCACCTGAAAGGTCAATAAACTGATTTATTCGTTGGCTATTTTTTACCTGGCTGAATACACTTCCTGCCATAAAAAGTGCGAAAACAAACATGATATTTCTGCTGAACATAAATTCAATATTTAATGCGATGTATAGATTTGTAAATTGTTATTGAACCTGTGCCGAACCAAAAAGCACCCCGAACTGCTGGCACCATATCAGTACGTACCTGTATTGTGAAAAATCGGGCATACCACTAAGGCTGTAATTCTGGTTGCCGATTGTTGACCTGAGGTTTCCCGCATTAATAAATGCTGAAGCGTTTATATCCTTTGACAGATACACCTTAAGATCAGGGCCGTTGGTTGTTGAAAAATTTTCGAGCCTCACGGTTTTATTACCGTTATCGCTGTAAACTTTAACTACCCCGCTTACATTATGCCCGCCGCTTCCAACCAGGTTGCCTTGTACAAGCACAGTCCCCGAAGGAACGGGGTCCCCCGATGGCGTATTGGTTGTATTCGTTTCTTTTTTGCAGGCTGTAAATAAAAGAACAGCAATAAAAGCAGTTAAAAGTTTCATGATTGCATCGTTTTATTTTTCAGGAATGGGAGCAATTCAAATACCTGGAAGCGGTATGCCATGAGCAGCACTGCACAACATATAAAGGTAATTACAGCATAAATAAACAACACGGCATCCCCGTCAAACACAATCCCAAGCTTTGTGAGGTGAAAAAATATGGCCCCGCCCATCAGCCCAAGCCCAAGCAGAGCGCCAAAACCAGTTGTGCGGGGATAGAGGATAAGCAATGATGCTATCAGCTCAAACACGCCGGTTCCTGTCCTGCCCCATGGTTCCATGCCCAGTTGCGTAAAAAGTTTTACCGATTGTTCGTGACCGGTGAACTTGAAGTAAAGGGTTTGCAACATGATGAGTGCAGCCACTATGCGCAACACCCAAAGTAAAATATTGTTCCGGTTCATTTTGGTTGTATTGTATGGTTTAACGGAAAGTTTTTTGCCAGTTCTGCTCAGCTTTTGCCTTTAATGCAACTTCATCTTTATTCCATTTGGTAAGGGTATTATTGAAGTACTTATTATAAAACAGGTTGAGCTTTCCGTTGACTATTTTAAATGTTTGGGGATTGATGTCAACTTTATCACCTTCGGCTCCCATGGCATAAGCACACCATCCTCCATAAGCAGGTTCATATTTTGAGGGGTGCTTTTTAAACTCTTCCCTGTTTTGTTCTGAAGAAAAATAATAGGTGGCACCTTCAAATGCAAAAGCCATTTCCTTTTTGCCTTCTATGGCTTTGTTTTGTGTAAAATAGGCTACAGGGTCATAGCCCTCTATAGCAACTCCTTTTGAAAGGTTGAAATGTTTTTTGCGTAATGCAGTTGCGTCCTGGGCGCAGGTAATATAAGCGGCAAAGGCCGGCAACAACATAAGTACAAGTTTCAGCTTCATCTCCGTTTGTATTTATTTACGCAGCAAAACTAAAAACAGATGCCTTCTGCTCCTGTCAGCTAAATGACACCATAGCTTATTTGTAATTTTTTAACATCGGGGATGTATATCTGCCGGCGGGAGAACTGAAGCAGCCCTTCATTTTCCAGTTCATTGATAAAGCCGGTAACAGTTTGCCGTGAAGAACCGATGAGGCGGGCAATATCATCGTGGGTGAGAAAATTTTCAATAGCAAATGAAGGGGATGAGCCATCGTACCCGTTTTGCTGTGCAAGGTTAAAAAAGAAACCCAGAAGCCTGCCGCGTACATCTTTATGCAGCAGGTTCACCAGCCTGTTTTCAGCATGGCGGAGCTTCTGGCCAATCTGCTTGCTGTATGGTATGGCAAGCTGAGGTTTTTTTGAAAGCAGCTTTTCAAAATCTTCTACGTTAAAAGCGCAAAGGCTCACATCCGATTTGTGCGCCCGTGCAAATTCGCCGTTCAGGTTGTTTCTCTGCAAAGAAAACTGCCCGAATATCTCACCTTTTTGTATAATCTCTTTAATGATCTCCTCTCCTTTTTCATCAACATAACCAATTTTGATAAACCCTTCCTTAATGAAATAGAGTTTGTTCAGCAGGTGTGAATCAAAATAAATATAATCGCCCTTCCTTGCCTCAATAAAATTGTGCACCACATTCAGTTCATTGTATTCTTCATCTGTAAGGTGTGACCAGAGGTTGTAATTGCGGATCAGCAACAGTTTGTCATCTATCATTTGGTTTCTGCAGATTTCAGCCTGAAATTAAGAAAAACAATGGCATCTGCTTTATATTTGACTTAAACATATCAGCATGAAAGTACCGGTAATGGCTGAACTCTTTGCGGAAGGCAAAAGCCCTGATGTATTATTTTGGGTGGGTTGTGCAGGAAGTTTCGATCAGCGGGCACAAAAAATAACAAAGGCATTTGTGCAAATACTCAATAAGGTAAATATCAGCTATGCCATACTCGGCAAAGAAGAAATGTGTACAGGCGATCCTGTACGCAGGGCTGGAAATGAATTTATGTTTCAGATGATGGCGTACCAGAACATACAAATCTTAAACAATTATGGCATAAAAAAGATTGTAACCACATGCCCGCATTGTTTTAATACGCTTAAAAATGAATATCCTGAACTTGGCGGGATGTATGAAGTAATGCACCACTCTTCTTTTTTACAACAACTGATTGATGAAGGAAAAATAAAAATGAAAGAGGGCGGACCTTTTAAAGGCAAAAAAATCAGTTACCACGACAGTTGTTACCTTGGCAGGGCCAACAACATTTATGAAGCCCCGAGAAAAGTACTGGAAGCCCTGGATGCTGAACTGGCAGAGATGAAGCGCTGCAGGAGCAATGGCCTGTGTTGCGGCGCCGGCGGCGCCCAAATGTTTAAGGAGGAGGAAAAAGGCGAAACGAGGGTGAACTGGGAAAGGACAAACGAAGCAATTGAAACAGGAGCGAATGTGATTGCAGCCGCCTGCCCGTTTTGCAATACCATGTTAACTGACGGTGTTAAGGTAAAAGAAAAAGAAGAACAGGTAAAAGTGCTGGATATTGCGGAACTGATTGCAGAATCAATGAAATAAAGTTGCTGATAAAAAAAGTATTCTCTCTTTGCAATGACAAACCTCTGGATTAAATCACTGAAAATTGCAGCAGTTATCGCAGCTTTTCTCATTATCTATCTTCAGTTTGTAAACAAAGACAGGGATGCTTCACTAAAAAAATATTTTGATAAGCCACAGGCAGGGGACGTTTACAAAATAAGGTATGATGACAAAGAAACAGGCTTTAGTTCTGTGCGGTATTTTAAAATAGCTGATTTTAATGAGAACACTGTTTTCTTTTTCAGGAGCAAAATGAGCAGCCGCAACATCAGCGACCTCTTCCTGGGCCAGTATGATGAATCCGCTACCATTGGTTTTTCCAGGCAAAATCTGCTTGACATTAAAGCCGGTATTTTTTTCAACAATGAAATGCTTAATGCAAAACTGCTCGAGATTGAAAGGAGGTAGCCTTCAGGCAGATCAAACTATTTTTTCCTGTTTTTATTTCTTCGTATAAGGGATATAACCAAAGCCCCCGAAATGAGCAATGCCGGAATCGCAATGGCCCAGTTTATTTCAAATTCAGTGATCTGCATAAGCTGATTTTACAGTGGATACAATTTCGGAAAACACACTTTTAAATATAACTTTACTGCATGAATTTAGAATATAAAAACCTTATCCCGGAATCATTCAACAATTCCTCCCGGGTATGGGTATATCAAAGCAACAGGCCGTTTACTTTAAGTGAAGCGCTTCAGGTAGAAGACCTGTTGCATGATTTTGCAACCAACTGGAAATCCCATGGTGAGCCTGTAAAGGGCTATGCTAATCTGTTTTTCAGCCAGTTTATCGTCCTGATGGCTGATGAAACCGCTACCGGCGTAAGCGGGTGCAGTACGGATAGTTCGGTAAGGCTGATGAAAGAAATTGAAAAGCGTTTCAATGTTCAATTGTTCGACAGACAATTGCTGGCTTTTGTTTTGAAAGATAAAATTGAGCTGCTGCCTTTCAGCCAACTGGGCTATGCAGTGGAAAATGGTGTCATCAATACGGGTACTTTATATTTTAATAACCTTGTGCAGACAAAAGAAGAATTACTGAACAAATGGATGATACCAGTAAAAGAAAGCTGGCTTGCAAAAAGAATTTCTTTGAAAACTCAGTATGAAAATTTAAATTGATAACAATATGTGTCAGACGCTCTGCGAGACGTCAGACACGCATCAGCGGAAGTAGCTCACCTGGTAGAGCGACAGCTTCCCAAGCTGTAGGTAGCGGGTTCGAGTCCCGTCTTCCGCTCTTTTTCTCAACAGACAACTTATCAAACAATGGCTCGGTTCGGTTCTGTTTGCATGTGCAAAATTTTAATCAACCAAGATTTTTTTTAAGCTCACCTGTTAGTCCGCCGATGGCGGGTCCCAAGCTGTAGGTAGTCCCGCATCAGGCGGGAAGTCCCGTCTTCCGCTCTTTTTCTCAACAGACAACTTATCAAACATGGTTCGGTTCTTTTTGTATTCGCAAAAACTTTAATCAAATAAGATTTCTTTAAGCTCACCTGTTAGTCCGCCGGATGGCGGGTCCCAAGCTGTAGGTAGTCCCGCAGTGGGCGGGAAGTCCCGTCTTCCGCTCAAAATGTTACTTACCAGCTAAAATGAAAACTTTGAATCAAAAGAACACCCTCTGAACGGCCCAATAAGCAGCAATCAAAGCTATCAGAAC
>JANRKT010000341.1:0-5928 GCA_033763355.1 Chitinophagaceae bacterium | reverse complement strand
TTAAAAGCGTACCCAATACCGATGGTACCAGAACCGATACCTGGAAAATGGACTTGCCCCACGCCCCCTACCTGTTTATGATGGCCATAGGCGAGTTTAAGGTTGTAAAAGACAAAGCCTGGAAAGGAAAAGAAGTAAGTTATTACATGGAACCTGCTTTTGAAAAATACGCAAAAAGGATTTTTGGGAATACTCCCGAAATGATAGACTTTTTTTCTAAGACACTTGGGGTTGATTATGTATGGCCAAAATATTCGCAGGTAATTGTAAGGGATTATGTAAGCGGAGCTATGGAAAATACTACAGCCACATTGCATGGGGAATTCCTGAACAAAACCGACCGTGAGATGCTGGACGGCGACCAGGAAGAAGTGATTGCCCATGAGTTGTTTCACCAGTGGTTTGGCGACCTGGTAACCTGCGAAAGCTGGAGCAACCTTACCGTTAATGAATCATTCGCCAATTTCAGCCAGGTAATGTGGGCTGAGCACAAGTACAGCCGGGATGAAGGAGATTTTATGAATTACCGCGACATGCAGAACTACATACAATCCGGATCGGAAAACAAAGACCTTGCCCGTTTTTACTATGCAGATAAGGAAGATATGTTTGATGCGGTGAGTTACCAGAAAGGCGGAAGGATACTTTATATGCTCCGTAATTATCTTGGCAAAGAGGCTTTCTATAAAGGACTAAATATTTACCTCACCCAAAACCGTTTTAAAACAGGTGAAGCACATCAGCTGAGGCTTGCGCTGGAAGAAGCCAGCGGAAAAGATTTAAACTGGTTCTTCAACCAATGGTATTTTGGGAATGGCCACCCTAAACTGGATGTTAATTACAGTTATGATGATGCCGCCAAAAAAGCAACGGTGATTGTGAAACAAACACAAAAGAATAAACTTTTTGCCATGCCGGTTGCTATTGATATTTATGAAGACGGGAAGAAGGTACGGCATAACGTATGGATACATCATGCTGCAGACACTTTTTCATTCAGCTACACATCAAAACCTGATTTGATCAATTTTGATGCTGATAAAATGCTGCTTTGTGAAAAGAAAGAAAATAAAACTGCTGACAACTATGTGTTCCAGTATAAAAATGCCCCATTGTTTTTAGACAGGCGTGAAGCGCTTGAAGGCCTGAAGAACAGCCAGGGCAATGCTGCTGCAAGGGCCACATTGATTTCAGCATTAAAGGATAAATTTTTCCGCCTGCGTGCAGGAGCTATTATAAGATTGGATGTAAAAAATGAAAACGTAAAATCCGAAGCAGCGTCGTTGCTGGAAGAAGCTGCTCTGAAAGATCCGGAAGCGCTGGTGAGAGCTGAAGCCATTACAGCACTGGATAAGTTTAAGGATGCTAAGTATGAAGCTGTATTCCGCAAGGCATTATCAGATCAGTCATACACTGTGCTTGGCAGGGCGCTTACAGCATTGAACAATTTAAAAGTAAAAGACATTAATGCACTGGCAGAAAAATTTGAAAAAGACAACAAAGGCGCTTTAACCACTGCCCTTGTAAATATTGCAGTAAGCAACAACGATGTGAGCAAACTACCGGGCATTGTAAAAATACTTGACGAACTTCCCATACAGGGTTTTGAAGACATTAACCTCCGCGGCAATATTGCAAAACTTACGGGTATCAGCGATGATGCAGCATCAACCGAAAAAGTGGTTGACCACCTTAAAGATATCGCAAGACGTTTTGGCCGTTTTGGCGTTACCCCATTAATGCAAAACCAGCTTAAAACAATTGCAGACGGCAAGAAGGCACAGCTTGATGCCGCCACTGATGAAGCAAAGAAAAAAAGTTTGCAGTCGCAAATGGAATATGCTCAAAAAGCAATTGAAGAAATAAAAGGTTATAAAGAATAATAAACAGCAAAACCAAACTAATAAAAAAGAGGAAGCTGATGTTTCCTCTTTTTTGTTTTATAAAAAATCAATCCTGATTTGCTGTTTTCAAATGTTGGCGGGGACGCCAACATTGGCAAAGGGGACGCAATCATTAGCAGAGAGGACGTCAACATTAACAGCAGCGATGCCAACATTAGCAGTAATGTTACCAGCTTCCGCCGCCGCCACCACCACCAAAACTTCCTCCTCCAAATCCTCCAAAACCACCGCCCCCTGAACTTCCGCCGCCACTCCAGCCGCCACCACTGCCACCCGTTGGGAACCACCAGATGGTTGAACCACGCCTGCTCATAAACGATCCGCCGCCGCCACGGTTGATCCGTGATATGATAAAAAGGATAATAAAAATAATAATGATAAGCCCCAATATACTTCCGCCGCTTCCTTTGCCACGTTTAGCGTATCCATGCGGTGGTTCATACTCTCCCGCCGCCGCCTGCATAATGGCGTCTGTGCCTTCGTCAATACCCCTGTAAAAATCGTTTTCCTTAAAATTGGGAACAACCTCTGCTTCTACAATTTGCTTGCAGGTAATATCCGGTAACGCACCCTCAAGTCCGTAGCCCGGGGCAATAAAAACCTTACGGTCATTTTTAGCAATAAGGAAAACAACCCCGTTGTTGAATTCTTTATTACCAACGCCCCATTCCCTCCCAAGTTTTACGGCATAATCAACCGGCTCATATCCGTCAAGCGATGAAACAATAACCACAGCAATCTGGTTAGATGTACTGTCATCGTAAGCCACCAGTTTATTCTCAAGCGCTTCTTTCTGATCGGCAGAAAGGATCCCTGCAAAATCGTTTACCAACCTGGGCGGATTGGGCTTGTCAGGAATTTTTTGTGCAGTTGAACAAAATGGTAGAGCCAGTAATAATATCAGGAAAAAACGCTTCATGCCATTCAACGGGACTCCGGTTTATTTTTCTTAATTGCCAAATACAATGTTGTCGGGTAATTCATTTTTGTCCTCATCCTTCATATAGGGGAAATGTTTGTGCAGGGCTTCACCAATATCGTTAACTATATGAATGATGCCCTGTGTATAATCAGTTGTATTGAAATCGCTGATCATTTTCTCCACTTCGGTTCTCCAGAAATCCCCGCCAACTTTTTTGTGGATTCCCTCATCGCCATATATTGCCAGCTGATGATCTTTCATGGCCACATATACAAGCACCCCATTCCTGTCATCCGTCTGGTCCATCTTTAATCCATAAAAAACTTCTGCTGCACGGTCAACTGGGTCAACGAAGCGGCAGCGGCTTTCAACATATAAACGCACTTCGCCACTGGTCATCCGTTCGGCATTCCTGATGGCCTGCACAATTTTTTCTTCTTCTTCGTGGGTGAAGAAAGATTTTTTTCTGAAAGGAGAGAAAATACCCAAGTATATATTTTTACTGTGCCAGTTAAAACTTCACCTCAGGAACTTTTTCAGAACCCGGTTCTGACTGGAAATACCCTTTTTCCTTAAAGCCAAACATGCCTGCAAATATGTTATTGGGAAAAGACTTGATGGTGGTATTATAAGTTTGTACAGCACCGTTAAAATCATTTCTTGCTACTTTAATGCGGTTTTCAGTTCCTTCTAATTGTACCTGAAGGTTGCGGAACCCTTCATTGGCTTTTAAATTAGGATAATTCTCTACCACTGCAAGCAAACGGCTTAGTGCACCGCTCAGTTCTCCCTGCGCCTGCTGGAATTGCGCTATTTTTTCAGGAGTAAGATTGGTGGGATCTATAGTTACCTGCGTAGCTTTTGCACGGGCGTTGATTACATTCTGCAAAGTGGTTTGCTCAAAGTTCGCTTCACCTTTTACGGTATTCACAAGATTAGGTATAAGATCAGCCCTGCGCTGGTAATCGCTCTGCACATTACCCCATTTGCTCTTTACATTCTGGTCCTGGCTTACCATGCTGTTATAACCACTGCAGCCGCAGCCGCCAAGAATTAATATGAGACCAATGATAACTATAAGTCCCAGATTTTTTGTCTTCATTTTTTTGTGTTTTATGAATTTTAAAGATAGTATTTTTCGATATACAGTTGCATGAACATAAAATGAATAAGCCGGCGATTGGTTCACCGGCTAAATAACTTTTCCTGTTCCGATAGCCAGAGCTTGCGGTTACATTATTTAATCGCTGCAATGCCGGGCAGCACTTTTCCTTCAAAATATTCCAGCATGGCGCCGCCGCCGGTGGAAACGTAACTCACTTTTTCGGCAAAGCCAAACTGGTTTACCGCGGCAACACTGTCGCCGCCACCAACCAGGGAGAAAGCCCCTTTTTGTGTAGCTTCTGCAACTGCAGTGGCAACAGCTTTTGTTCCTTTCTGGAACTTCTCCATTTCAAAAACACCCATCGGGCCGTTCCATAAAATGGTTTTGGAACGCTTGATTACATTGCAGAACTGTTCGGTGGCATTGGGGCCGATATCGAGGCCGAGCCATCCATCTGGGATATTGTTGCTTGGTGCATTGGATGTATTTGCGCCGGAATCAAACTTATCGGCAATAATGGAATCAGACGGCAGGTGTATGCAAACGCCTTTTGCCTCCGCTTTCTTAATCAGGTCAAGCGCTGTTGAGATGCGTTCTTCCTCGCAAAGTGAATTGCCTATTTTTCCTCCTTCCGCTTTCATAAATGTATATGCCATGCCGCCGCCTATAATAATATCCGTTGCTTTTTCAAGCAGGTTTTCAAGAATGAGGATTTTATCTGAAACTTTGGCGCCGCCAATTATGGCAACAAACGGTTTTTCGGCAGAATGTAAAACTTTCTCTGCACTGCTCACCTCTCCTTCCATCAGCAGGCCAAACATTTTTTTATCTGCCGGAAAAAAATCTGCCATAACTGCGGTAGATGCATGGGCACGGTGCGCTGTACCGAAAGCATCATTTACATAAATGTCTCCCAGCTTGCTGAGTTTTTCTGCAAACACTTTATCACCTTTTTCTTCTTCTTTATAAAAGCGCAGGTTTTCCAGCAATAACACTTCACCGGGTTTCATCATACCGGCAGTTAAATACGACTGTTCACCAATACAGTCATTTGCAAACAGCACGGTGGTTCCGCCCAGCAGTTCACCAAGATGTTTTATAAGATGTTTTAATGAATATTTTTCTGTAGGGCCGTCTTTTGGTCTTCCGAAATGGCTCATCAGGATAACACTTCCGCCGTCATTGAGTATTTTTTTAATGGTGGGTAATGTGGCCCTCATTCTTGTATCATCAGTAATCTCATACTTTTCATTCAGCGGAACATTAAAGTCAACACGTATCAGCGCTTTCTGGCCTTTAAAGTTGTGGGTGGAAAATTTTGACATAAAGCGGTTTTAAAAAATAAACCGCAGAGACGGGGAGACACAGAATAATCATTCAAACAAGCATTCAGCGTCTTGGCGTCTCCGCGGTTAAAATAGTTGATTAAAGATCTGAACGGTGCAGTGTGCAACCCCGCCATCAACACACAAACCATTGGGCGGGGCAGGCGCAACAGAAGTTAAATAGGAGCAAACTGCAAGGCCAATAATTATTTTGAGATCAACTTTGCAAAATAATGTACCGTACGCACCAGCTGGCTTACATAACTCATTTCGTTATCATACCAGCTTACAGTTCTCACCAGTTGAGTATCGCCAACCGTTTGCACCCTTGTTTGCGTAGCATCAAACAAAGAACCATAGGTAATACCAATAATATCACTGCTTACAATTTCATCTTCGGTATAGCCAAAACTTTCATTGGCTGCAGCTTTCATAGCAGCATTCACTTCTTCAACCGTAACTTTTTTACCAAGTACGGCTGTTACCTCAGTTAACGAACCTGTTAATGTAGGCACACGCTGTGCGCTTCCATCCAGTTTGCCTTTCAGGCTGGGCAATACCAGGCCAATTGCTTTTGCAGCACCTGTGCTGTTGGGCACTATATTCTGTGCAGCAGCCCTTGCCCTGCGCAGGTCGCCTTTGGGATGGGGTGCATCCTGTGTATTCTGGTCG
>JANRKT010000340.1:0-6075 GCA_033763355.1 Chitinophagaceae bacterium | reverse complement strand
GGAAGATGACAGCACATCAAAACTGCTTTTGTAAAAGAAAGATGCACGGAGTTTACCATCGGGCGTTATCCTGTATTCTGCAGTTACATCGGGTAAAAATAAAAAGGGCTGTACGCTCTGTCCCGTTTGCGACTGGCTTACAGCAGCAAAATTAAAATCGCTGCCAAAGCTGATGGTAAGTTTGTTGTTAAGTATAGATTTAATAAACTGCAGGCTCACGTTTTCCCGGGTATCTGCATTATTGCTTTGGCTGGTTCCGCTCAGGCCTGAATAACTGCTTACCCTTGAATAATTGAAATTAACCCCGAAACTGTTGCCAAACACTTTATAAAAAAAGTTTTTTACACTGCTTGCAAGTATCCCATTTATAACACCTGATATGGTGGTGTTAATGAGCCCTTCGTTTACCTCATTGGTAACAACAGCCGCTTCGGGGGCAAAGCTTTTGAATACGATAAGATAGGTTGCCTGTTTGCTGGCTTCATTGGCATCCCGGTTTATGGTACGGAGTTTCGAATCAACTTCCCCGTTTGTTTTAAGAGCGCTGTTTGACGGCAACTGGATGATAAAATGCGGTTCAGGCTGCTGCAATGTTCCTGTAAGGTTGCAGATTACCTCTACATCACTCACTTCTTTTAGTAAATTGCTGTTACCGCTTGAAACACCCGAAATGCTTTCGGGAAACAATGTACTCATCTGCACTTTATCAGCCACATATTTAGCTGTTATATTAAGGTCTGCATTGTAAGGGTCTCCGGACCAGCTGATGGTGCTGTTTGATCCCGGCTCCAGCACGAAAGGTTTTTTGAATATATCCTGGAAATTGAAATTATAATCACCCCGCAGCACATTGTACCTTCCGTTCAGCGTCATGGGTTCTGCTGTGGCTGTATGCAGTTTAATATTACCGTTGCCTGTTGCAGAAATGATATCACCTGTAAGTTCATCCAATATTACGTTTACTTTAAGATAGGGATTTGAGCTTAAATCAAGGTCAATTGCAAGGCTGCTTGACTCTTTCAGCAATGAATCCGTATTCATTTCCCTTCCATATTGTCTCCAGATAATGTAATCTACTTCTCCTTTGTTTTTAGAACTGGTGGAGGTATTGATGAACATTACAGAGCTGTCAACAGGTTCGGCATTCACATACATTTTCATGTCTTTTTGCGGGCCACTGAAAACAAATGCAGCCCTGCCAATTGCCGTTCCCCAAAAGGTGCTGTTGTCCATCCGCGTAGTATTCAATAACAACAGTTTTCTTGTATTGGACCTGATGTCGTATGCAAAATCCCTGAAGAAATGATGTTTTAATGTGCCGCCAACCGTTGCCATATTTTTAAACTTATCACGGACGGTTATGGAACCAAAATCAATTTCATCGGGCCTGAACTCTACTGTTGCATCATCAAAGGAGTAATAGCAGTTGGTGTATAAAACTTTCATGCCGCCCCCTTTTACTTTTGCTGTGCCGATAATATCGGGTTCACGTATGTTGCCCACCACCCGCAGTTTACCTGAAACATTTCCTTTAAGGTCGCCGAAAATAGTTGCGAGGTAACGTTCAATCATTTTAAGTGTGGTATTTTCAATGTCAGCTGTTGCATCAATCCGCTGGTTAAGTGAATCTTTCAGGTCAAGCGAGCCGTTAATGGTAAAGAAATGTTCTTTATTGGCCGAGATAAGATGGTAAGTGGATTTTTTTGCGCTGTTATCCCAGAAACCGTTGAGTGATATGATGCCAATGGAATCGTTTTCAAAACGCGTTTGATCTGTTTGCGCATTTACATAAACCCTTAGCTTGTTAAAGGGGTCCTCAATGGTTACTTCACCGCTTGTAATGCCTTCAATCCTCGGGTTGGTTATTACAAAAGGAAGGAAGTCGCCGAGGTTTACCCTCCTTAAAGAAACAATAATGTCGTTGCTGTTGCCGATTTCAGATGGTATAGATGAAAGTGAAATTTCCTGGTCGCCGTTGGTAAACATAATTTCACTTGCATCAACCAGTGAACGGCTGATGGTCAATTCTCCATCCCTTTCAATTCTCCATGTTTTCTGGTTTAATACCAGTGAAGATGGATTGAAATGTATCCTTGCCCCGTCCCTGAGGTTGGTAACCCTTGCTGAAAGATTGGCCGAAGTAAGCGTTTGAGTGGCGCCTGTTGTAATGTTCAGGTCTGATATGTTGCCGGCAGAAGCAATGGAAAGGCTTGTGGATGGAAAACGCAGGCTGTCGTTTACCACTATTACCCCTGTACGTGCATTTACTTTTAAACTGTCTAAGTTGCCGACACCTTTCAGCACAAAATCGTTCAGTTCATATTTTTTGTAGGCGGCATGTGGTACAGCAACATTAATGTTAAAAGAACTGTCTATGGTATTGATGTTGCCATCAATGCTGGTATAATCAAAACCCTGCAGGTAAGGGTCAACCAACTGGAGGTACTGGTCAATATCTTTCACGTCTGCATGAAAAGAAAAACTTTGTTTCCCGGGAAGGTTTTTGGGGGCATTGATATATGCCGGGTAATATTTGCTGAGATAAGAAGCTACGGTATTGGGCAAATCTTTCAATGAAAACTGCCCCGAAATGGAAGCGTCAATATCATTGTTCCTTAGCCTGATTGTTTTGCGGTTATCCTCTATGTCAGAGCTCAGCAGCAATGAATCAAAAATGTAGGTCTGGTCGTTTTTGGTAATGGCCACATCATACAGCGATGCATTGCCGAGAAAATCGTCAATGGTTTTTCCTTTAAAGTTCATCTGGTATTTACCCAGCACTTTAAAATCGCCTTTGCTCAGGTTCAGCGCTTTCAGGTCGCTGCGCAGTATTTCTGCAAAAAGGTTGAACTCGGGCTGATCGCCTTTAAAATCAATACTGCCGTCCGCAGTAGCTTTTACATTGGGGTCATCAATACCAATTTTGCCCTCAAATAAATTTTTCTGAAGGCTACCTTTTACATTGATGTTATGATAAGTGTAATTGTTAAACTGGAACTCTTCTACCTTGCCATCCACATCAACAACAGAAGAATTGGGGTTAAACCCCTCTCCTTTGATGCTGCCATTAAAAGCGATTGTTCCCAGTTTGTTGTTCCCAATAAAACTACCGAGGTTAAAAGAAGTGGTATTGATCTTACCGCTGTAATTGGGCAGCCCGCCTTCCGGCAGTTTCATGTTGATGTCAGTGTTTACCGTTCCCAGTTTTGTTTCTATGGTACCGTAAGTAATAAAGTCACGCAAATAACCGGTAAATGTGCCTTTGAACTTTAGGTAACCCAATTCTGCAAGGTTGGGCTGTTTTATATCTTTTATTTCGGGTACCATGTTAACAGCATCTTCATATGTTGTCCTGAAATCGTTTGAGCGGAAACTGATATAGGTTTTTTCGATGTCGGGCAGCCCTGTCATTTTTATATCGCCATTCAGCCTTGAATCTTTCCCCGCTTCTACTATAAAATTTCTTGCGGTAAGGTTATCAATGGTTCCATAAACATTGCCTTCAATGCGGATATTCCTTTTCCATTTTTTTAATTCCGGTGCAAAATAAGCCAGGTCATCAGAGCTTAAGTTGCTGCCGGTAAACCGGCCTTCCAGTTTCACCTGGTGCAGGAAACGTTTCATGTCCTCATCAAAATCATCATACCGCATGGCATAAAAATTCCGCAACCGGCTGTTGGGGGTTTTAATATCGAGTTTATCAAAAATCATCCCTCCGGGATGAATTTTTAAACGGGATGAGAGTGAGTTTACCGTAAAGCCGCTTCTTTCTTTTGTGCTTAACTGCATATCGGTTTCAACCGTGTCTTTATACCAGCTTGTGTTTTTAAAAGTGGCATTGATGGAACTGAACTGAATGTGGTTGCCGTCAAAATAATCGTACGGCTGCCGGCCGGTTTGCTTATCATTCTTAAATGTGCCATCTTTCAGTACAATGTCTTTTACCAGAACATCCCAGTCGTTTACATCATCCTGAAGCGGATTATTTTTTGATTTTGCTTTTGCAGGTCTTTTTGGTCTTTTGCCTTCGTAATCGTACAAGGCAAAATAAGGTTTGTCAATGCGCAGCGAATTGATGAATATTTTCTTCTTTTTAAAATTAATGTCTTCGCCGTCGGCATCAAGGTATTTGATGTGTACCGTCATATCCTGGCCCACCCATTCATCAGTTTTTTTGAAAGTAACATTATTGAGCACTGCTTTTTTCAGCATCATTTCAATACCTTCTTTTTTTGCAGTGTCTTTTTTGGGGCTGCTGAAGTAGTCAACGAGAAACTGGTAATTCCATACTGAATCTGTGCGGTGCATTTTAATTACTGCATCATCAAGGCCGATGTATTGCAGTTCGGCCTGGTCTTTTATAAAAAACCAGTCGGTAATGGCCACTTTTACGGCGCCTGCATACAAGAGCGTGTCGCGGTTACGGTCTTCCACAAATGTTCCCTCAAGGTACATTCGGTTGAAGAGCGAAAAGCTTACCCTTTTAACCTGAACTTTGGTATGAAGCGATTTGGAAAGTTTTTTGGTGACCTGTGTTACGAGTATATTCTGCGCCCATTCCGTATTGATGAGTATGGCTGCCACCACCAGCAAAAGCAGCAAAACCAGCAGCAGCCGACCCAGTATCTTCAGGAATTTTTTCAGGCAACGGGAGTTTAATCTTGTAAAAATAGGGAATCACCATTGACAGGCAAATTCAGTACCAAAAGGGGTCTTTAAATCCGCAACTGTAAGGTATTAGAGATTGTTTATGATTTTTTTTGCGGCCTGTCCGGTAAAAGAAAAATAAATGTTACAGCATGAGGGGTAAAAAGCACTTATTTGCCCGGCCAGTAATGCAGACTAACCGTAAACATACGCGGCTTGATGACCGGGCCGAAGTCATCATCAACCACAGAGCCCATGCCCAGCGCATAGCCGCCTGTAATGGCCATGTTATTCCTGAAACGGTGGCCCGCATTTAATACGGCGTTTGCTTCAAGGCGGCCATAAGCGTTAAATGCAAATTTGGTTGAACGTGAACTGGTATTCCCGTTTATCTTTTTAACCTCATCCCTTCCCTTCATGGCTATAGAGAATGAAGGCCCAAACTGGAAAAACCAGCCAAGGTGGTCTTCCCTTGTATCCAGCTGAAAAAGTAAAGGGATTTCGGCGTAGTGGTAGCTCAGCTTATTGCTGAAGGTATCGGCGTTAATGTATTTAATGTTGAAAGATTTGTAGCTGTACTGCAACTGCGGCACGAAAAACAATTTTACTTCAAACGGAATTTTAAGTTGTGCTCCAAGATGAAACCCCTGTCCGCCTTTTACATCCGGTTTTGCACCTGAGGGGGTCTTCACATAAGCAGAGCTGTAATTCAAACCCGCCTTTAACCCAAACCGGACCTGGGAAAATGATAATGTGGTGATAAAAACAGGCAGTAAAACGAGTAAGAGGTTTTTACACATTCCGCAAGGATACAATGAAATTCAATTCAATTGCAGCATGGGGAAACCCTGTGAATAATTTCGGGGTTATTTCTGTTTATCCATGTGCCTGTTATACTGCTGCGATTGACCTTTGGGTATAGAAAGGTTCTTCCATTCCGTATCTTTTATCATCCGCCCAATGTAAACAATCTGCCCAACATGATAAGGATAGTGCGCCAGCTGGCGGTTGATGGCATCAGTTACAGTAAGCGGTTCGCTGCGGATATAAATCTTTTTTAAAAGGTCTTCTTCCTTCAGTTGTTTTAAAGCATCAAGAAAACAGGCCCAGCCTTTTTCCCATAAAGCCAGTAATTCTTTCCTGTCAAGGTTCCTCTGTTCAAATTCTTCATCTCTTTTGCGCCATTCTTTTTCACCGTCTTCAGAAAGAAAATTCGTCCAGCGGCTGAGCATGTTGCCTGCCATGTGCTGAATGATGATGGCAATGCTGTTGGATGACTCATTGGGTTGCCAATAAAAATCAGAATCTGCAAGCTGCTCAAAAGTTTTATTGCCGAGTTCTTTGTAATAGCTTACCCTTTTAATAGCGGTATCTAAAAAGTTTTGGCCGATGGTCATGATTGGTTTCTGATTTCTTGTTTATCGTTGT
>JANRKT010000339.1:0-10319 GCA_033763355.1 Chitinophagaceae bacterium | reverse complement strand
CCGGGATATGCAACATCGAAAAGACTTTAACAAATTATGCCATGTAACAAGCTCTCGTGCTTGCCTATACCTCAAATTTGTTGGTAACAATATAAAAAACGCGGTTATAGTAATTCCAGCAAAAAACAACTGCCCTCAGTTTAACTTAAGATTTGATGATTAAAATCCACGGGAAATCCAGGCAATCAGCTATATATATGTCAACTTTCATGTAAATCAGGGAAATTATAAATTCTGCGGTTACATTCTTTCAGTTACGGTAACAATACTGTAAATCTGAATAAATAAAAACCCGTATGAATACCACCTGTTTCATGATAAGAAAATTAACATTATTTACGTTGTTGTGCATTTTTATAACAGATTCAAATGCACAAACTGAATGGCTAAACTGGAACGGCATTACTTTATCGGGCTCAATAACTGAAAAACTAAGTGCAAGGATAAGTCATACTAGGGCTTATAGCATAAATAATAAATACGAAAATATATTTAACCAAAGCCAGTTTCAAATTAGCTGTGAACTCAGCAAAAAATGGGATGTGCAGGCAGGCGTTCAGCTGATATCGCCTGCAGATACAAATAACACCAGGACAAGAATATTTGCAAGAGTGGCTTATACCTCCAGAGTAAGTAAAAAAATGAACTGGACAAATTCTATCCGGGCCGAAATAAATTCGAAAAACGAAAATCGCTTTCGTCAAAGAATAATTTTTACTACCCGGCTGGGATTAAGAAAGCGCCTTGATTTTCTTAACCTGTCCCCGTCTGTTGCCTACTCTTTGTTCTATAATATAGGAGGCAACCCGGTAAGGTATTATGATGAAAATGCACAGTTGATTGCCAGAAGAACACCTGATGGTTTTCACCGCAGCAGGTTTACAGTAAATTTCAATTCTAAAATTACAAAGTACCTGAGCCTGAGCCTTTATTATATGCGCCAGCAGGAATTCAATTTTCTGTCGCCGGATACCAGAAAGATGAATGTATATGACCCTGTACGGAACCGCATTTTAAGACCCTTTAACAATTACAATACAGCAGGGTTCACTGCACAGTTTAATATTGATCCATTATTCAAAAAATAAATTCAATTGTTTACTGCCATATAAAATTTACAGTTATGGAAAAGCGAATCAAAAAATCTTATATCTGCCGTGAGGTTGAGAACTATCTCATTGACGAAAGCCTGTCAGCCATTCAAATACCAAAAGTAGGTGACATTGCTGTATTTGAAGTAACAAGTATCGGCAAACACAGCAGCATTCAAAGCGCTGATAAAAGAAATGCGGGTATTTATACCGGCGACCTTATAATGGCCGCTTTTGGTACACGATATGCCACTGAACAGTTTGAGGGATATGTGCCCAAAGAACCCTTAAGTGAATATCACATTCTTGGCGCAGGGGGTACAGTAGGGGTTATTCATAGCATGCACAGCAAATTCAGCAATATCGGCCCTACCAGGTTAAAACTGATTGGTTATGCAGTTGACAGAAAGGGAACCATCTTAAATACAAAATGGATAAAGCATAAAGAGATACTAACTTACACAGGCGTAATGCAATCTTTGACACGCATCATCCTCTCTGTCGGATCATCTATGGACAGCGGAAAAACAACCACAGCAGCACACCTGGTAAGAGGCCTGAAGAAAACCGGTATGAAGACCGGATTTATAAAATTAACCGGCACTGTTTTCACAAAAGATTGCGATTTGAATTACGACCACGGTGCGGATGTAGTCACCGATTTTGGATCTATGGGATTTCCTTCTACTTACATGTGCGAATTGGGAGAACTTCTTAACCTGTACGAAACCCTCCTCAGCCAGATCAATGCCAGCGAACTGGATTATGTGGTAATGGAAATTGCAGATGGGATTTATCAGAGGGAGACAGAAATGCTGCTTACACATGCAAAATTTATGAGCGGAGTAGATGCTGTAATCTTTTCTGCCGGTGATAGCCTCTCTGCTGTTCAGGGTGTAAGATCATTGCAGGAAATGCATATTGTTCCTACCGCTCTGTGCGGGTTGTTTACCGCCAGTCCGTTACTTATAAGGGAAGTAAAAAATAAAATCCATATCCCGGTATTTACCATTGAGCAACTGGCCAGTGGCGAAATAACCAACCTGCTTGAGCAACCGCTGGGTGTGATAGCATGAAGAAAAATACTTCCTTCATTATCAAAAAATAAAATTATCAGTTAAAGAGATGTTGATTTAAACACAATTAAATGCTGAAAGAAAAAATATGGTGGCAATTCGTCAGGCAGCACCGCCAAAGGGTACTATTTATTATAGTATTGGGGTTATTGACCAGCTACCTTACTTTATTACTGCCTCTGAGTATTGGCAAGTATATGGAAATTGTTTTTTCGGCAGGTTCGGGCAAAACAAAAGCCCTGCAACTACTCGGTATAAATTTGCCCGATAACCTGAACATTTTTTTTACTTTCTTTTTTGGCCTTATTCTTTTAAAGTTCTTCATCAGTTGGGTGCATCAATACTTTTGTGCACTTGCAGGCGAATCATTCACTGCCTGCATCAGGCAACAACTATTCAATTTGCACCTGCTGCAAAAAGCTAAAGGCAACATGCATGCCGGTTTGCTTCTTGCTTATAGTTCAGAGGCTAAAGCGCTGCAGCAATTATTGGTAAAAGGAGTAATTGGCCTTGCAAAGGACATACTTTTTCTTGGGATGGCTTTGTATATATTGTTCTCTCTTGATGCCCGGCTTACTTTTGTTGTCATAGCTGCTATACTGATTTTTTGGTTTATTCAGCGATGGTATAACAGAAAACAAAAAGCTATTTTTTCTGACAAACGCAAAAAACAGGGTTCCTTGCTCAATTTTATTTCCCGGGCTTTATTGCAGCACAGTAAAACAAAAAATAATTACCTGCAAACATTTGAAAAAAAATCTGAAAAGTTCAGGCTTACATTAACTTCCTATTACATAAAAAAAACAATGCTGAAGGCATTGGCTCCTCTTATGCTTTATTGTATGCTGGCCCTGGTAATGGTATTAATGGTATGGGGCACCAGCCATAAGCTATTACAGGCCGGGGATGTTATTGCTTACATCCTCCTGCTCATGACCCTCTTCCCGGCTTTACGCAATATTATTAAAATTGAACATGTCTGGTTGCAGGGCGAGTTGTCAGCAAGGAAGTTTTATAAAACCAAAGAAGATGCTGAACAGATTTCATGCATAACTTCCGAAAGTAAAGAGACAGTTCCTTTAAACCCATACTCAGCTCAGGGTTAGCAGCTCATTTGCGTAATATATTTTCTAACTGAAACAGGTTACATTCACTTGCACACCGGCAACTATGTATTACACATAATGAATTATTATTCACTCATTTTGAAACCTGCGATTATGAAAACAAATTGGATTAATTCATTCTGCCTGTTTACATGCAGCGGAATCTTACTGATTGCTTTTGGCTCCTGCCAGAAAGAAGCTATTAATGCAGAAAAAAATACTCCCGTATCTGCAACTGAAACAACTACTCCCGGAACCGCTGTTGTGCCCGAATCTGTTTTTTTATTACTTGATGAAGATGCTATTGATAACGGCAACCCGCCTAATAATTTCTCCGAAACAGACGTAAACGACCACCTGGCAAGAGTAGGATTGCGCCTGGCACTTCCCTATTTCCGGGATAAAGTTGGTGACACGATTGAACTTTTTTCAGGTGAGGTTGGTGATGAGGGTTGGTATGCCCTTAAAACAATACCTGCTTCGTGGAAAAATGCAGGTCCTGCCTCTAATGGTACCCGTAATTTCTTACAGGCAGGCCCGGGCTTGGGCACCGGAAATGATGGCCCGGAAATATTGCTTGATAAAATCCCTTACGTAACGCCTTTAAGGGCAAAAGGACTTGCAATGCTTGTGGGCAAACCGATCCTGGCAATTGTGTATGATGGTGATATAAGCAATAATTATGGCCCACTGACCGGAAACCTGCAGGGGACTAATTTAGGCGTGGTTGCACTGGAAGTTTTGAAAGTGAGCAGGCGAACTGATGGCTCAAGCAGTTCATTACCGCGGATTACAATAAAGATTTTGAGTGTTGATGACGTTTCCGCTGCTTCACTCAGGCTTTTTGGCAATGCGCCGGAGCCGGTATCCTCCTCCGAGCCATTTGACGTAACACCTCCGGCCACAATACCCCCTATTAACCTGACAGACGCCCCCTGACAAATAAATTTCTAAAGTTGGTTAAGGCCCTGGAAAGGGTTCCCGTATACAAAGGTTGCAGCTTTATTGATGCAACCTTTATTGTTACCGTAGAAGTTATTTATTAACACAGAAAGGCAACAAAAAATTCATATTAATGTTACATTTTTACAGTTACGGCAACAATAAATAAGAAAATAATGATTGTAAAGACTCAGCAACACATTATTAAAGCACTACAGCAACCGGACATTGAAAAACCGGTAAGGGAACTTTATGATTATTACTTTGAAGGAATTGTAGCCCACATTTGTGCCAATGGCGGTTCCAGGGAAGACGGAGCGGATGTATTTCAGGATGCTGTGATCGTTTTGATAGAAAAAGTAAAAACAGGAAGGTTCCGTGGCGACAGCAGTATTAAAACTTTTTTATCTGCAATTGCCCGCAACCTTTGGTTATTTGAACTGAGAACCCGTGAAAGGAGAAAGAAAAGAGAACTTTTCTATATGAACGGGGAAAATAATGAAACAACAGAAACTGGCAGTTTTCTGGATAAAGACAGCCGGCAGGATTTACAAAAGGTACTTGCAGAAATTGGCGATGTATGCAGAAAACTGCTGACCGGATTCTATTACGAGGACAAGAGTATCAAAGAGCTTTTAGCAGAATTCGATTATGAAAATGAGCAGGTCCTTAGGAATAAAAAAAGTAAGTGCATGAAAAAAATAAAAGAGTTGCTATCTGATAATTCCACCTTATTGGACAACCTTAAACCCCTCCCTTTATATGAACAATAATATACACATAGAATCAGTACTTGATGAATTCTTAAAAAGAAGGATCACCAGGGCAGAAGCTGAAGTATTGCTTGAAAAGGAAAGTGTGCAGGATGCTGATTTGGAAATCAACCTCCACCTTGCATCAGCTAAAGCAGTACAGAGGTATAATATCCTGAAGCAGGTGCAGTCAGTTCATTATGCATATCTTCAGTCACAGATTAAAAATCATACTCCAAAAAATATTGAAGCAGGGAAGTCCGCATCAATAAAAATGTATCCTATAAAATGGGCACTGCGAATAGCTGCTTCCGTTATTCTTATAATGGGGGCCTGGTTTGCCTACCAGTATTCCCGTACAAGCGCCGACAAGTTATACAGTGAGCTTTATCAGGCTTATAATGTAAATACTGACCGTGGCATCGGGGATATTACCACCCACAATATGGTAAATGAATTTAAAGCCGGTAACTATGGGGCTGTCATTAAAACTTATGAGTCACTCAGCGCCACCAATAATCGTGAAAAATTCCTGGCTGCTTACGCCTGTCACGTAACAGGTGATTATGAAAAAGCCTCAGCCCTGCTGAATGAACTGCTCATTAATAATAAGAAAACCAATAACCGGCTTTATAATGATGAAGCAGAATTTTATTTAGCGCTTTCCTGTTTAAAAACGAAAGATATAAGATCGGCCCGTCTGCTGTTTGAACGAATCAGGGAAAACCCCAATCATACTTTTCACGAAAAAGTAAGCAAATGGACGATACGAAGATTAAAATGGTTACAATGATATTAATATCATGTAGCATAAGGAAGCCCTCCCCGTTTTGAAATCCTGTATCCCGGCCTGATGCAAATTTTCGTCGGGGAAAAAGGCCTTATCAAATATTTGATGGGGTCTTTTTGGTTTTGCGGAATACATACAAAACAACAATTGCCGTGGCACTGAAGGCCGCCAGCCATGGTATCCATAATGGTGTTCGGGATTGATTGCGGTGAAGTTTGCCCACATAAATAAAATTAGCCCAGTAGTTGGGGGTTTTATACTGAACTCCCAGCTCATTATTATTCAATAAATCCTTCTTTGCTGCCTGTAAAGCTTCTTCAGGAGCTAATCCTCGTTTCAGGTAATCATGCATTTGTCGCATCAAAAACGCAGTCACCCTGTCTTCGGTTTTCCAAAGGGTGGAAACAATCCCATCTGCACCTGCATACATAAACGCCCGTGATAAGCTTAGTAAACCCTCGCCTGTTGCCGTAACTCCTCCACCCGTTTCGCAGGCGCTCAGTATAACCAGTTCTGCCTGGTGCAGGTCCAGGTTATATATCTCATGCAAAAAAAGCCTGCTATTGCTGTCGGCAGGATAAAACTGTATCCAGTTCTGACTGTTATCGGCTCCCGCACTTGCATGGGTGGCCAGGTGGATAACAGGGTAGTTTCCGGTTTGTTTAATAAAATAATCTTTGGTTGCCGCATGTTCCGAAAAAATATTAATTGTTGCCTTCTGCACTTCTTCGCCTGATAACGGAAGAAATGGAAGGCCGCTTTTAATTATATTGCTGTCAGGTACAGTATAAGGGGCAAATGCAATTGTATTTCCGGGTACAATAATACTTCCTGATCTGTGGTTGCTTTTTTCGAGTAACAAAGCGAAAGAATAATGATAACTGATGGTTTTTGAAAGCATCAGGTAGGCTTTGCTCTGGCCTTTTTTAATCATGGCCTCAAAGGGCAGATAATACAAAATACCATCCGGTATCACTACCCATTTCGAACAGTCGTCAGTCTCACTTTCAAATGGTTCAATAAGGTATTTGTACAGGCTAAAAGATGCTTCAAAACCTTCATATCTTTTTCCTTCTTCATAATGATATACTTCATTAATAAATGAAAATAACTGCCGGTAAAACAAACTGTCTGTATTAATCTTTTGTATCCGGTGATTCTTATTCGTAATGACCAGGCAGAAAATTGCGCTGTCACCCGTATAGTAATTAAATAGAGCAGTTTTATCATCCAGCGTGGCCTGAATAGCTTTAATAGTCTGCTGCCTGCCTGACTGCTGGTTTTTGTAAAGATTGTAGCTGGCGTCTTCTTCGTAAGTTTTTTGCAAACGGGATAATTCTACCTGGAGCGATAACAGCCTTTTTTGAAGAGGGACAGCATCCTTTTCAGCCGGGGCCTGGTTTATCCTGGTGGTATAAACCGCCAGAAGTTGTTTTATTTCCTTTTCCCTTCTGCGAATGCTGTCTGGGATCCGTGCAGTTGATTTAAGCAGGACGTTTTGCAGGTTCTGATACAGGATATTACCCTTGTAATTTTCAATGATAAACAGGTAATCGTTTATATAATTAGCATTACCCCTCGCCGCTTCATAGGCCACTGTTATGGCTTCTCCGTATATTGATTTATAATTCTCATTAAAGAAAAACTTTGCCTCGTCGTTATCAAAATTCTGCTTTATGAAATTAGCCGTTTCAATTGCCTTCCTGTAAGCAGCCAGAGATGCCGTCAGTAACGATTGTTGAAGGGTATTTTTGTACCTCCTGTGTAACAGTCCTGCTTTATTGTGTAAAATTGTAAATAAAGTAATGGGAGAAACTGTTTTTGAAACATCATCCGGAAGGTCTTCTGTTTTTTTCCATATGAAATTCAAATGCACTTCCTGCAATGCCTCATTAATCCATGTAATGGCTTCTTCTGTCAGCCCCTGCTTCTGTGCCAGTTGGCTCCGGTACATATAAGCAAGCGCCTCTTCTTTATTTTTAATGGCAGTAGAAATACCCCGGTTGCGGGAAATAGCGGAATCAAAAACTGCCTCAGCCTGTTGCCACTGCTTACGGTTTATATAAATACGGCCCATATCCGTTAGCGCCACAACACTTGAAAAGCCACCTTGCAAAGACAATGATTGATAAATTGCTAAAGCGCTGTCGTAAAGACCCAGCTCAAAATAACTGTGTGCTGTATTCTGCCGTATGATTTCTTTCTGTTGTTCATTTGGCCGCAATGATTTAAAAATACGAAGCGCTGAATCATATTGGTTCATCTTCATCAGGCAGTTAGCTACATTACTTTGTATGCCTGTGAAAAATTCTTCATAATCCTCTGCAGTAACAGGCGAAAATTGCAGGGCGCTCTCAAAATAATTTTTAGCTTGTTTATAATTGGCGCTTTCATAATAAATGGCGCCAAGTGAATTGTAAAGACGGTCCCGCTCCGGCAGGGTTTCCTTTCCTGAATAGGATAAAGCTATCCTGGAAGCAGCTTCAAAATAGTATTGTGCACTGTCAATGACATTGCTGAAATAAAGTGATGACCCCAGGTACAGAAAGGCTTCGTAAGTAAGTACCTCATTTTTCGCGTAACGGGAATTAATTGCAAGGGCCTGGTGGTATAGTGCGTTGGCTTCGGAAAACCGCTGGTAACCCTGATGAATATTGCCGGCTTTAATAAGACTTTCAATGGCAATCCGATAATTTCTTCCGGAAGCAGAATTTGAGACTTTTAGAAAAACCTGTAAAGCAATGCTGTCTGTTTCCGGAGTAGGGTCATCAAGGTTATACAGCCGGTTAGCTTCCCGATAACTCTCCTTAAAACGGTCGCTTTTGTTTATCTGTGCAAAAAGGCTGACAATGGATCCAGCTATAACCAGTAAAATAAGGATTGGCTTCCTATTCATTGGTAATTCAAAAGAATCAGTGGCATTAAAAAATCCGGAATTACATCAAATCTTAAAATCTATGTATTATCAGTTTATAAAAGTATGAGAAACCCGGCATTTTGTGCCGGGTTGTTGAAAAAAATAAGGGCTGGTTATCTTATTGACTTATTATTATAATAATAGGCGGTCGTTTAGGTTTTGCAGCATATTCTTCACGGTAACTTAAACTAAAAGATTGGTTTATACTACTTGCCTGACTGATTCCTGAATTACCTGAGCCACCATTATTGGGTATCATGTTTACTGCGACAGAAATATCATTTCGGAGGTTAAGTGTATCCAGCAAAGATTGTGGTATATCACTCCTCTTTTTATAATGATATAAGCGAACAGTTATTTTGTTCAGAGCCCTGTTGCTGGCATCCTGGAGGCGGTAGTATAATGCAAAGTCTTTCGATATTCCGTTTGGCGGGCTGGAAGAGCCGAATACCCCCCCATGAAATGATGCTTCAACATCTATCGTTCCCTTTTTTGTATCAATAAGCAATTTATCCTGTACTGCTCCAGGTATATCATCATTGCCATCGCCATTCAGGTCGGTTTCATCAAATATGCACGCATTGTCATCATCGTCTATATCCCCGTCGTCATCGTCATCGTCATCTCCACAGGGTAGAGCCAGTTCCTGCCGGGCATTATAAACTGGGAAAGCAGTATCGTAAGCATTTGGGGTTGAAGCAATTTCATAGATGGCATCTTTATAATCAATCCCCGAAATAACCAGTTTAACACTATCCAGCACTGTGCCGCCAGATGAAAGATAATATATTTTATACCTGAGGCCTGTCTCACTAAGCGTAACATTAATGCGGCCTGAAAGTGTATCTAATGACAAACCCATTGGAACGGCCTTAAAATAACCAGATCCTTCTGGCTTGCTAACAGGTAAAATCATATAATCATCACGATGATTTTTGAGATAAAAAACTGTATCCCCATAAGAAAGCCTCGCTGGTGAATTTTTTTGATTCGACTCATTACCGGGCTGCAAACCCGTCCCGGGTTCAGGCATATCTTTCTGACAACCAACAAATAAGGTCAATGATAATATGGCATGGAAGAATATGGCTTTGAACTTCATACAGTACTGCTTTTATAATTGTTGCCGCAGGGGGCCATTATGTAACCGAAAGAAACGGATTTTTGTTTGCATTTTTCAGCAATAAACTTTCAAAATAAAAATAAAGAGGCCTTTTTTAAAATCACTTTCGGGCTGAATGCTTTGATACAACTGATATGCTAACTTTGCCGCTATATCCCAAAACATTTCCAAAATGTGTTATACAAGTATTAAGCTTTTTATACCCAAGACAATTGCACTTGTCAATTAAAAAGATATATCCACAGGCTGAATCAGATAAGTTTACGAATGCGGCTAAAAGGGGTGAAGAAAAGGGATAAATAATCAAATAGCACTAAGACAAAGAATCTAAAAGTTAAACATGATCGAATATGAGCCATCAACATTACCCTATAAGGAATTATCAGTAGTGTCCCGTTTAAACTAAAAGATTTTCAATTGATTATATAAAAGCTCTTTGACATCTTGATTGTTTTTTTTCTGAAGTAGTTGATTTAGTTGAGTTTTATCGAAAAGTGATGTTCCTAAAATCTGTAGAATTTC
>JANRKT010000338.1:0-2868 GCA_033763355.1 Chitinophagaceae bacterium | reverse complement strand
AAGAAAGCGAAGACCCGGTAAGTTTAAAAAAACAAACATGGGAAAGTGTGAAAGAATTTATTAATGCTAAAGTCAGAGAATATTTAAAATAGAAATCATCTTTTTATAAAAAATGTCCCAATCACGCCAGCTCGCCGCCATCATGTTTACCGACATTGTCGGGTACACGGCACTAATGGGCAGTGATGAACAAAAAGCATTTGAGATTCTCCGCAAAAACAGGGAAATACATAAGCCCCTCATTAAACAATTTCATGGCACATGGATAAAAGAATTAGGCGATGGTGTGCTGGCAAGTTTTAATACTGTAACTGACTCTGTATTTTGTGCTGCCGCTATTCATCAAGCCTGTAGTAAGACTGATGGATTGCAACTGCGAATCGGAATACATTTAGGAGAAGTGATATTTGAAGACCATGATGTATTTGGAGATGGAGTAAACATTGCTTCACGCCTGCAATCAATCGCTGACCCTGGCGAAATTCTTGTATCCGAAGCCGTTTATACAAATATTAAAAACAAAAAAGAATTTGCAGCAGAATTTTTCAGAGAAGAAACATTAAAGAATGTAGAGGCTCCTGTTAAGATTTACCGGATAAGGATGGAAACTGATATGAGCGATACAACTTCATCTGCAGACGCTTACCCAAAAAGCATTTACCGGAAAGGGAAACTCTTTAATGGAAAAAGGCTTATACCTTTTATGCTGGTGCTTATCTCCTTACTTGCCGTCGGGTCCTTTTTTTATTTCAAGAATAAGGATAAGAACAAAACCGCAGATACAGTTGAATCAAAAAGCAAAGATAAATCTATCGCCGTTTTGCCATTTACCAACACGAGTAACGATCCGGCGCAGGATTATTTTGCCGATGCCATGATGGACGAAATTCTTAATCACTTATTTAAGATTGGCGGCTGGCGCATCACTTCCCGAACTTCTGCCATGTCGTATAAAGGTTCAAAAAAAACTGTAAAGGAAATAGCCAATGAACTTGGTGTTGCAAATGTGCTGGAAGGCAGTGTACAGAAGGAAGGTAACCGTATAAGAATCCGGGTGCAGCTAATAGATGGAAAAACGGATGAACATTTGTGGTCAGAAACCTATGACCGTGAATTCAAAGAGGTGTTTGCCATTCAAAGCGATATTGCGCAAAAGGTAGCCGGTGAATTAAAAATTAATATTGATCCGGATGTAAAGCAAAGAATTGAAGTTTTACCAACAAAAAGTATAGAAGCTTATACGCTCTACCTTCAGGCTAAAAACATAGCGGAAAATAGCTCAAAAAAGCTTTTAGAAAAAGCTATTGACCTGGATTCGAACTTTGCTGACGCTTATACAGAATTGGCGTTTTACTGGCTTCTGCAGGGAACATGGCTTGGCGAATTACGAAGCGAACAGGTATTGCAAAAAGCTACTCCTTTACTTCAAAAAGCATTGCAAATTAATCCTGACCTGGCCTCAGCGCATTACCGCATGGCCGAACTGCAATTATGGTACAGGTGGAATTTTGATGCCGTCGAAAAAGAATATGAAAAGGTTCTTCAATTATATCCTTCCAATACTGAAGTCGTCGCACGGTTTTTTGATTACCTTTTGGTAATGGGCAGATTTGAAGAAGCTTTACAACTCGCCATTAATAATTTTAGCAACGATAAAAATCATTGGAGAAATTGGACTGGACTGGCGTTCGCCTACCAATTCAATGATCAATCCGGGAAAGCATTGCAGACGATTGAGTCGGCAGAATCATTATTTCCAAATATAACCTACTTAAAAGTGTTTTTAATAAGGCTATATATTTACAACAACAAGTTTGAACAAGCCATTCAGGCTTTTGATAGAATTGACTCACTTTCTGATATAAAATTTCATCCGGAAAATTTAGGTCATCTTGCTATTGCTTATTACAAAACAGGGCAAACCAATAAGTGGGAAATTTTTTTAAATGAGTTGAAACGAAAAAGTCGGCATACATCAGCGGGTAGTCCTTACTTTCACCTGGCAGCTGTTTACACTGTCCTGGGCAAAAACGATCTTGCTATTCAATCGCTGGAAAAAGCTTTCAGAGATCATGAAGTAGAAATGTATAAGCTAAAAATAGAGCCATTGTTTAGGTCATTGGGTAATGATAAAAGGTTCCAGGATATTGTAAACAGAATCGGATATCCCAAATAATTCTCATGTCCCAAAACCGACAGCATACCTTATCGGTATGTAAACTTGCCAGCATTATGTTTACCGGCATCGTCCCGTACTCGGCGTTGATGAATGGAATGATAAAAAAAGTATTTGAAATACTCAACAGAAACCCGCAAATACGAAAAGCTATTATTGAAGAAGCCAACCAGGAGTTATTAAAAAAATAGGCTCAAAAAATAATCAACATGAAAAAAATTACTGCTTTTTTCCTTCTTGTTTTTACCGCTTCAACAGTCTTTGCACAAAAAAATGACACTTACGAAGTATATGCCATTGAATTTGCAAGGCCACATTCGCCCTGGTCTGTAAAAGAAATTGCCCTTCATTCAACATCAAAAGACAGTGTGAACGGTGTTTTTATGACCTGGCTGCTGAAAGGGAACAATGGAAGAATTGTTCTGGTGGATGCCGGTTTTCACAGGGAAAGTAAATTCTTTGGCAATTGGTTACAGCATTTTGTTCGTCCGGATTCCACTTTACAAAAGATGAGCCTGAGATCAGAGGATATTACCGATGTCATCATTTCACATCCGCACTGGGATCATATCGGCGGTGTGGACCTTTTTCCCGGGGCCACTATCTGGATGCAGAAAAATGATTACAGTTATTTTGTGACAGATGCCTGGCAGAAAGGGGGTAATCCTGCCGGATTCGATTCTTCCGACGTA
>JANRKT010000337.1:0-7320 GCA_033763355.1 Chitinophagaceae bacterium | reverse complement strand
GGGACCGAAACAAGGATTCTGAAGCAAGCTGTTAAAAGAAACAAGATGAATTTCCCAAAGGATTTTATGTTTCAACTCAATAAAAAAGAATGGCATGAGCTTATCACAACCAGTGATAACCTTCCTGAAGGTGTAAAGTATGCTCAGGCGAAGCAGTAGCTTTCGGCACCACCACAGGCAATTTGTTTTTCTCGCCAGACAGGGGAGAGAGCTGGCAGGCGCTGAACAATTACCTGCCAATGATACACTCGGTGCAGTTTGCGGGGTAAGAGGTTGGTTTTTGTACAGGTATTTCTTTACTGTTACTTTTTTATGGCAGTGAAAAGTAGGGTAATTTTGGAGCCGGGCAGCATTACTGCTATTACGTGTTTGTTGCGCCTGTCCTCCGGCAAAGCGGGTCGCACTTGTACGTTCAGTAAGTCTATTCAATTATATTTGCCTGAATCAAAAAAAATATGAGCCCGGTTGAAACTGTATTATGGCAAAAGATCAAACTGTTTGAATTTAATGAACCTGGTATTGATTTCAGCTTTGAGCAAAGACTGGCAAGAGAAAACGGCTGGTCTGCAGAATACACCCGGCAGGTAATTGAGGAGTATAAAAAATTTATTTTTTTATGCTGCATAAGTGAAACAGGTATTACACCTTCTGATCCTGTTGATCAGGCATGGCACCTGCACCTTACATTTACCAGGTCGTATTGGATTGACCTCTGTAAAAACACATTGGAGAAAGAGATACATCATAATCCCACAAAAGGAGGGCAACAGGAAGAGCAAAAGTTTAATAACTATTACACGTCTTCATTTGAATTATATAAACAAAAGTTCAATGCCGATCCGCCGGCAGATATCTGGCACCATCATCAAAAGCGGTTTTCAGATATAAATTTTCAAAGGGTGAATCTGAGTGAGTATTGGCTGGTAAAAAAGCCATCAGCTTTTTATAAAAGAACATTGTTGCTGGTTGGTATCTGTTTATTTGCATTACTCTTCATACATGCCAGCAAAGGAATATTTCTGTTTGGAGTTTTGTTGGCCATTATTCTTATCTATACTGTTTTTAAAAACAACCCAAAAAATAAGGATAAAAACAGCGGTTGTTCTTCTGGAGGCTCTGGTTGCGGTAGCGGATGTGCCGCTGGTAAGCATGGAGACAGCGGTTGTGGCAGTGGATGTTCAGGTGGGAGTGGTTGCAGTGGTTGTGGTGGTGGTGGAGATTGATCAGGGGGTGGTTTGGATGGTTCATGAGACACAACCCCGGCAGAGGCAGCATAGTAAATGAAAAAGACAGGCCCGCAAGCAGACTATAAAAAAGTTCAGGCGGAAGTTCTCTTATCAACAATACGTTTCAGTTTGCCGCCTTCGCTTCTTGGCAAACTGTTAAAATCCTTGAGGGCTACTGTCATGGAAAGTCCGGTATTGTCTTTTATCCTTTGCAGGAGTTTTCCTTTTATTAGTTTAAGGTAATCAGCGCTGTCCTGTATGCTTTCAATTGAATGGCCCAGTTCATGGTAAATTTTTTCATGCAGCTCTATGGCTACGGTTACTTTGTCAAGCTTGTTCTCTTTTTCTACTATAAGCTGGTAATTGCCTGAGAGCTCAGGATGGTATTGCAGCAATGCTTCTACCTGGGTATGAAACAGGTTAACGCCCCTTATAATAAGCATGTCATCATGCCGGCCTTTTATGCCGCTCATTTTAATATGTGTGCGTTTGGATGGTTTGTCGTAAAATATGCTGCAGATGTCATTGGTAACGTAGCGCATCAGCGGCATGGCTTCTTTGGTAAGTGTGGTAAAAACAAGGATGCCTTCTTTTCCTTCCGGCAATGGTTCATTTGTAATGGGGTCTGTTACTTCCGGGTAAAAATGATCTTCCCAGATGTGGCTGCCATTCTTTTCTTCATGGTCTTCCTGCGAAACACCGGGACCGGTAATTTCACTCAACCCATAAATATTGGTGGCGCTGACATTTAATTTTTCTTCCACTTCCATGCGGATGGCTTCCGTCCACGGTTCGGCGCCCAATACAGCATACTTAAGACTGATTGTTTTTAATCCGGGATCTTTTTTTCTTATCTCATCAGCAAGCACCAATGCATAAGAAGGTGTGCAGGAAATCATTTCTGATTTAAAATCCTGCAGCAGCATAATTTGTCTTTCCGTCATTCCGCCCGAAACAGGGATAACCGCCATGTTTAATAATTCCGCACCATAATGCAGCCCGAGGCCGCCGGTAAAAAGCCCGTAGCCATAAGCGTTGTGCAGTTTCATACCGGGAACTGCGCCTGCACAGCAGAGTGAACGTGCCACCACTTCGGAAAAAACAGCAAGATCATTTTTTGTATAGCCCACAACGGTGGGCTTGCCTGTAGAACCGGAACTGCAGTGTATCCTGCTGACCAGATCCTGCTGCGTGGCAAATAAACCAAACGGATAATTGTTGCGAAGGTCATCTTTGTGTGTAAACGGAAACTGAACAATGTCTTCAATACTTTTTATTTTACTGATGTCAATACCTTTTTCATCCCAGGCTTTTTTATAAAAAGGCTGGTTGCGGTGCATGTAATGAACCAGCTTTACAAATCTTTCCGATTGGAGCTTTCTGAGTTTTGAAAGCGGCATTGTTTCAATTTCTTGGTTGTAAATCATAAGGAGAAAATAAAATTTGCGTGTATAAAAGTTACGGGTTTATTTTTTTAATGCGGGCTAAAACTTAAAGCCCCGGAGTTTTCAATATAAAAAAACCCGCTCCGGTATAAGGAACGGGTTTTTATAAAACAAACATTGCCGTTTAACTATATCAGTATCCCTGGTTTTGTACCAAATACCCCGGCAGGTTAGATGAACCGTCAATTGCGGTTTGGGGAATGGGGAAAATCCTTTTGTTTTTATCTGTATTGGTTTTTTCTGTCCATGCGCCTTCATATTTCAGAAAGCGTACCATATCTGTTCTCCTGTGCATTTCCCAGTACAATTCAAAACCGCGTTCCCTGAATAAAAGATCCAATGTTATTGATGTTAAAGGCGGCGCCTGCAATGCGGAAGAAGTACGTGCTGAACGGATGGCATTTACATCAGTTAATGCGCCGGTTGCATCATTCTTGCGCAGTTTTGCTTCGGCACGCATCAGGTAAACATCTGCAAGGCGCACAATGGAAATATCGGCTTCGCCAAAATTCCTGCCGCTTGCTGATTTTCTGCTGAATTCATATTTCTCAACCCTGTAACCAGTATTGTAATCGCTGCCTGCAGTTGTATAATTTATTAATTCAGTAAAGTTTACTTCCAGCGTGGGCCTGCTGCGGGTATCGTTATAAAGTTTGCCCACTTTAAATTTGCCGTCGGGGCATTTCAGGAACACGCCGTTTTTTCTGATGAGCCCGTATTGTTGCCCGCGGAGGATGCCCCTGTTGATATTGAAATCAGCACCGGCCACACAGGTGTCATTGGGATTGGTGTAAATGGAGAGGTTTTGCTTATAAAACCTGGGGTCGGCTGCAGCAGGGTCAGTTGCTCCGTAAGCGTCTGTCCATGTACGGTAGAAATCAGGTGTTATTCCCGGCCCGTCTGTTCCGTTTGCAGCAGGAAAGTCAGGCAAAGGAAACTGGTCGCCTGAAAGTGAAAAATAGGCCAGCCTGTTATGTCCGTTGAGATCAGCCCGCTGATCAACTGCAAATATCAGTTCTTTATTGGCGTGGTTATCGTTGCCGAAAATGGCAAAATAATCAGGTGATAAAGCATATTGTCCTGAGCTGATGATCCTTGAAGTATAGTCAATCACTTTATCCAGGTCCTCAGTTTTAAAAGTAAAGTTGCTTGCATACCTGTCCCTGTACACAGCGGCATTCAGGTGCAGTTTTGCAAGCAGTCCCCATGCGCCTGCTTTGGAAATCCTTCCGGGCCCGCTGTTGGCTTGAAGATTAGGTTCTGCGGCTGTTAATTCCGCTGCAATGTAGTCAACCGCTTCCTGTCCCCTGATGATGGTGGAAATATCATCAGGCTTTTCCTTTACGAATGCAATACCAAAAAGGTCAAGGGCCAGCAGGTTGTAAAAGGCACGCAATGCCCTTGCTTCGGCCAGGTAAACTTTTGCATTGGCATCTTTATTAGAAGGGAGGTTGTCAATGGCAATAAGGCACCTTGAAATGCTCTGTACAATCAGGTTCCATGTGTTTCTTACATTGGGATCGGTGCTTGTTGTTTCATGCCTGTGCAATGAAATGTAGATGCCGTTATCACCCCAGTCTGTACCGCCGCGGTAAGGAAGTATCGCTTCATCAGTAGAAATTTCCTGCAATGCAAAAAAATTGGTGTGCAGGTAAATATTGGGCAGCAAAGCGTATGCAGGCGTTATCAGCCCGTCTGCAATTTGTTTATCTGTTTGCCCGGTTACTGAAGATTCGTCCAGTATCTTTTCATCCAGCTTTGTACAGTTGAACCCGGTTGCAGAAACCAGCAGCAACAGCAATATTTTTTTAAGTGTGTTCTTTGTCATATGTTTTGATTTATCAGAATGAAACCATTAATCCGAAAATAAACGAACGGGCTTTGGGATAACTCAGGTAGTCAATACCATAAGATGATATCCCGTTTATCGTTCTGTCCGTATTTACTTCCGGATCGTAACCATCATAGTCTGTAACAAGTAAAAGATTTTGCCCTGTTAATGATACCCTGAGTGCAGATGCCCATTTGCTGATACCAAGTTTACGGGTATCGAAAGAATAACTGAGGGCCATGTTATTTAACCTCAGGTACGAACCGTTTTTCAGGTAACGGGTGCTTACAGGCGCTGCATTGTTCACAGATTCCTGTGGAAATTCAATAGCTTCCCTGGTTGTGTTGATGCCTTTTGACAGGCGCAGTTTGTAAAAATTTGCATTGGCGGTGTTGTCATAAATTTTATTTCCTGAAACACCGTTAAAATTTATAACGAGGTCAAACCCTTTGTAGCCGAGTGTACCGAAAAAATTATACATCACTTTAGGCAGCGCTGTTCCTGCAGCAATCCTGTCTTTATCAGAAATAATGCCGTCGCCATCGGTGTCACGGTAAGTACTCAGCCCGTTGGCATCAAAACCCGTAAACTCTTTAAGATAAAATGTACCAATGGGCTCGCCGTTGATGTATCCATTTATGGTAGCAGATGTAAGGCCTGAGCCGGAGGCAGAGCCCGAAGGAATAACAGTATAAGGTGAGTTCTCCACCTTGTTATTCATAATGGTCATATTGCCGCCCACGCCATACAGCAAGCCACGTTTGGTTTTATTTTTAAAATCAAGGTCTATTTCAACACCGCTGTTGGTAATGGTCATGTCTTTTACGTTTGTCCACACAGTGCCTGCAGGCTGCACCGGGTCGGCGGGAATTACTTCAAGCAGAATATTGTCTGAGACTTTATGAAAATAGTCTGCTGAACCGGACAGCTTGCCGTTCAATACGGCAAAATCAAACCCGATGTTGAACTGGTTGGATACTTCCCATTGTATATCGGGATTGGCTAAACGGGAAAATGTTGTACCGGCAGCATAAGGCCCGGTTCCTGATAAAGGATAGCTGGTGGTTGCAGATACGGAAGAAGTATATAATGCCTGTGTGATCTTGGAGGGAATTTCCTGGTTGCCTGTTTGCCCCCATCCCGCCCTTAACTTTAGGTTGCTGAATATAGAAGAACCCATGAAATTTTCTTCAGAGATCTTCCAGCCTGCAGAGAATGAGGGAAAGATACCATACTTATTATTTTCGCCAAACTTTGATGAACCATCCGCCCTTACATTTACAGTAAGCAGGTATTTGTTCAGGTAAGCATAATTGATCCTCCCGAAAAATGACTGCAGTTCATTGATAAGTGCATATCCGCCTGGACGGTTATTGGCCAGTGTCAGTTCTTGTCCGAGGCCCGGGTTATATTGCGGTTCTACCGGTCCTATCGGGAAACGGTTTATGCTGTAGTTTCTTCCCTGCAGGTATATTTCCTGGTATGAGTGCCCAGCAAGGGTTGAAAAGATATGGTCATTGAACCTGAAATTATAAGTAAGGTAATTTTCCAGTAAGGTATTCCGGTTGGTTGTATAATAAGTTTCTAACCGGCCATCGCGTTGCGGCACTGCATTGGCTAATGACTGGATGTCCCTTGTTCCGGTTGAATGGTCAATACCGAAATTGAGTTTGTAAACAAGCCCCCTGATGATCTTTAATGATGGGGTAATATTGCCGATAACCCGGTTGATTTTGGTAATATCCTTTTCGAGCCTTAAGCTTACCAGCGGGTTATTGATATCCTGGTATTGAGCAGGGCTTCCGTTTGCATCGTATGCGGGATAAGTAGGGTTGTTTGAAATGGCATCTCCGATAAGGCCTGAAATGGATGGCCTGATATTTTTGGTGCCGGTAGCATTCAGGTTGGCTTCTATGGTAAGTCGGTCATCAAGAAATTTTTGCGTTACATTAAACCTGCCCGTGTACCTGTCAAGGTCATTGTTTTTAATAATGCCTTCCTGCTTCTGCATGTTAAAAGAGGCATAATAGGTAAGGCCTTTGTTGCCCCCGCTGAATGACAGGTTGTGGTTTTGTGTAAATGCAGTTCTTGTAATTTCTTTCTGCCAGTCGGTAGTTGCGCCTTTATCCGAGAGTGTGCCGCCGAGTTTGACCACCTGTGCTTTGTATTCAGCAGCTTCAAAAACATCAATGGAATTGGCCAGCTTTGAAAAACCAAGGCTGGTGCTGAACGAAAAGTTTGATGTGCCTGATTTTCCCTTGCGTGTAGTAATAAGTATTACGCCATTGGCGCCCCTTGAACCGTAGATGGCAGTTGCAGACGCGTCTTTAAGCACATCAATCGCTTCAATATCCTGCGGGTTCAGAAAGTTCAGCGGGTTACCGCCGCCTGTGCCGGAGTTATCAAGTGCAAGCCCGTCCACAACAAACAATGGGGTGCTTCCTGTTCTTACACCACCGGGACCGCGGACTGTGATACCTGTTATGCCGCCGGGTTCGCCGCTTGCTGAAGTAACATTAACGCCTGCTACTTTACCCTGCAGCAATTGTTCAGGTGAGTTAATGATGCCGCGGTTGAACGCTTCGCTCTTTACAGATTTAACTGCGCCTGTAACATCTTTTTTGTTTTGCGTGCCGTAACCCATTACCACCACGCTGGCCAGGTCAGTTGAGCCATGCTGCAGGGCAACATCTATGCTCGTTTTGCCTTTAACGGCCACTTCCTGGCTTACAAAACCAATATAACTGATAACTAAAACAGCATTTTCATCCGGCACTGCAATCGTAAAGTTTCCATTGGCGTCTGTTTTGGTGCTCTT
>JANRKT010000336.1:0-11793 GCA_033763355.1 Chitinophagaceae bacterium | reverse complement strand
CGGTCCCAGTCGCCGATAAAAATATCCAGCAGCCTTGCTTCCAGTACAACATTCTGGTTTACCCGGTTATCGTTATCGCTTTGCAGCTCTTCCAGCACTTTTGCGGTGTTGTAGGTTTTGTCTTTTTCAACCGGTTCCCTTTCTTCAAACATGCAAAGTGTATTGGCAAAGTCTTTACGGTATTTTCCCAGCATGGGGTCATCAGGAACAAAAACAAATTTGGGGTTTGAATGTGCCACACCAGCAGCATCTGCAAGAACAGGAACAACGAGCGGGCCGTAGGGATGCGCTGAAGAGATCTGGTCTTTTACAATCCTTGCCGCAAAAGTTTGCCGCAGCGGGGGAGGGATGGCGGCTTCAGGATATTTTTCAATGGTGCGCAACACCCATTGTTTGCCATCAGCATCTTCCATTCTCAGGGATTTGGTCTGGTGCCCGCCGCCGCGCTGCAATATTTTCAATCCACCTTTTTCTTTTGCAATATCAAAAACAGGAAAGCCCATTGTTGTTGCCCATTCTTTGCGATAGTTTTTTCCCATTAAAAATCTTTTCAGCCCGCTTACATCAGCATAATATTTTCCTGCAGCAGTGTTTACCGAATCAGGAAAATTGCGTGGCCCGGCTGCTGCAACGCTGTCGGTTGTTTTTTGTAAAGTAAGCAGGGCGGTATCAAGCAGCAATGTGGTTTTGCTGTTGCTGACAGAAAAGAATTTCAGCTGCACCTGTCCTCCATCGTATAATTCAAGTGCGGCAAAACCATTTTGTGGTGAAGTGAACAAAGAATTGCTGCCTTGTTTAACCCTTGAAGTCTTGGCGCCGGAACCGCTCACGATGTAATGGGTTTTGTTTTCTTTTATCCATTGCAGCGAATGTTCATGCCCTGCAACCATAATTACCTGCGGGTGCTGCTGCAATGCCGCTTCCACTGCACGTACCATTTTTTTATATATGGGGTGGCGGTTGTCCTGTATGTTTCCAAAAACACCCCTTGTTATGGGATAAATAGAACCGATAACCGGCAGCGGAATGTATAACCCTTTTGAAAGTTCAGTAAGCGGAAAGATGTGTTGCTTGAAAGTATAATAACCGCCATGTGGCCCATGTGTACGGAATGGATGGTGCGTGGCGAACAAAAGAATTTTGTTTTTATTGTTTTCAGCAATATCCTCCAGTTTCGCTATCACTTCATCACCCGTTTTGCAGGGGCAGTCTGATTCTATCCCCGGTTTTTCAAAACCTTGCAGGAACCATTGTGTATCCATCACCACAAGAAGGATGTTTTCATTGATGGGGATTTCCACCGGCCCCGGGCAACCGCCGGAGGGAACCATTTTTATATTGTCAAGATAAAGTGAATCTATGTATTGCTGCTGCCTTTTGATTTGCTGAAAACCGAATGGCCTGCCCTGCGCCCAGTCGTGGTTGCCGGGTATGAAAAAAGTTTTTGCCGCCGTATTCTTTGCAAGCGAAACCTGGTAGTCAATAATCTTTTTGCTGTTGCTGTAAGAAGATGCCATTGCGTCGGGCATACCAACGGGGTAAATATTATCGCCGAGATAAAGTATGGTGGTTGCCCCGTCTGGCTGAAAATTATTCTTTACTGCATCAATCACATCATTTCTGCCATTCTTCAGTTCACCGGCATCGCCTATTAAAATAATGCGGTGCACTGCCTGTTTTTGCTGGGCAGGCAAATGATGAGGGGCCATCATCAATAAAGCCATTGCTGCAATAATGCCGTTTGCTTTTTTCGTCATACCATTTACTTTCCGGGTTGATAAGAGAATTTCAGGATATTGGCAATGCCATCCTGCGCTTCATTGGATACATACATGTCGCCATTGGGTGCAAAGGTTATTCCTTCCGGTTGCTTAAACAGGGATACTTTGAGTGGATATACCTCTTTCAGTTTTCCGTTTCTTTCTGTTACCAGTAAGAGACGGTTGACCGAGGCGATTATATACAACTCCTTTGTAACGGGGTGTATGGCTGCAGCGGAAGGTTTTAAATTGATTTTTTTCTGGTTCAGTTTTGTTTCTACTTCTTTTACATTGATGTGGTAAACGGGGCTGTTGCTGTATTGCGATGTTACCGGGTTAAAGGAAAATGCGCTCACTTCATTTTTATCATCGCTGCTGCAGGATTTACAAATTGCAATAAGCTGACCGGACGAATCATCGAAGTATAAACTCTCCAGTTCATTTCTTCCTCCGGCAGGGAAGCTGAAACTTTCAGCAGAGGCAGAATCAGTAAAGGGGTTGCGGATGGCGAAGATGTGGCCGTTGCTTTTAAGGGCATACCAGTTTTTGCCGGTAAATACAAGGTCTTCAAAATCCCCCTGTTTTGCAAAGCGCCACGAATCGTATTTACGTGTGCCGTCAAGGGGTATTGCATACAGCTTGCCCTGTTCATCATTTAATGCAATAAATGCATTCATGAGCGGATAAAACAAAAGGCCTGATATTTCATCCATGCTCTGGTTGAGCAAAATCTTTTCGGCTTCGCCCAGGCGGTAGCCTGGCGGGGAGGGTGCATCCTGGCCTGCTCCGCTGTTTAAACCAGAACAGCCCCAAAGCAGAAAAACCGCAGCTATCGTATAAATCCATTTCATGTAAACCAACGTATTTAAAATTACCGATTTATTATCGTAATTTAAATCTGGTATATTTGTTTTATATGATTGCCGAATCGCTTGTACTACATACGGAAAAAACAGTAACCGGATTTTTCCAACAATATCATAAGCCGGAACTGGTTTACCACAACCTTGCGCATACGCAGGAAGTGGTGAAAGTGGCGGAACAAATAGCTGCCCATTACCAGTTAACCGATGATGACATGTGTGTAATTTATGTGGCAGCATGGTTCCATGATGTGGGGTATTTGTTCGGGGGGCCGGCTGAACACGAAAAAATAAGCGCTAAAAAAGCAAGGGAATTCCTTGAGGAACAACAGGCAGAGGAAACATTGATAAAAAAAATAGAGGGGTGCATCCTTGCTACAAAAATTCCGCAATCCCCCTCGGGGCTGCTTGAAGAAATCGTTTGTGATGCTGACCTGTCTCATTTTGGTTCGGACACATTTAAGGAAAAAAGCAAAGTAATGCGCCGGGAAAAGGAAATACTCACCGGCAAAGAAATCAGCGGCGGCGAATGGCGGGAAAGCACCATCAGGTTAATGGAGGCACACCATTATTTTACCACCTATTGCCAGGCATTGCTTAAAAAAGGCAAACAGGAAAACCTCGAAGAGCTGAAGAAAAAGCAGGAGAAAAAAACCAAGGACGAAGCGGAAAAAATTGCAGTTTCATCTTTTAATACTGAAATGTCCGTGAACGGAACGGCTGATAAAAAGAAGGACAAGGATGAAAAGAAAACAAAAGATGAGTTGCCTACACGTGGCATTGAAACCATGTTCAGGCTCACGTCTTCAAACCATTTTGACCTGAGCAGCATGGCCGACAGCAAGGCCAACATCATGATCTCTGTAAATTCCATCATTGTATCTGTATTGCTTTCCGTTTTACTCAGGCGGCTGGAGGAATTTCCCAACCTGGTTATTCCCACATTGTTGTTCCTTATCGTAAATGTATGCACCATCATATTTGCAGTGCTGGCCACAAGGCCCAATATTACCAAGGGCACATTTACCCGTGAAGACATCCACCATAAAAGGGCTAATCTTTTGTTCTTCGGTAATTTTCATAAAATGCGGCTCGACGATTACGAATGGGGCATGAAGGAAATGATGAAAGACAAAGAATTTTTATACAGCAGCATGATAAGGGATATTTATTTTCTTGGCGCCGTGCTGGGCCGTAAATACAGGCTGCTGCGCATATCCTATAATATTTTCATGTTCGGGTTTATTATTTCAGTACTTGCATTTGCCATTGCGGTGGCATTCTTCCCGGTGAATACTTAAAAAGATGAAATGAATGGAGGGCGCACCTTTCTTTAACCGGGATATAAGTTGGTTATCGTTTAACTATCGTGTTTTGCTGGAAGCAAGGGACCCCGACGTCCCTTTATATGAACGGATACGGTTCCTTTCCATCTTTTCTTCCAACATGGATGAATTTTTCAGGGTGAGGATGCCCGAAATACTCACACTGGGCAAACTGCAGAAAAAAGGCGGGCATGAAACAGACGCATCCATTCCGGATCGGTTTGCAGAAACCGTTCAGCAGATGGTGAGCAGCCAGTTCAGGGAATACGGGCAGATATTAACCGGACATTTACTCCCCGAACTTGATAAACACAACGTCCATCTTTATTACGGAGAAGAAATAAAAGAGGAGCATAAAGAGTTTGTAAAAGAATATTTCTTTTCAAGGGTACTCTCCTTTCTTCAGCCGGTATGGATGGATTATGGTGAAACAGTTTTCCTGGAAAACAATGCGCTTTACCTGATTGTTTGCATGGTGCACCCGCAAAAGCCGGGCAACATCAGTTATGCGGTGGTGAACATTCCTTCTGCAATGCTTCCGCGGTTTTTACAATTGCCTGCAACAGGCGGCAAACATTTTATCGTTTTTCTTGATGATGTCATCAGGGATAACCTGCATGAAATTTTTCCGGGATATGAAATCAGGAATTGCTACAGTGTTAAGATAACAAGGGATGCGGAACTTAACCTTGAAGATGAACTGACAGGGGACATTGCTGAAAAGATTGAGCAGTCTTTATCCAAAAGGGACCTTGGCCTGCCCACAAGGTTTTTATACGAAGCAGGAATGGGCGCTGTGATGCGGAATTTTGTTGCACATTATTTTAATGTGGCGCCTGAAGAAATGATTGAAGGCGGAAGGTACCATAACCTGAAAGACCTGTCTGCATTGCCGCAGCCTTATGCAAATGGTTTTAATTATCCTTCTCTCCCGGCATTGCCATCTTCTTCTTTTAATAAAAAATTATCTGTTCTTGAAAATATCCTGCAACGTGATCATTTGCTGCACCTTCCTTACCAGTCTTATAATCCTGTATTAAGGTTTTTTAATGAAGCGGCCATACATCCTGATGTAAAAGAAATTTATGTAACACTGTACAGGGTTGCCGCCAATTCACATATCGGCAATGCACTCATCAGCGCTGCAAAGAACGGAAAGAAAGTAACAGTATTTGTGGAACTGAAAGCAAGGTTTGATGAGGCGCACAACCTGCAATGGTCAAAGAAGATGAAAGCTGCAGGCGTAAAAATTGTAAACAGCATACCCAACCTGAAAGTGCATGCCAAAGTAGCGCTGGTAAAAAGCCAGTCCGGTTTTCAATGGAATTCCTATGGCATGATGGCAACCGGAAATTTTAATGAAAGCACGGCGAGGTTTTATACCGACCAGGTATTTTTTACTGCAGATAAAAACATTACACAGGAACTGGAATTGCTTTTTACTTACCTGCGGTCAAGGGAAAAACCACGGGATTATCATTTTCTTTTGTTCAATGAATTACTGGTTTGCCAGTTTAACCTTGTTGACCGGTTTTATGAAATGATGGAACGGGAAATGTATCATGCAAGGGCGGGCCGTAAGGCGCATATTGTTATTAAGTTAAATAACCTGCAGGAAAAAGGGATGATTGAAAAATTGTATGAAGCATCCAATGCAGGCGTAAAGATTGACCTTATCATCCGCGGTATTTGCTGCATAGTGGCTGGTAAAAAAGGCTGGAGCGAAAACATCCGCATCACCCGGCTGGTTGACAGGTACCTTGAACACTCCAGGATATTTTATTTTGAGAACAATGGTGAAGATGAAGTTTATCTCGGCAGCGCCGACTGGATGAACCGCAACATCCACCGCCGTATTGAAGTATGTTTCCCCGTTAAAGAAAAGAAATTAAAGGCCCAGTTAAAAAAGATACTGGAACTGCAACTGGCGGATAATACTAAGGCTGTTGAACTGGATAATGAAATTCAAAATATAAGCAAGCCGCTCCATCCGGGCGACAGAAAGATCAATGCCCAGTCTGAAATTTATAATTACATCAAATCACTGTAATTGTCGGTACTAAGTTTAGGAGGTACGGATGGCGTTGCAAAAATCAATGCTGTGTATTTATTCCGGTTGTAAAACTTCTTCCTATTCGTATATCCACAGCAAAACAGGTTTCTTTGAACCGTCAATAACCGCTCTCAGTTTGTTTAAAAAACCCGGTGAAGTCATAGGGCAGCCACGGCTGTTGCAAATAGGCCAGGGATGTGTTTCCTGTTCAGGCACGCAATTGTAGGAATGCAATACAATATTCCTTTCAAATGCATTGCTGTTAGATGAATCAAGCCCGTGCAATTTATATGCGAGGCCATATTGCCCGTAATAAGATTTACCTATTTTGTATTTACCATAAGAGCTGCAGCCGCTTCCTGATTTATTTGAAAAGGAAGCCCTGACACGGAAACCGGCATCGCAACTGCCATGCGCCACGAGGCCTTCGTTAACAACAGAGTCTTTGGGCATGTTGTAAATGAAAAAACGTTTGCTGCCCGATGGCAGGCCCATGTCAGCAAGGAAACAGGTTTCCCTGTTGTATCCGTTTTCAATTGCGTATTGCTGCAACAGCCCTGAGAATAGGGCCAGCCTTTTAGCAACATCTTTACCGGTTGCTGTATGAGCTGAAGCTGATTTGCTTTTTGTTTCGGGATTGTATTTTGAAACGTACCATGCAGCGCTTAATGTTATAAAAAGCATAACGGCTGCAAAACTGTTAAGCAATATCTTTTTCATAAACCCGCGGATGTTTTGATGCAGAACGCACATCATTCCACAGGCTGTGTGAAGGAAAAATTAATACGGGGTACGTTAACAAACTTTTATTTATCTATGGCAAATGCAAACACGGCGTATTTGATTTTTCTGTAATCACTTTCGGATCCCCTGCTGTCCATCGTATTCAGAAAGCCATACTCACCGGGTTCAAGCGTTTTTTCCGGTACCAGCACATAAGTGCCCGCTGAAATTTCTTTCACATTAAATTTGATGCCCTTGTAGTTTTCTTTACCGCCTTTTCCCATAAACCCCATTTCCTGTAATACAGACAAACGGTTACCGCCCTTTGTTTCAAATTTATACAGGTGCAGCATATCTGCTGGGTTCATTCCCATGCCGGCCATTAATGAACCGCCTGCTGTTTTAATGGTAAACTCAGTTTTTTTGTTTTGAGGTATCCTCATGGGCGACCGGTCACCAGTCATTATATAAGATGTATTAGAACCGCCAAAACCACCCAGTTTTGTTTTGGTCTTCATTTCAGCTTCGACCTTTTCCAGCACTATCAGTTTATTGCCGGCATCATTGTAATAGACATGGTTCATAAATTCAGGGGCAGCAGTTTTTGCAGAATCTTTGGAGTCCTGCCCGGCAGCAGCGGAAACCACGGTAACAGCCGCTGCAAAGAGAAAACACTTTTTCATAACTGATTTTTTATGGTAAGAAAATTCAGAAACAAAAAACCTTGTTATTATTTAATCACTGCTTTTCCAATCAATGCCGAAAGCATATACTGTAAATTCTTTCAGCTCCATATTTTTTACCCAAACAAATCCATATTCGCCGGCCTGCAGGGGTTCTGCAAACTGTATCATATAATTGTCCGGCGAAAGCATCTTGACACTGAAGCTGATGAGCTTTCCTTTTTCATCTTCTTTGTTATTAATGATGCCTTCTTTTGAAGTCATCACCGCTTCCCGTTTTTCTTCATTAACAGTAAACCTGTACAATTTGATGTAAGATGTAAGGTCAATTACATCCCCGCCTGTTTTAATAAGGAATGTGATGTTGTTTCTTGAAGTGAAACGCATTTTCGCAGAGCTGTACTCCATGGTAAGAATATCCTTTGCGCCTTTCAGGCCAAGTGTTTTCTTTTTGGTTTTAAGGGCCGCAGTGGAATTTTCCAGCTTAATCAAACGGTTATCACTGCTGTCGTAGTAATAAGGCTGGTTGATAAATTCGGGCACAGGTATAACAACGGGCTCAGGCTTTTCCGGCTCTTTTGGTTTTTCTGGCGGCCTGGGTTTAGGCTTTGGTTTTGCTGCGGGCTTTGGCTTTGTTTTGGAAACAAATATTACCACAGTATCTTTTTTTGCGGCCTGGCAATATGCTATATGCCCGGCAATAAAAAAACAGGTTATGCAGATAATGATTTTCATATCCGGTTTTGTGTTTACAAGTTAGTATGCGTAATGCAGCAAAGCAATAGAACAAAAGTTAGGTTAACAGGGATGGTTTATTCCTGTTCTTTCTTTTTCTCTGATTTTTTATTCTTGTTTTTAACCCCAAACTGCCAGCCGGCAAAAACCTGGAACAGGTTATTTTTTACATCCACTTTGGGAATAAAACTCGGGGAATTGCCGGAGGAATATGAACTGGGGTCATACAGCTTGCCTAAACTGATATTAACCCTGGCACCTATCAGTAGTCCGCTTACGGGGTGTATTTCTATGCCGCAGCCATATCCATAATCAAACCTGTTGTAATAATTCATTATCCCGTCATAGGGGCTGCTGCTCCCGCCTGTATTCGTACTGCTATCTGCTTTGGCATTGATCAAAAAAGCCATCTGCGCCCCTAACAAAATCGAAAAATATTTGGTGATATTAATGGACATATATTGTGGCATCATGATATAATCAAGTCCAACATTGCCGGAGTTGGTATTAGTTTTATAATTATAACCCTGTCTTGAAAAAATCAGCTCAGTTCTGTAGCTCAGAACGCTTTTGGATGGCGGAGCCAGAAATACAGCCGCATGAAAACCCGAACGGCTGCTGTTGTTGATGGAAGAGACCTTTGTAACATTGGCAAAATTTAAACCTGCCCTTATACCGAATTGCGAAAAGGAGTCAGTGCAATAAAAAATTGCAGGGAGTACAAACAAAAATATTTTTTTCATATTAAAAAGTTTTGGCAGCTAATAAAATTCTCTATGCAAAACTTAAATAAATACAGACTACAGACAATCCCTTCAACACCTGATTTAAGTATCCCCTGAACAGGTGATTTTGTGAAAAAGCTTGGAACTCTGTTTGCAGATGAAGTAATTTAGGAGAGACTTATTGCAGAAATATGATACGACGGAGCATGAGGCATATCATTTCCGGGATCTTTTACAAGCTCCTCATGTTACAGTTGTGCTTTTCTCAGGATAAGACAATTGACAGTTTGCTTAAACGGGTTGCAGTTGCCGCTGATGATTCATCCCGGTCGCTGTATTATGCCGAGCTGGCTTCAAATTATTCCGGCTATGATACATCAAAAGCGTTATACTATTTACAGGAAGCTTACAGGCTGAACAAAAAGATTAACCTTGATTTTAACTGGGGCTGTTATTATAAATGTTATGCAACTTATATATACGACAGGGGTGATTACAGCCGCAGCCTGCAAATGACGGATACGTCTTTTGGATTTTTCAATAAACTGGAGAAAAAGGGGAACAACCTGCTTCAGGATGAGATCACATTTCAGAAAGCAGAGCTACTGATTTCAAAAGGGGCTACTTATACTGCCGTAGCCAAATCAGAGGAATCACTTCTGGAATATCAGGAAGCATTGAGGTTACTGGAAGGCATCCGTCACCCCCTGAAAAACCAGCGGGTTGCCGTTGTTTATACAAATATTGCAAATGTTTTTTTTTTAATGGAGCAATATGATAAAGGCCTTGAATACGATCTGAAATCCGTTCCATACTACATCGGTGCGAAGGATGATGAAATGCTGGCATATGCCTATACGTATGTTGCTTCAGATTATATGAGGCTGGAAAAAGATGATTCTGCAAAGATCTATTTCAGCAAAGCTGAACCCCTTGTTACCCGGCTCAATAAAAACACAGTGAACATTGAATACTACGGAAAGATCGGGGAAATGTACTGGCGGCAAAAGGATTGGAAGAATACACGAAAGTATTATACTATCGCTTATGAAAACGCCCGGCAGATAAACCAGGTGTACAACATAATTGAATATTTAAGGGGTATTGCCAACTGCTTTTACAATGAAAAAAAGCACAAAGAGGCCGATAAATATTTGCAGGATGCAAGAAAGTTAACAGAAGAAAAGCACCTTGAAGGAACGCAAAGGGATCTGTACTGGACCATATCCCGGAATTACCATCACATGGGGAAGTATAGGCTGGCCAGTGATTACATGTTGTACTATACCCGGCTTAATGACAGTGTTGCCAATGAAACATTAAAGCAAAAGATCACTGAGATGGATGAGCTTTTTCAGTCGCAAAAAAGGCAGCAGGAAATTGTTCAGTTGCAGAAAGAAAAAGAAATTCAGCAACTTTCTATTCGCCAGAAATCAACGCTTAACTATATACTTTTCGGCAGTGTCGGGGCCTTACTGGTTATCGGGTTTCTTGCCTACCGGAATTTCAGGCATAAACAGAATTTATCACAAAAAACTGCACAACTGCAAACCCAGCGGATAAAGGAACTGGAACAGGAGAAGCAACTGATTGCTTATAATTCGCTGCTGAAAGGGCAGGAAGAAGAACGGAGCCGGATGGCAAAAGACCTGCATGATGGACTGGGCAGTATGCTGAGCGGTGTAAAATTATCATTAGGAGCTATGAAAGGGAATCTTATTTTATCCGAAGAGAATGCAAGGCTATTCTCAAAGACACTTGACCAGTTAGACAACTCTATTGGAGAAATGCGACGGGTAGCGCATAATATGATGCCTGAGGCTTTGGTCAGGCTTGGCCTTCAGCAGGCTGTGCAGGATTATTGTGACAGCCTTACCGAGTCGCAGCAGCTAAAGATCAATTGCCAGTTTCATGGTTTGGAAGAGAGACTGGATGCAGCAACGGAAATTGTAGTTTATCGCATTGTTCAGGAACTTTTGAATAATGTGGTGAAACATTCAGGTGCAGATGAAATACTGGTGCAGGTTATGCGGCATGACAACAACCTGAATATAACGATTGAAGACAATGGCAAAGGCTTCGATGTTAAAAACCTGGATTACCGGAAAGGGGCAGGGTTGGGTAATGTCAGGTCAAGAGTAGATTACCTGAAAGGGCAATTGGATATCCAGTCTGTTCCCGGCAAAGGAACATCAGTGCATATTGATTGTATATTGGAAAATAACTGATGCAAAAGATAAAAGTTATAATTGTTGACGACCATCCTATGGTGCTGGAAGGTATGAGGGCCATGCTCTCTCAACTGAATTTTATTGACCTTGCCGGAACAGCCGCCAATGCTTTTGATGCAATGGGCCTTTTAAAAAAAACTTTGCCTGATGTGGCTATTGTTGATATTAACCTGCCCGACGTAAGCGGTATTGAGCTTACAGCCAAGATAAAAAAAGAAATTCCGCAGGTAAAAGTGCTTGCTATGAGCACTTTTAAAGAACGCAGCTATATTTCCCAAATGATACAGAACGGGGCTTCAGGCTATCTTGTAAAGAGTGCATCAAAAGAAGAAATTGAAAACGCCATACTCACTGCCTATGAGGGAAAATTATACCTCAGCCTTGATTTAAATTCCCTGCAGTTTGACAAATCCTCTTTGCCTGAAATCCCCATACTCAGCAGCAGGGAAAAAGAAGTATTGCAACTGATTGCAGACGGATTAACCAACCCGCAGATTGCTGAGAAACTTTTTATCAGCATGCATACTGTGGACAGCCACAGAAAAAATTTACTTGCTAAGTTTAATGTAAATAATACGGCCGCATTGGTGAAAATGGCTGTTAAATACAATATGGTATAACACAGAGTATGCGGTATAATAAGACAGGGATAAACGTTTTCATAAGCTTTTATATGTACATGAACGTTTACTTCA
>JANRKT010000335.1:0-2702 GCA_033763355.1 Chitinophagaceae bacterium | reverse complement strand
CCATGCCATTGCTGTAAAAGGGAATATGATTATTTATGCGGGAGATGACTATAAAAGCTATAAAGGCAGTAATACCCGGATGGAAGATGTAAAGGGTAAAATGATTGTGCAGGGATTTATAGATAACCATACACATTACTCCAAGGTTGGTGTTTTTCATAGCCCATGTGCTGTGGCTGCACCAACTATATTTATTTTGCGTTCATCTTTTGTTGTTGGTAATATTATTATTCACATGCTATCACACAACCACTAACAGAGATAAACAAATGCTGAAATGTAATACATCCCTGTGGCGGGAAGATAGAACAGTTTTATGCCTGCTTCATGTTAGCAGGATAAAAAAACCCGACACGATAATATTTAAAACAACCTTTCTTCAGGCGGCTTAACACCCAGCATCCGGATGTAAATGGTGGTCTGGCCCCTGTGATGGCTCTGGTGTTCAAATGTTTTGTTCAGTAATGCAAACTTTGTTTCTTCAAAACGGCCGAACAGCTTCTTCTTTTCGCCCCATTTGCCGATGTCGGAATTTTTAACCCCGTTGATGCAGAAATCGTAACTGGTAGTTACATAATACATCACTGAGTCTTTGGCATGGGCTGAGGAGCGCCGCTCAGGGTTTGACATCAGCCATGCCGGCGGTTGCTGATCAGTAGCATTAGACATAAGGAAGATGTTGCCCTGTGCAAGGTGTATCATTTGCTGTGCAAAACTGCGGATGCTGTCGTTTGCTTTAAATGAGTATTTGTCAGCAGGCATCGTGTTAAGGTAGTCAATAGTATATGCCTTAGCCCGTTCCCAGTCTTTAACCATTTGCGCTTTTATATCTTCCGCATTCAATGGCTGCGACCATATGTTTAAAGGCAGTATAAATACGAAAACGGCCATACAAAATGCCATTGTAGCAATAAACTTTTTCATACAGTGAGTTTTAGAATGGGAAGTTACCAAAAAAGCGGATACTTCCTTTTCTTAGTTCACCAGTACCAAACAGGATGAAAGCATTTGCCTACAGGGTTTTGCTCAGGGTATAACTAAAGTCTTCATCGCCCACCAGTGGCTTACCATCTGCATCAATAAACAAAAGAATATTTTCATCCGGCTTCAATAACTGCAAAAAGAGATGCCCTTTATCATCGTACAACTGATAAATGGTGCGGTTGTTCTTGCCTTTTGCAATTTCCCATTTTCCCTTTTTGCCGCCGTCCTGCCGCCATGTGGATGTAAGCATTTTGTAAGTTGCCGGCCGGTTGGCTGATTTATCGGCATACAAAACAATATACCATTTCAGCTTATAGCAGTTTTTGCTTCCAAATCCCGCAACGGCGCAGGGGCTCCTGCCTTCAAATATCATGGAGTCGGGCAAATGGATTTGTTCCGGCGCAAGGTTGATTTCTTCAGTTATTACCGGTTTTGTATTGTTCAGGGTGTAACTCCACCCGCCGTTGCCAGTCATCAGGCTGTTATCAGCGTTCAGAATATGCAACAAGTCTGCATTGAGCTCTGTAATTTTTAAAGTTTTATTGCTGCTCTGAAGATGGAATATATTTTTTTGCTTTGTTAAACTGCCGGTCAGTTCGACTGTTTTGCCACCATTATGAAAGCCGTTGGTATTGGGCTTACCAATGCCATAATTGCACCAAAGTGCAAAGCCGTTATCTGAAAGTTTTAATTTCCACCGGATGAAATCAACCGAATCTGAAAGCGGGATGCCGAGAAATGTTTTTACAGCTGCATTGGCCGGGGTACTTGCTGTATAATTTTTCTCAATGGCCGCTGTACATGAAGAAAGCAGCATTGCGGCAAGGAATAAAATACAGGTATTCATGTACTGTCGTTTGCACAAAGTTCACGCAATTTAACCGCTTTAAAAACCCGCATTACACGTATGGGTATGTTTTATTGACGAAAAACACCCAGACTGCTATTAGAGAATTATTTTACATCCTGTTGCTTACAGCGATAAATGCTGACGATTACATCCCTGATGCTATTTCTTACTTATCCTGTAAAGGTTCCCGTTATCAGTAACAGCATACAACATCCCGTTATGATAAGCCACATCACGGAAGCGTTCCCTCTTATCAGTGAGTAACCTTTCTTCTCCCGCAACTTTGTTGTTTACAATTACCAACCTTACAATATGTGCGCTGCTGAGGCCGCCGATAAAAAGGTTATTCTCCCATTCAGGAATGGCATTACCTTTATAAAAGGCCATACCGCCGGGGGAGAGGACAGGATCCCAGTAATATATGGGCTGTTCCATACCAGCTTTTTGCTGTATAGCATCGCCGATTTCATCGCCGCTGTATTCAAGGCCGTAAGTAATAATGGGCCAGCCATAATTTTTTCCGGGTTTTATGATGTTGAGCTCATCACCGCCACGTGGACCGAATTCAGCTTCCCACAAATCACCTGTTACAGGATGTATATCGAGGCTTTGTGCATTGCGGATGCCATAAGCATATATTTCCGGCATGGCGCCCTGCTGGTTAATGAAAGGGTTTCCGGGGGCTGGTTTACCATCAGGGGTTATTTTAAAAATTTTTCCAAGACCAGATTGCAATTGCTGCGCCTGCACCCTGCCGTTAAGGTCTGATCTTTCACCGGTGCTTACAAACAGGTTTCCGTCTTTATCAAAAATTAACCGGGAGCCAAAATGCAATGTACTGTTTAATGCAGGAGTAGCACGGAAGATA
>JANRKT010000334.1:0-35098 GCA_033763355.1 Chitinophagaceae bacterium | reverse complement strand
TGTTAAAATTAAAAAGAACAATTGATGCCGGTATTAAAATTAAGCGGTTTCGTATTAAAACCCCGTATGTCAAAATATTGCTGGTCTGTTATATTTCTCAGTTCTGCAAATACACTCAGCGCTTTACTGAAACGGTAACTGCTGTACAGGTCAATCGTATAATACCCTTTCATTTCAAGCGGCGCTGCAGCAAAACGGGGTTCATAAAACTTACTTACATTTCTCAGGTGTGCGCTGATGAGCAGTTGAGGAATTACCTGGTATGCTGCATTAACATTAAATGTATGTTTTGGCCTGCGGTACAAATTAAAAAAGCTGGTGTCTTTGCCTGCAGGTGTTGAGGTAAAAATTTTTCCGTCAACATAAGTGTAGTTGGCTGAAAGATTAAGTTTTGAGAATAATTTTATGCCTGCCTCAAGCTCCAGGCCCTTGTCTTCCTGCCTGTCTTCGTTTTTATAAATGCTCTGGAAAGTGCTGAAGTCGGTATAGAAAATAAAAACATCTCTTATATTTCTTTTAAAGGCAGTGGCCCTTGCATGAAAATCTTTCCCGGTGAACTGCAGGCCGGCTTCATAGTTTACTGATCGTTCGGGTTTGAGTTCCCTGTTGCCGTATTCTGAATAAAGCTGGTAAAGAGACGGTACCCTGTATGCAGAAGCGATATTGGCAAATAGTTTTACTTTTTCATTAACGAGATAAGAAGGATTGAATGACGAGGTAAAGTTGTTGCCATATAAAGAATGGTTGTTCCATCTTCCGCCAAGTTCAGCATAAAACCCTGAGATTTTTTTCAGCAAAAATGAAGCGTAAGCGCTGAACTGACTCGTGTGCGCTGTATCTGATGAAAGCGGCAGGCTTTTAAAGGGCCCGAATGAACTGATGGAAAGATAATCCTGGTTGGTAGCATTGCGCCGCAGGTCAATGCCTGTGAGGATTTCAGCATGTTCAGTAAAGCTGTAATTATTATAGATCTCTGCAAACAATGTTTTGCCTTTATAATTTCCCTGCTGGTATTTTGAAAAGCCGCCGGTATGGCCGGAATCATCTGTAAATTTTCTTTCAATGTAATTGTAATTAACCAGAAGGTTTAATGCCCCTTTTTTATATTCATAAGTTCCTTTTATCCCCGTAAGTGCATTCAGGATATTATAACTATAATCTTTATCATCGGTAAAAGCGCCTGCATCAATATCTGCTTTGTGGCGGCTTAGCTTGCCCAGTAAACGGAGTGTAAATTTTTCACTTAGCCTGCCTGTAAAATTTCCCTGCAAAACATTTTGCATGTAACCATCATCATCAAAACCTTTTGTACCGGAGGAGTCATAGGCGGAAGAAATTCCTTTACTGCTGATGTGTGAGTATGAAACATGATAAGCTGTTTTATTTGTGTTGCCGCTAAGTGCAAGATTGGCCCTGTATGTGCCAAAACTTCCTGCAGAAAGATTAACATCGGTATTAAATGATTTTTTTCCTGCTTTCTTTGAAATGATGTTGATTACCCCGGCCACAGCATCTGAACCATACAATGTGGATTGCGCCCCTTTTAAAATTTCTATGCGCTCAACCTGGTAAACAGGAAAAGTGTTCAGGTCAAATTCGCTGTTAATGGCAGAAGCGTCATTTAACGGAACGCCATCAATAAGGATGAGGGTATTGGCAAATGCAGCCCCACGCATGTATAAAACCTGGTTGGCGCCTAACGTATTGTTTGCGCCGTTTACAGTAATGCCCACCTGTTCGTTTAAAATTTCTCCAACTGATTTTCCCAGACTGTTTTGTAATTGCTGTTGGTTGATTACTGTCATCACCTTGCCTGTAAAACTTTGCTTTTGCGGAAATTTGTTGGCGGTAATAATAATTTCGTCAAGCGGTTTGGATGTGGCGCTGTCCTGTTGCGCATGTAGCTGGCTGCTGATGGTTACTGCAGCCAGCACAAAAAAAATCTTTTTCATGTTGTAAAAAAGTTTTGTGTGACTGCTTCCGGAAAAATGATGTTTGCAAATAAACAAACACCGGCGAAGAAATATAATTGCCTTTCGGCTTTTACATTTCATGCTTTTCACCCGAAAGCTGAATGTTGTTTGATTGTACCTGGCAGGTCTTCTGGCTTGACTTCGGTTTCCGCACCTTCCCGTCCCGCCTAAGGCGCGACAGTGGCTTGAGACAGAAACCGTTCCCATACTCCCCCTTATGGGGGCCGGGGGGTCTTACAGCTACGGGGATAGCGCCGGACTCCTTGCCTTTTCGGCAGGCAAATACACCGGACTTCCCTTTTAATGACCCGCCTGAAGCGGGCCAACCAGATGCGGCTGCAAATGTGAAGTGAAAAATCCAGACAGCAAAATGTAAAATCAATATTGCATAAAATCAATTAAAAAATTACAATGTACCTTCCCTTTTAAACCCTGTATATGGAGCAACCCAAAAAACAATTACTTGGCGTTTTTGATTTTACCATGATTGTGATTGGCCTTGTAATTGGCATGGGTATTTTCCGCACAGCAAAAGATGCTGCAGGTGCAGCGCTTAACCCCACCATTTATTTCAGTGCATGGATTGCCGGCGGTGTAATTGCTCTTTGTGGTGCATTAACCTATGCAGAAATCGGTTCAAGGTATCCGGTAACAGGCGGTTATTATAAAGTGTTCTCTTATGCTTTTCATCCTTCTATTGCTTTTGCATTAAACTGCAGCATCCTTATTTCCAATGCAGCTTCCATTTCAGGTGTGGCATTAATAGGTGCCGGTTATGTCAGTAAAGTTTTTTTAGGGCCTGATGTAAGCAACTGGATAAAAGTGCTGATTGCCATGGCAGCCATTTTTATTTTTTATGGTGTAAACATGATGGGGCTGCGGATGAGCGCCAAAACCCAAACGGTGCTGATGCTGATCAAAATCGGGATGATATTACTGCTCATCAGTGCATTGTTCTTTCCTGCAGCTTACGAAACTGGTACTGCCGCTGTTGTTGCCGGTGAAAACATTGCATGGACGGAATGGATAAAGTCTTTTGGTATCTGCCTCATTGCTGTATCATTTACCTATGGCGGCTACCAGCAAACCATCAATTTTGGCAATGAAGTAAAACAGGCCAGCAGGAATATTCCCCGTTCTATTTTCATTGGTATAACGGTTATTATTCTTCTTTACTTAACGGTAAATATTGCGTATTATAAAACTGTGGGTTTCGGTAATATGAAAACAACAGGCGAAATAGCATCAGTAGTTGTAGGAAAAATGTTTGGTACCGGTGGTGCAAATGCATTCTCACTTTTACTTTTTCTTTCTGTACTGGCTTATGTAAACGGTTCCATGATGAGCAATCCACGGGTAATTTATGCCATGAGCGAAGACCGGGTGCTGCCGGCTTTTTTGCAGAAGAAAAGTTCAAAAAAAGAAGTATTGGTATTTTCACTTACCATCTATGCTGCTGCATGCATCATTGTACTGTTCTTTGCAGATACATTTGAAAAGATCCTCAGCTTTTCCATTTTCCTCGATTCGTTTGGCATGTGCACATCGGCTGCCACGATTTTTATGCTGCGCAAACGGACAAAACACCTCGATGGAACCGGTATTTATAAAATGCGTTTGTTTCCCCTCCAGCCACTTGTATTTATTGCCGCCTATGTTTTTGTGTGCATCAGTATAATATTCAATACGCCAAAAATAGCTTTAACCGGTGCAGTGGTGCTTGCCGTGTTTATGATATTGTATTTTTTAACTTCGGGCCGCAGCCGGAAGAGCAATAAAGCCTGATATCAATGGACCTTTCGTACATATTAAATGAACTGGGGGAAGAGCGGCAGAACTATTTCAATGCCATTGCCCCGCCTATTATTCAAACCAGCAATTTTGCTTTTAAGAAAGTAGATGACATGCGGCTGGCGCTGGAAGATGAGATGAGCGATTATCTCTACAGCCGCGGCATTAACCCAACTGTTGACATCCTCCGCAAAAAACTGGCGGCATTGGACGGTGCAGAAGATTGCCTTGTTTTCAACAGCGGCGCATCGGCCATTTTTGCATCAGTGCTGGCCAATGTAAAATCGGGCGACCATATTGTAAGCGTTGACAAACCCTATACCTGGGCGCAGCGCATGTTTGATGTTATCCTTCCCCGCTTTAATGTAACCACTGCATATATTGACGGAACGGAAATTGAAAATTTTGAAAGGGCCGTTCTGCCCAATACATCACTCATCTATCTTGAATCACCCAACAGCTGGGAGTATAAACTGCAGGATTTAAAAGCAGTGGCTGAACTGGCCCGGAGCGAAAGCATTATCACCATCATTGACAACAGCTATTGCACGCCGTTATACCAGAAGCCCATTGAATTGGGGATTGATATTGCACTTCAAACGGCCACCAAATACATAAGCGGCCACAGTGATACATTGGGTGGTGTATTAACCGGAACCCATGCCATGATGAAGAAAATATTTGGCAGCGAATACCTGAATACCGGCAGCGGCATCCAGCCTTTTAATGCATGGCTGCTCATAAGGGGGTTGAGAACTTTGCCGGCAAGGCTGGAGCGCATCAGCAATACAACACGGCAGGTAATTGATTTTATGAAAAGCCATCCCATGATTGATAAGCTGCTTTTTCCTTTAGACCCCGCTTTTCCGCAATACCACCTGGCGCAACGGCAAATGACGGGGGCCTGCGGGCTTTTTACATTTATATTAAAGGCCCGTAGCCGTGAGGAAGTGGTAAGATTTTGCGAGTCGCTGCAGCATATATTAATGGCCGTAAGCTGGGGAGGCCACGAGAGCCTGGTAATACCCAAATGCGTAACCCTGCAGCCCGGGGAGTTTGACCCCGCCAGTGAGGAGCACCGGATGGTAAGAATGTATGTGGGGCTGGAGGAGGCCGGCTATCTTGTAAATGACCTGGAACAGGCATTGGACAAGTTATAGAAGGAATTTTTATTTTGTAACTTAGCCAGCAGATGAGTGATGCAGTAAAAATATTACCCCATTACACTTATGAGGATTATGTGCAGTGGGAGGGCAAATGGGAAGTAATTGATGGAATTCCCTATGCAATGAGCCCTGCACCGGTGCCAAGACACCAGGTGATTGCAGGTAATCTTCATTCGGAATTCAGGGTGCAATTAAAGAATTGTAAACATTGCGGGGTTTATCAGCCGGTAGATTATCTTGTAGGAAATGACACCATTTTACAACCCGATATACTGGTTATATGCAAACCGGTTAACAAAAAGTACCTCGATTTTCCCCCGGAACTGGTGGTGGAAGTGCTTTCTCCATCCACAGCTCTAAAAGACAGACATTCCAAATATGGCATCTACCAGTCACAGGGCGTTAAATATTACATCATTATTGAACCAGACGCCAATGTGGCCGAAGTGTATGAACTCGCAGACGGCAAATACAAACTGGCCGGGCAGGGGAGTGATTTTTCTTTTTCTTTTACATTAGACCAGTGCGGGGCGACGATATCTTTTAAAGAGATTTGGTAACCTATCACTTTATACGCATTACTGAACATTACCTGCACATGCCCGGGAGGATACCGGGAATACAATAGAACCGCATCAGTAAAGCCAGGTTCAGGGGATAAACTTTGGCGTATCCGGAACGGAGAAAAATCTGGGTGAATGGGTAAACGGTTAGCAGGCTTTATGGATGATTTTGTGATTCCCTTTTTTGGTTGAATATTTGTAAACCTTTTCCGCCAGAAGCCTGCCTGTACTTTGAACGGAAATTGCAGAATAATACACCAAAAATTGTTACATGAGATTTGCTATCTTCTTAGGTGCGCTGCTTCTTTTAGCTAACCTGCCGGCCAAAGCACAAAATAACAAATGGGACCTGAGGCGTTGCGTAGAGTATGCGATGAGTAACAGTATTTCCGTTAAGCAGGCTGATGTGCAGGCCAGGCTTTCAGCTGTTACTTATAAGGAAAGCAAGCTTCAACAAATACCTACATTGAATTTCCAGGGCAGTAATGGTTTTTCTTTTGGTCGTGTTCTGGACCGCACAACAAACGTTTATACAGATAACTCTTCTATGTTCCAGCAATTGAGCCTGGGCAGTCAGGTTAACATTTTTAACTGGAACAGCCAGAAAAATACTATTGCGGCAAATGACCTCACTTTCAGGGCAGATGTGGCGGCATTGGAAAAAGCAAAAAATGACATCGGGCTTTCTGTAGCCAACCAATATCTTTTAACCCTTTTGCAAATTGAACAGGCCCGTGTAAATGATGTGCAGTTGCAGCAAACAAGGGCGCAACTGGAAAATACCCGTAAACTGGTTGATGCAGGTTCCTTACCTGAATTGAATGCCGCTGAACTGGAAGCGCAGTATGCAAGGGACAGCGCCACACTTGTTGCTTCGTTTACACAAGTGGAACTGAACCTGCTTACCCTTAAAGCTTTTTTAAACCTTCCTGCAGATACGCCTTTTGAAATAGAAACACCACCAGTTGACAGGATACCGGTTGATAATATTATGGAAATAACACCTGCAGTTGTATATGAACTGGCCATGAAAACACAGCCGCAGATTAAAATGAATAATTTAAGGTTATTGTCGGCGCAAAAAAGCTATGCAGCAAGCAGGGGAAGGTTGTATCCGACAATTTCTGCTTTCGGACAATTAAACACCAACTATTTTGCGCCCTTTAAAAGTACATCACTTGTTGATCTGGGTTTTCAGCCAACGCAGGCATTTGCTCAGGACGGGGCCAACCAATACCCTGTATTTGCAAGAAATTTCGGTACTGCACAAAGCTCAAATAGTTTCGGGGGTTTGTGGAAAGGATATTGGGGCACATTGAAAGATCAGTTTGGCCAGAGTCTTGGCATCAGTTTAAATGTCCCTATTTTCAATGGCTGGTCTTCACGTGCCAATGTAGAAAGGTCTAAGCTTACTATTAAAAACCAGGAATTACTTGTAGAACAGGAAACCCTGAAATTGAAACAGGATGTGTATTCAGCTTACCAGTCGGCAATGGGGTCTTACCAGACTTTTCTTGCCCGGCAAAAAGCAGTGCAAACAGCAGAACGTTCGTTTGATCTTGCGAGCAAACGGTATAACATAGGTGTTATGCAAACCATTGAATGGCTTACCAACCAGAACAATTTAACAAGGGCAAGGATTGATAAACTGATTGCACAGTACGATTATGTTTTTAAAATGAAAGTTCTGGAGTTCTACAAAGGCCAGGGGTTACGCTTATAATTTCATTACAGAATAAATAATTTTGCAAAGTATAAATAAACTAACATGAGCAAAAAATGGATCTGGATAATCGGGGGGCTGGTATTGCTGATAATAGCATTGATGGGTTTGAAAAAAGCCGGGGTGCTGGGTAAAGAAGAAGGCACCAAGGTTTCTTCAGAAAAAGTGGTAAGAAGGAATATTACCGAAATTGTTACTGCCAGCGGTAAGGTTTATCCCGAAATAGAAGTGAAGATCAGTCCTGATATTTCCGGCGAAATTGTGGAGCTTACAGTTGAAGAAGGCGACAGCGTTAAAAAAGGACAGGTGCTGGCAAAAATATATGCCGACATTTATACTACACAGCGCAACCAGGCTGAAGCAGTAGTAAACCAGCAGCAGGCGCAGGTAGAAAATGCCAGTGCATCCTTAAAAGCTGTAAAAGCAAGGCTTGACCAGGCAGAACGCCAGTACAAACGCCAGAAACAGTTGTTTGATGAAAAAGTAATTTCAAGGCTTGAGTTTGAAACTGCGGAAAATGCTTATCAAACAGCTCAGGCCGATTACAATGCTTCGCTCCAGAATATACGCGGCGGGCAGGCCGGTGTGCAAAGTGCCGTAGCCAGTTTGCAAAGGGCAAATAAAGACCTCAGCCGTACTTCTGTTCTTGCCCCAATGAATGGTGTGATTTCAATGCTGAGTGTAAAAAGAGGTGAAAGGGTAGTGGGCAACTCCATGATGGCCGGAACGGAAATGATGCGTGTTGCAGACATGCGGGTAATAGAAGTGAGGGTTGATGTAGGTGAAAATGATATTCCCAAAGTAAAAATCGGCGATTCGGCAATTGTTGAAGTGGATGCTTACAACAACCGTAAGTTTAAAGGCGTAGTTACGCAAATTGCCAGCACCAACAGGGGTGTGGGCGGCGCAGCTACAACCAGCACAACTGATGTTACCAATTATGAAGTGCGGATACGCCTGGATCAGTCTTCTTACCAGGACCTGCTTAATCCTAAAAGACCGAAAAGTTTTCCCTTCAGGCCGGGTATGAGCGCAAGCGCCGATATTCAAACCAAGACACATGCCAATGCCCTGTCAGTTCCTATTAATGCAGTAACCACAAGGGATAAAAGCGATACAGCAAAAGCTACTGGTAAAGCAGTTGCAAAAAAAGAAACTGCCACTGAAAGTGCAAATGCCGGGGCTGATGGTAATGAAGGGGGCAATGCGGATGACCTTGAAGAAGTAGTGTTTCTTTTAAACAAAGACGGCTCAGTAAAAAGGATGAAAGTAAGAACAGATATACAGGACATTAATTACATTGAAGTAGTAGATGGCGTTAAGGAAGGAGATGAAGTAATAACGGGCCCCTATACCGTAGTGAGCAAAATGCTGCGTGACGGGATGAAAGTAAAAGTGGTTCCCAAAGAACAATTATTTGAAACGAAGAAATAGAAGAGCCTGCTATAATATTTGAAGCGTCCTGCAAAACGGGACGCTTTTTTATTTTAACTTGAACCATGCAATTCGGAATTATCGGAAGCGGCAGCTGGGGAACAGCTTTGGCCAAAATTCTTACAGATAACGGCAACAGGGTATGTTGGTGTGTCCGCAGCGAAAAAGTGGTACGCCACCTTCATCAGCGCCACCATAACCCCAATTATCTAAGCTCGGTATATTTTAACACCCAATTGCTGGATTTAACAAGCGACCCGCTTGTAACTTTCAGCAAAGCCGGTCATATCATCATCGCTGTTCCTTCGGCTTATGTCACATCTGTATTAAAGCAATTAAACGGCGAACAGTTAAAAGAAAAGAAAATCATTTCTGCAGTAAAAGGTATCCTTCCGGACAGCAATATTTTATTGAATGATTACCTGAAAAAAGAATTTGATTTTTCCTTGCACGACTATTATACCATAATGGGGCCCTGTCATGCTGAAGAAGTTGCAGCAGAGAAATTATCTTATCTCACTTTCTCGGGATTGGATGAAGGCCTCACACAGGAGCTTTCCGGTTATTTTAAAACTGAATACATCAATACCATTGTTAACACTGATGTTTATGGTGTTCAATTTGCTGCGATATTGAAAAATATTTATGCATTGGGCGCCGGTATTGCACATGGCCTTGAATACGGCGATAATTTTCTGAGCGTATTAATCGCCAACAGCGCCGATGAAATGGCGGGCTTCCTCCGTAAGGCTGGCATCAGGAACATCGAAGTGGGCATACACACTGAGCCAGATGACGCACATCCGAAAAAATCCCCCAACTACGCTGCATCTGTTTATTTAGGTGATTTGCTGGTAACATGCTATTCGCTCTATAGCCGCAACCGCACTTTTGGCAATATGATCGGTAAAGGGTATTCAGTCAAAACCGCACAACTGGAAATGAACATGGTAGCCGAAGGTTATAATGCCAGCAAATGTATCCACATTATTAATAAAGACATTGGTGCAGACATGCCTGTTGCTGAGACTGTTTACCGCATACTATGGGAGCAGCTTACCGCTTATGAAGGTTTTAAACAGGTTGAGGAAAACCTGATTTAACAACCTGTTTTTTCCTGTACCTTGTATCCTGGTACTTGTATTTTGGATTTTATGTTCAATTATGCCATTCTCATTCTTTAACTTCAGCAATACGGCTATTTTTATAATGGTATCTGTTCTTGTAATGCTGCAGATTGGCCGGGGCATACGGGACCATAGCCATAAGTTGTAAAAAAAGGCCCCAAAAACAGTATTTGGTTAAACAAATCATTTACTTGCAGGTTATACACCTAAATTATAAAACATGCCGGGGTCAGTCATCCGAAAGTTCAGGGATATGCGCAATTATTCACAGGAATATGTGGCCAGAAAAATGGGCATCTCCCAAAATGCTTACAGCAAAATTGAAAACAATATTACTCAGCTTACTGTTAAACACATAAAATCTATTTCGCAAATACTTGAGATTTCGGTAACAGACCTTTTGAAAGATGATTTTGAAATTCATGGTTCTTCAAACATCCAGACAGAGAGCGTAACCAAAGATGTGCTGCTGATGACCATTGAAAGCCTGAAGAAAAAATTAAGTGAGAAACATCCAGAAAAACACGATTTTTATCCTGTCATCATGACGCTGCTGCAATCGGTTGACAATACCATTGCAAACGTGCATTAGAGTTTCCCGAAGAAAAGGTCAGCTGTAATTCCATCGGCAAAGAGTTTTCCTTCACGTGTTAAATAAAGGCGGCGTCTATCTGTTATCATTTTGCCGCTTGCTGTATGTTTTGCGGCTGCATCAAACAGTTTAGCGGCCGCATCAGTGCCAAACTTTTCACTTATAAAAGATATGTCAAGGCCTGTATTGAGGCGAAGGCGGGTCATGATGTATTCGTTCAGTTGCTGAACAGGTGTGAGTATCTCTTTTTCTGCGGGGATAATGTTTTTTTCAAGGGATTTGATATAAGCCATGTTGTTATTGATGTTCCAGCTTCTTGTATAGTGTTTATAAGAATGTGCCGAAGGGCCAAAACCAAAATAAGGTTTACCCTGCCAGTAAGAACTGTTGTGGCGGCTTTGCAAACCCGGCAAGGCAAAATTGGATATTTCGTAGTGTTCGTAACCGGCTTCTTCAAGCCATTGCATAAGTAATAAATATTGCCGTGCCTGCTGGTCAGCGTCAATGCCCGGTGTTTTCTTTTTCTCAATCATTTTTTGCAATGCCGTTTTCGGTTCTGCGGTAAGTGCATAGCAGGAAATATGCGGAACTTTTTTTGCAATAACGTGCATTACATTTTTTTCCCAGTTACTGTCGCTTAAACCGGGGGCGCCAAAGATCAGATCAATACTGAAGTTGGTAAAGCCTGCATCCCTTGCCAGTTCTATAGATTCTTCGGCCTGATTTGCATCATGCGCCCTGTTCATCCATTCTAAATCTTTCTGAAAAAAAGATTGTATCCCTATGCTGAGCCGGTTGATGCCGGCAAGCTTCCATAAGTTTAATGATGCCGCTGAAATGTCATCCGGGTTGGCTTCCAAAGTTATCTCTGCATCAGTTGACACAATGAAAAAAGCATTTACTTTATCAAGGATTTCATTTAGCTCGGTTTTACTCAAAAGCGATGGAGTGCCGCCGCCGAAATAAATGGTTTCAATGGTTTCATCCTGTTTTCCGGCTGTGAGCTCAATTTCTTTCAATAAAGCACCAATCAGTTCGTTTTTATGCTGCAGCGATGTTGAAAAATGAAAATTGCAGTAATAACAGGCCTGCCTGCAAAATGGAATATGAATATAAACGCCTGCCAGGAAAAATGATTTTTAAATACCAGATAGTAGTTTTGTGGTAATGCCTCTGAAGAGAACAATATGGCTATTGCTTATTGCCCTGCTGGTTAACTGCCAGCCGCTCCTCTCACAGGCAAAATACCAGCTCATTTATTATTTTACTGACAAAGATAGTTCTGTAACGCCGCAATCGCTCGGGTTGCAAACCTTATTTTCTTCAAGGGAGCAATGTGTGCAGTACATTGGAACAATGCCATCGCAGCTCCAGTCTAAAGGTTATATTACCGCTTCAGTTGACAGTGTGGCATACGACAGCAGCAGCGTATCCGCATGGGTGTTTCTTGGGGCAGCTTACAAATGGGTAAAGATTAAAGTAAGCGAAAGCGATCAGCAGTTGGTGAATGCCGCAGGCTGGAGCGATAAAACTTTTACAGATAAAATGCTGGACTTTCAGAAACTGGTATCGTGGCAGGAAAAAGCTTTGAATTACCTCGAAAACCAGGGTTATCCTTTTGCCAAAGTACAACTGGATAGCCTGCAGATAGATGATGATAAAGTTTCCGCCTGCCTTAAAATTGAAAAAGGGCCATTATATAAAATTGACAGCATCAGGGTATTTGGCAAAGCTAAAATTTCAAACTTTTTTTTGCAGAAATACCTCGGTATAGAAAATGGGACCATATATAAAAAGGAAAAACTGCAAAGTATCAGCACACGTTTACTTGAATTGCCTTACCTGCAGGAAAGCCGGGGTTCATCTTTAACCATGCTGGGCACAGGCTCTATACTTGATCTTTATCTTGAACCTAAAAAAAGCAGCCAGATTAATGCACTGGTGGGGTTTCTTCCGGCCAACAGCCAGTTGGGGGGGAAATTATTACTTACCGGTGAGGTCAATATCAATTTGAAAAATGCTTTGGGCGGGGGTGAAACCATCGGGGCCAACTGGCAACAGATACAGGTAAAATCGCCAAGGCTCAACCTGGTTTTTCAGCAGCCTTATATGTTCCGTTCGGCATTCGGGCTTGATTTTAGTTTTGACCTTTTTAAAAAAGATTCTTCATTTCTTAACCTCAATGCTGTAATCGGGCTGCAATACATGGTAAGCGCCAGGCAAAGCGGAAAAGTTTTCTTTCAAACTTTCAGTACCAACCTGCTTACGATTGATACAGCGCAAATACAGTCATCAAAAAGATTGCCCCCTTATCTTGATGTCAGCACCAATAACCTTGGCGTGGATTACCAGTTTAACAATACCGATTACCGTTTTAATCCACGAAGGGGTAATGAACTTTCCATTACAGTTTCCGGCGGTTTAAGAACAATAAAGAAGAACAACACAATAGTTAACATAACCAAAGATGGCGGCGGCAATTCTTTTGATTTCGGGTCGCTTTACGATACGCTGAAACTAAAATCCTATATCATTAAAACAAAACTGGTTGCAGCACATTATTTCAGGATATCAAAACAATCGGCTATAAAGGCGGGTATTAACGGCGGTATTATACAAACTCAAAACCCGTTCAGAAATGAGGTATTCCAGATTGGTGGTTACAGGTTGCTGAGGGGTTTTGATGAAGAAAGTATCTTCACCAACCGTTATGCTGTTGCTACTGCAGAATACCGCTATCTGATCGGTTTAAATTCTTTCCTGTTTGTATTTACTGATGGGGGCTGGGCGCAGGACAAAACTTTTGCAGCATCGCAAAGCCATACTTACTTTGGCACAGGGCTGGGTATGGCTTTTGAAACCCGGGCAGGTATTTTCAATATCAGTTATGCCGTAGGTAAAAGAGATGACAGCAATCTTAATTTCCGGCAGGCGAAAATTCATTTTGGGTTTGTAAGTATTTTCTGACAGGTATAATTTCTTAAGTAAAACTGTTCTGATAATTTTGCGTCATCTTATGTGCAGACTTCAAAAGTTTTTATTTACAGCATTTGTCTTTTTCATAGTTCCCGGGGCTTCATTTACCCAGGACAGTATGCTACAGGAACTTCCTGCACAGGATTCCGTTTCAAGGAACCCCTATCTTAATAAAGACCGGTTTTCTTTTTCTATACTTCAGGATTCAGCCCAGGGATCCTTTACAAAACATCATAACGTTCCTTACGGGCAAAAGGCAATGATTTATATGATGGGTCATCCATATTACAATATGAAATCGTCGCCGCAGCCTTATCGTCAGCTTGAGAGGATTGTCCCAGGACAGGAATGGATTTTTTATCTTTTTTGCAGTTTGCTGTTGCTGCTTGCTTTTCTTCGGTTGGTTTTTGATAAATATTTTGTTGACCTTTTCCGTGTTTTTCTCAATTCTTCGCTACGGCAAAAACAAATCAGGGATCAGCTTTTGCAGGCGCCGCTGCCGGCCCTCTTCCTCAATATTTTTTTTGTGTTGAGCGGCGGGGTATTCCTGTATTTTATTTTGCAGCACTATGGCTTGGGTTCAGGATACAATAAATGGATATTGATGGGCCTCACTATGCTGGGCCTGTCTTTTTTATACACCGGTAAATATTTTGTGTTGAAACTGAGCGGCTGGATATTTGACCGCCGCCTGGCTGCTGATATTTATATATTTATTGTTTTCCTCGTAAACAAAATCATGGGTCTATTTCTTTTGCCCGTTTCACTGTTTATTGCATTTGCGGCGCCACCTTCAAGGGGGCTCATGATAAAAGTTGCACTGGGCGGTATAATAGCTTTGCTTATTTACCGTTTAATAAGATCGTACAGTGCTTTGCGCAACGAACTAAAAATTAGCCAGTTGCATTTTGTTCTTTACATGTGCGCTTTTGAAATTTTACCTGTTTTGCTGATTTACAGGGTATTGATGCGAATATTTTAACAGAAGTATTTACCTTTGCAAAACCTTAGCCAAAAATACATGGTAAAAAACGGGAGTATGACCGCGGAAGCGACGGCAAAACCAATCAAAAAGATTCTGATTACCCAGCCCAGGCCTGATTCTGACAAATCTCCTTATTTTGAACTGGCCAGGAAACACAAGGTAGAACTCGATTTCTATCCTTTCATCAAGTTAGAGCCCATCCCAGCCAAAGAATTCCGGAAACAAAAAATTGAGATTGTTAATTACAGCGCTGTAATTTTTACCAGCCGCAATGCGATTGATCATTTTTTCAGGATATGTGAGGAAATGAAAATAAACGTTTCGCAGGATACAAAATACTTCTGTATTACCGAGGCGGTGGCATTGTACCTGCAGAAATTTATCCTGTACAGGAAGCGCAAGGTTTTTTACGGGGCCGATGGAACCAACAAAAGCCTATTTGATGTAATCAACAAGCACAAGGAAAATGAAAAGTTTCTTTATCCCTGTTCAGAAAACCAACAGGATAATGAAATAGTTAATTGGCTGAAGAATAATAAATGTGAGTTTGCCACACCATTTATGTATTGCACCATCAGCAATAATGTAAAAGAAATTATTGAGAATAAAGAATACGACATCATTTGCTTTTTTACCCCAAGCGGTGTGAAAAGCCTGTTTGATAACTACCCCAGGTACAAACAAAACGGCACCATTATCGGTGCATTTGGCGGCAACACATCAAAAGCAATTGAAGAGGCAGGTTTGCAATTGCTGATCAAAGCGCCGGAACCGCAGGTGCCATCAATGGTAGCTGCATTGGAAAAGTTTCTTACCGAAAGCCAGAAAATAAAATAAGTATAAACATTTTTTATTCTGCAGGGCCGGTTAACAAATAGCTGGCCCTTTTGTTTTATTGTAACTTCACTGAATGTCAGCATTTACAAATAAACTTATTCATGAAACAAGCCCTTACCTGTTGCAACATGCACACAATCCGGTTTACTGGTACCCATGGGGAGAAGAAGCATTGCAAAAGGCAAAAGAGGAGGATAAACCCATTCTTGTAAGTATCGGCTATTCGGCCTGTCATTGGTGCCATGTTATGGAAAAAGAGAGTTTTGAAAACGAAGCGACTGCCGAAATCATGAACAGTCATTTCATAAATATTAAAATTGACCGTGAGGAAAGGCCTGACCTGGACCATATTTATATGGATGCCATTCAGGCTATGACAGGGAGCGGCGGCTGGCCACTGAATGTTTTTCTTACACCCAATGCAAAGCCGTTTTATGGCGGAACCTATTTTCCTCCGGTTAAGGTGCACAACCGTCCTTCATGGAAAGAAGTTTTGTATGGGGTATCACAGGCTTTTAAAGAAAAAAGAAATGATATTGAAGAGCAGGCAGAACAACTGACTGAACATATCCATCAATCCAATTCATTTGGGTTAAAAACAACATCCTCTGTTAATATTCCTTTTGAGGAAAGGTTTATACCGCAGCAAGCGCATCTGATGTTTGATAACATCATGAAAGCTGCTGATACAAACTGGGGCGGTTTCGGCCGGGCCCCTAAGTTTCCACAAACATTTACTGTTCAGTACCTCTTGCGGTATCACCATTTTTACAAAGAAGAAAAAGCATTGCAACAGGCTTGTTTAAGCCTCGATAAAATGATACAGGGTGGAATTTATGATCACCTTGGGGGAGGTTTTGCAAGGTATTCAACCGACACCGAATGGCTGGCGCCCCATTTTGAAAAAATGCTTTACGATAATGCTTTACTGGTTTCGGTTTTATGCGAAGCGTACCAGCTTACAAAAAAAGAATCCTACGCAGATGTGATTCGGGATACCATTTCATTTGTTCAGCGTGAACTGATGAATGATGAAACGGGATTTTATTCTGCCCTTGATGCTGACAGTGAGGGAGAGGAAGGAAAATACTATGTGTGGTCAAAATATGAAATAGAAGATATTCTGCAAGAGGATGCTGAAATGTTCTGCATGTATTATGATGTGACAGCAAACGGTAACTGGGAAGGAAGTAATATATTACGTACGTTAATACCGTTAAATGAGTTTGCTGAAAAACATCAGCTGAACTTAAATGAAGCTGAACAAAAACTAAAAAACTGCAGGTACAGGCTCATTGCTGAAAGGGAGAAACGCACAAGGCCCCAACTGGATGATAAAATTTTACTGGGATGGAATGCATTAATGAATACCGCCTGCAGTAAAGCTTATGCCGCTTTGGGAGAAGAGCAATATAAAACACTGGCTGAACAAAACATGCAGTTCCTTCTTGAGCGGTTTGAGGATAGAAAATCAGGTGCCTTTTTTCACACATTTAAAAAAACTGCAAGGGTTCCTGCTTTTCTTGATGATTATGCATACTTTATTCAGGCGCTTTTGTCGCTGTATGAAATAAGCGGCACATCATATTATCTTAAAAAGGCATCTGATCTGGCAGAACTTGTAATTGTTAATTTTTCTGAGGAAAACACAGGCTATTTCTTTTACACCCACAAGGCTCAGCAGGATGTTATCATTCGCAAAAAGGAAGTATATGATGGGGCTGTTCCTTCCGGCAATGCCATCATGGCGCATAACCTTCACCAACTGGGCCTACTGCTTGACAAGGCAGATTGGAAGGAAAGGGCGGTCGGAATCACAGAAGCATTAAGCCACGCTATAATAAAGTATCCCACATCTTTTGGGGCCTGGGCCAATTTTTTAATCGAACTGATAGTTGGCACAAATGAAATAGCTGTGGTTGGGAAAGATTCACCTGACCTGGCGAAAAAGCTCCTGAACTTTTTTATACCCAACAAGGTTTTGCAATTTGCAGCGAAGCCCGCGGATGAATTTCCGCTCCTTTCAGGTAAAAGTGTGCCGGAAGGAACAGAAATATTTTTATGCCGGGGATATGCGTGTAAAAAACCGGTAAAAACAGTAGAAGATTTCCTTCAACTCCTTGACCAGTAAAGGAACACAGAATATCCCCACTACACAATAACCCCAATAATACACCGTTATTTTAAGTGGATAGAACTGCTATCCCGGACTGTGTTTGACAAGGTGTTAAAAAAATTATTAAGATTCAACCGGGCGAAAACCGAATTAATATTTAATCTATATTTGTCCAAATACCCTTTAATACTTTTTATGAAAATGAAAAGCCTATTGCTGAACCTGGTAACGCTGCTGCTGATCACCCTGTTGGCGGCGAGTTGTGGTAAATCGGGAAAATCAAAATCCAAAGGTTTAACTAACAACGGCCAGCTTGTCGGTGTAACACCCGCCGGCAAATATACATTGCCCAAGCCGCCGGGAATGGTTTATATCCCGCAGGGAACCTTTCATATGGGTCCCAGCGATGAGGATATAAGCTATGCTTTTACGGCCCGCAACAAACAAATTTCTATTAATGGTTTCTGGATGGACGCAACCGAAATCACAAACAACGAATACCGTCAGTTTGTGTATTGGGTCCGTGACTCTATCGCCGCTTCAATTCTCAGCTATAAAAAGCCCGGAGGCGATGGCAACGAAATTATTGACTGGAAAAAAACCGCTACTATAAAGTGGAACGATCCCAAAACACTGGAGCAGTTAAATGCAATGATCGTTACACCCGATAACAGGATTTTCGGAAAAAAAGAACTTGATGCGGATAAACTGGTTTATCACTCTGAGACTTTCAATTACAAAGAAGCAGCTCAAAGGGAAAATAAAACAAAACCCCGTGCCCAGTTTATTGTAAAAAGAGATATCCCTATTTATCCTGATACATTGGTTTGGGTAAGGGACTTCTCATACTCTTACAATGAGCCCATGTCTAAAAGATATTTCTCACACCCCGCTTTCGGTAATTATCCTGTTGTGGGTTTAAACTGGAAGCAGGCATCAGCTTTTTGCGAGTGGAGAACAAATTACCTGAACTCATTCCTTGAATCAAAGAAAAGGGCGCAGGAATCAGATTTCCGTTTGCCTACAGAAGCTGAATGGGAATATGCAGCACGTGGTGGCCGTTCACAGGCGCCATATCCCTGGGGCGGTTATTATTTAAGAAATAAGAAAGGTTGTTTGCTGGCTAACTTCAAGCCCGGCCGCGGTAATTATCCTGAAGACGGCGGTTTTTATACCGTACGTGCAGATGCTTACTGGCCCAACGACTTTGGTTTATATAATATGGCAGGCAATGTATCTGAATGGACTTCTTCCCTGTTCTATGAAGGGGCATATAATTTTCAGCATGACATGAATCCGGATATTCGCTGGAATGCAAAAGACAGCGATCCTCCCCGTATGAAGCGTAAAGTAATCCGCGGCGGCAGCTGGAAAGATGTAGGGTATTTCTTGCAAACAAGTACACGTAACTATGAGTATCAGGATACGGCAAAATCTTACATTGGTTTCCGCTGTGTAATTGATCTTCCGCCCATGTCTGGAAAACGCAGATAATATTGTTCAACAGACCGATAAGCATAGTCCCGTTTTTTTACACCAAAACATTTTAATCCCCATGCTTTGTAGAGTGATAAGCTTTACAAAGCATGTTATTCCCTGAAAGATAAATTCCAAAAAATCCAAAAATCATCTATTATGGCAGGTACATCAAAATCAACAGAAAGACTTGTAAACGTTGTAGTGTGCGTGGGAGCAGCGGTGGTTATCTTCGGTGCATGGGCAAAGATCCTGCACAAGCCATTTGCTGACTTTATGCTCACCGTAGGTCTCTTAACTGAGGCTGCTATCTTCGTGGTATATGCATTCTTACCCCCTCCGGGACAGGAAATGGCAAAACTTGCTGAAGCATTACCTAAAATGACTGCATCAGGCAACCCCGCCCTGCAATCAATGGATAAAATGCTGCAGGAAGCAGAAATCAACCCTGCAAATATGAAGCGGTTGAGCGATAATTTCCAGAAGTTCGGTACTACGATTGAGAAGATGAGCGACATTGCCGATATGACGTCCGCAACAGCAGAATACACCCATAAAACCAAAGAAGCTGCAACCGCACTGGGCACCATGAAGGAGGCTTATGCAAGTGCAGCAAATACGGTAAAACATTTTAATGATGCTGCTGACAGTACACGCCATTTTCATGAACAGGTTCAGACTTTAACCAAAAACCTTGGTTCGCTGAACACCATTTATGAACTGGAACTGCAGGATACCAACAATCACCTGAAGGCGATGAACAGCTTTTACAGCAACCTGGTGCTGGCTTCACAAACCATGCAGGGCAGCGTAGATGACGCCAAGAAAACCCAGGAGCAGATTGCATTGCTGGCACGCAACCTCGGTAATTTGAACCAGGTGTATGGCAACATGCTTTCAGCTATGCAGGGCCGTTAACAGCGGTAAAGTTCATTTAAATGTAAAGTGGAAAACCCTAATTCTAAATTTTTAAATCCATAGCATCATGGCTTTACCTAAAGAGCCCCGGCAAAAGATGATCAATATGATGTACCTGGTGCTCACCGCACTGCTGGCGCTTAACGTCTCTGCCGAGATCATCAATGCCTTCGTAACGGTTGAAAATAGTTTAACCAAATCAAATAATACATTAACCCTTGCATCCGGCGATGTGTATACTAGCCTACAAAAAAGTCTGGAAGACCCAAAGACAAAGGAGAATGCATCAATCTGGCAGCCCAAAGCAGCTCAGGTAAAAACTCTTACCGAAAAGCTTTCTGCATACATTGAAAGCCTGAAGGAAAGGGTTAAAAAAACAAGCGGATATGAACCGGGGCAGTCTGATTCAACTGGCTGGTACAACAACCTGGAGTCTCCTACCCGTATCATGGATACGGAAGGCGAAGGTGAAAAATTGCGCAATGCGCTGGACCAATACAAAAAAGATATCCTTGCTATTGATCCTGCTATTAAAAGTGAATTTGCCAATAATTTGCCGATTAATACTGAAGCTCCAAAGTCAACTACCGGCAGCACCAGTCAAACCTGGAGTTCAGCATATTTTCATATGACCCCTTCTATTGCGGCTGTAACTATTCTCAGTAAATTTCAGAACGACGTAAAAAATACAGAAAATAAGGTTGCGTCTTTTTGCTTGAAAAAAATCAGCGGTGTAATATACACCCTTGATAAGTTTGAGCCATTAGTAAGTACCACTTCTACTTATTTAATGCCCGGCGAGCAAATGGAAGTAAAAGCTGGTTTGGGGGCATTCAATGCAGCTGTCAAACCCACAGTTACTATTGATGGAAGACCTGTGGCAGTAAATGAAAATGGTGTTGCTGAAACCAAGTTTAATGTTGGTGGTTCAGGTACACGTAAGATGACGGTAAAAGTTCAATACCTGAATCCAAATTCTGGAAAAACAGAAGTCATTGATAAGGTTATTGAATATACTGTAGGTACACCAGCGGGTGTTGCCGTATCCCCAGATAAAATGAATGTGCTGTATATTGGAGTTGAAAACCCGTTAACTATTACTGCAGGTGCAGGTAGTGAAAAAGTAAATGCACAGTTTACCGGCGGCTCAATTAAAAAAGTTAGTGGTAACAAATATGTGGCTGTTCCCAGCCCTGGTTCAACCGGGGATCATACCGTTACAGTATTGGTTGAAGGTAAATCTGCTGGTAAAGTCGGTTTCCGTGTAAAGAAACTGCCCAACCCTGCTGCATATGTAGGTAACCTTAAGCCAGGTGCAGTTCAGTCAGCACAGTTTAAAGCAATGGGTGGCGTTATTACCAAGCTGGAAGATTCAGAATTTGATTATCCTTTTGAAGTACTCAGCTACAATATCGGAATTGTTAGTCCTGATAATCCTGATTATGTTCCTGTAGCTATCAATGGCCCCCGGTGGACAAGCGCCCAGGCACAGGTAAATAAATTAAGGCCGGGAGCATTGGTGGTTATTACAGATATCAGGGTAAAAGGCCCCGAAGGTGCACGTACTTTAAGTGGTAGTTTATCATATAGCCTGAAGTAGGCTTTAACAATATCGGTTGAAAGAGAATCGTTTATTTTACTGTAAATTTCTGACCATGAAATTAAGATTTGCGAAATATGTTCTGTTGCTGGCGGCATTTGGCCTGGCGGTGAATGTGGCAGACGCCCAAACGCGGAAAAAAACCACCCGCAAGACGACTGCCAAAAAAACCACTACCAAAAAAACAAATACCAATGTGGCCAATGCCAACCTGAGTGCAGCGCCTAAGGATACTGTTCAGCCGGTAGTGGTAAAAAAAGACCCGTTGCTGATTGATACACCCCGTAAATCATTACGGAACGATGCCATCATTGAACGCAACCTGGTTAAAGAAAGGACACCACTGGCTTATGAACATATCCGTGAAGACGATGCATGGTACAGGGAAAGGGTATGGAGAGAAATAGACATCCGTGAAAAGATGAACCTTGCTTTTCGTTATAAAGCTGATGAAGATAACGGTAACCAGCGTTTTGTTGCCATTCTTTTAAATGCCATACGTACAGGAGAAGTAAGCGCTTTTGACCCGACTATAGACGACCGTTTTACAACACCAATGCCTGTTGATAAAATCGGGTCAACAATTGCAGGAAAATGCGACACTACTTCAGTTATTGACTGGGCAAAAGATCCTACAGGTTCCAGAGGATATATGAAGGATACTATTATCTGCAGGGAATTCAACCCTGATGATATTGTAAAATTCAGAATTAAAGAAGAGTGGGTATTTGATAAGGAATCATCCCGTATGTATGCCCGCATCCTTGGTATAGCCCCCATTAAAACATATGTTGATGATGCTACAGGCCAGATACTTGGTGAATCGCCAATATTCTGGGTGTATTATCCTGACCTGCGTCCGATACTTGCCAAGTATGAAGTGTACAATGGCAAGAACTTTGGCGCCCGAATGAGCTGGGAAGAATTGTTTGAAAGCCGCTTTTTCAGCAGTTATATTGTAAAGTCAACTATTGAGAATCCTTATGACATGTTCATTAAAGGGTACATTAAAGATGATATTTTACGCCTGCTTGAAGGGGATAACATCAAAGACAAAATCTTCAATTTCGAGCAAGACCTCTGGTCTTATTAATAACCGGAAAAGTTTTTTAAAAGGGAGTAGCCTTAAAGCTGCTCCCTTTTGTTTTTCTATACCAGCATACTAAATTGATTTAGCGAACTTCTGTCCCCAAAACCTGTTCTATACCCCCGTTAAATGTTGAAAAATACTCATGTAATGCTATGGTAATATGTGCCTGCAGGTGTATCTTTACTATGGTTTTTCATAGGATATTGGATTTTAAAAACGGGGCCGGATTTCTATCCAGCCCCTTTTTTATTTGAAGAGACCGCATTATCCGATAATGCAGATATTATGAGTTGTGGAAGTGGTTCCAGACCAATGCGGCTTTTGCTTCGCCCACATAATCTGCCAGTTCTTCTTTGGCAGCCGCTGAAATATTTTTTACTGATTTGAATGTTTTCAGCAGCAGGTCAGTTGTGTTTTGGCCAATACCCTTTATTTCCTCCAGTTCATTTTTAAAGCTGCCTTTGCTGCGTTTTCGGCGGTGAAAGGTTATACCGAAGCGGTGTACTTCATCCCTGATATAGCGGATTAATTTAAGGGAGGAACTGTTATAGGATAATTTTAAAGGTTCCTTGTCCCCGGCATAGAATATCTCCTCCTCATTTTTTGCAAGCCCCACTACCGTCATTTTCCCCGTTAATCCTAACTCATTGATGCTTTCCAGTGCTGCACCCAACTGGCCTTTGCCACCGTCTATTATTACCAATTGGGGCAAATCCTGTTTTTCTTCTGTTAACCTTTTGTAGCGGCGGTGCACCACTTCCTTCATGGTGGCAAAATCATTGATGCCCTTAACTGTTTTTACATTGTAATGCCTGTAATCCTTTTTACTTGGCTTTCCATCCCTGAAGCACACCATTGCTGATATGGGATAGCTCCCCTGGAAATTGGAATTGTCAAAACATTCTATGTGAACCGGCAATTCGGGTAAGCTCATATCAGCCATTAGTTGTTCAAGCACTTCATGGCTGTCTTTTTTCTGGTCAAGCTTAAGCGCTTTCTTTCTTTTCAGTTCTTCAATAAAATAGTTTACGTTCTTTTCAGACAGTTCCAGCAATTTCTTTTTATCTCCTGCCCTGGGCACGGTAACTGTAATATTTTCTTCCGGTAAATCAATTTCAAAAGGGACTATAATTTCAGCAGACTGGCTGTTGAATGTTTGCCTTAAACGGGGCACAGCAAACGAGAGCATTTCCTGCACTGACTCATCTAATTTTTTTTCAAGCACAATGGTCTGGCTGTCGACAATGGTACCGTTCTGTACTTTCAGGTAATTTACCCATGCTTCATCAGATTCTGTTGAAATGGAAAAAACATCAAGGTCCCCAAGTTTCTGGTTAACTATTGTGGATTTTACCTGGTATTGCCTGAGGTGTTCAATCTTTTTTCTGATTATTTCAGCTTTTTCAAACTGCATTTTACCTGCGTAATCCTTCATCTCTTCCTGGAAATGTTTTATCACAGGGCTGAGGTTGCCTTTCAAAAGATTTTTTAATAGCTTCAGGTCTTCGTTGTAATCTTCTTTATCCTGTAAACCTTCACAGGGGCCTTTACAGTTTCCCAGGTGGTATTCAAGACAAACCTTGAATTTTCTCTTATTGATGTTATTGTCAGTTAAGTTGAGTTTGCAGTTGCGCAACTGGATGTTCTGCCTGATGAAATTGAGCAGGTCGCGTACTTTACCAACTGATGTATATGGGCCGAGGTACTCAGACCCGTCTTCAATTTTCCGGCGGGTGAGAAACACCCTCGGGAAGGGCTCGTTCTTAATAACAATAAAAGGGAAACTTTTATCGTCTTTCAGGTTAATATTAAAGCGGGGCTGAAACTCTTTAATTAATGAATTTTCAAGAAGGAAAGCATCCTGTTCGGAATTTACAATGGTAAACTCAATGTGGTGGATGCGCTGGACCAGTTCATGTGTTTTATAATTGGTAAAGGTTTTGCTGAAATAAGAACTTACACGTTTGCGCAGGTTTTTTGCTTTACCTACATAAAGCAGTTCATCCCCCGCATCATAGTATTTGTATATGCCGGGGTCATGCGGTATGGTGGCTGAAATCAGTTGAAATTCTTCAGGCTTCATATTGCAATGCAGCAAAATTAAGGACAGGACGGGAGAGTACTTTAATTGTCAAAATCCCATACATATTTTTCCTGCCTCACCATTTCAGGTTTGCCTGGTGTGCTGATAATTGAAATAACCTGGAAATTCCTGTTGGCTTTCCACAGCAATTTATGGGTAACTGAGCTGTCATTGCGTTCGGTATGTTTTTCAATATAAATGTTTTTTACTTTGTCGTTTTCAGGGTTAATCAACACGTCGGCTTTTCGTATTTCGGCATCCTTGTCTTTGGCGTTATATGTAATGGTTACTGTATTTATGGTTGCGTCTAAAAAAGTGGTTTCCTCGTAAGATTCTTTCAGAGAGGGGTCGCTGATGTCGGGATATAAAAAACGGGCAGCAGCTTTTTTGAAATCCTCTTTGGAAACTATTGCTGAATCGGTGCGGCCATTTACCGTTGTGTATTTAAAAACAGCCAGCGGAAGGGAATCTACAAGGGAAACCTGTTGTTTGATAAAGGATGTAATGGGGTAAAATATTTCATCTTTACCGGTGGTTTCGCTTTCAGTTACGGAGCCGGAGTTGTTGCATGAGTTAAAATAAAAAAGTACCAGCACGGATAGGTATGTAACGGTAAGCTTCATGGGGTAAAATTATGGAAAATGAGAAAAAGGGAAAGTATAAAAAAGCCACTGCGGCTGGTTGTGCAGTGGCTTACAAATGAGAACTCACTTAACGTTATTTATTTCAATGTTTTATTTACACCTACTTTAAAGCCCGCATCAAAAAGGTATTCTTTAATGGGATAATTGTTTTTATAACTTGATAACAACTGGTAACGGAACTGTGGGCCCACAGACCATTTTACTGTTCCCGTATTTATGGTAAGGAAGGTTTCAAGGGCTGAATTCACATTCCATTTCCGGTAAAGCGATGGCTCCTCTGCATAATTCTTTAAGTTGGTTGATACGAGGTAAGCCCTGTTGGTTAAATTGTATGTAGGCTGAATGGTGGCGGCAACATTAAACTGAACCCTTCCTTTGCCGGCTACAGTCCACTCAGCACCAACAGGTAAAGAAATCATCAGCCTTTCATTTCTGAGCCAGGTTTGGGTAAAGCCATTGAAATTGCGGTAATGTGAAATAACATTAATGGTATCGGACCTGAACCCGTTTCTGCTGGAACCGTATGGGGCTATTTCGGGCACATAATTATATGCATTAATAAGGTACTGGCTGTAGTTGAACTGCATGCCTGCTTTTACCCTTAATTTTTTATTTACATTATACAGCATGGCCATACCCAACTCCATGCCTATGGAAGGCTTATGGGTTACTGCATCATCAACATTTTGTGGAAAGCCCGGGCTTGTGCTGTAAACAATGCCGTTGTATGAATAGGGGGCTTTGGTTGCTTTACCGTTAAGCGTCCTGTAACTTACAGTTGGGGTAAAATAAAACTGCCATTCAATCCTTTCTTTTTTACCCGGCCTCAGAACAATAGCTGATGAAGGATCGGCATGTTGCCGTTGCATCATTTCATTTATTTCTGCGGGTAAAGAAGAGGGTTGGCTTATACTTATATCAGCAGCATTAATTTTTTTAATGGAATAAAGAGGAATCAAATCACTGAAAGGGATATTCCTCTTTTCAATTGCAAACAACCCTGTGCTTTGCCCTGCCGGGCCTGAAATAACAAGAGCAGAAATTTCATTTCTGCTGCCGGGAGCAAAAGACAGGCTCAGGGGTTCATTATTATTTATTCCACGTGAAGAAATAACTGATAAAGGCCTGTTGTCTTTTTTGCCAGGCGTTATTGAATTGTCAGATGCACTGCTGTTAGTTGTACCGGCAGGCTCATTTGGAGAAGCAATATTATTAGCATTATTAGCGGAAACTGTTGCGCTGTTACCGGGTTCATCACCATCCATATAATATTTGCTTGCAACGCCAAGTAGAAGGAGCAATAAAGCACCGATTATATAAGGCCATTCCCGGCGGGGGTGCAGTTGCCGGTGAATGTTTTTCCAGATTTTCTCTGAGGGGTATAGCCGGTGCTGGTCAGCTTTATCCTTTAAGAATCCTTCAAAATCCTCATTATAAAAATTTCGCTCCATAAACAGTTCTTAAAAGTTGCAATCATTTTTATGTTTTGCATCGTTTGGATTAATTGGATTTTACAGCTTCCATCCATTCTGTTCTTTCCCTTGGCTTTTGAAGGATATTTTTCTTCAGGAGGATATCTTCAAGCATTGCTTTTGCCCGGGTGTATTGCGACCTGCTGGTGCTTTCTTCAATATCCAGCATGGCTGCAATTTCCTTATGAGAGTATCCTTCAATAGCGTACAGGTTTAAAACTGTTCGGTAACCAAGAGGCAGCATACGGATACATTCAATTACCTGCTTGGCCTGCAAAATGGAAGGAATGTTTTCTTCTTTTACCTGTATGCCTGTTGCATGAATTATATCAACACTTTCGGAAAACTTTTTATTTTTTTTCAGGTTGTTGATACAGGTATGCACCACAATTTTTCTCACCCATCCCTCCAGTGCCCCGCGGCTCTGAAACTGGTGTATTTGTGTAAAGATCTTAATGAAACCTTCCTGCAGCATGTCCTCGGCGTCTTCACGGCTTTTAGCGTACCGGTAACAAACAGACAGCATTTTAGGGCTGAACCTGTTGTACAACTCCTGCTGCGAAACAGCATCGTTATGTAAACAGCCATAAAGCATCGCCTCTTCCGTCATGAAACCAAGTTGATTTCACGTAAATTAGACAATTTTCCGGTATTCATTGCTGCTTGCCCGTTAAATTTTATCCGGGAAACCCTGAAGGAAATTCAAGTAAAAGCTTAATTGTTTGGAAATTGAATATTCCCGGGCTTATGTATGCATTATTCCTGTATTTACTGTAACAGCGGGTTTACAAGGCTATATTGATTGTTTTCATACTATCCATATGTTACAGGTTATATCTTACCGATGCTATAAAATTGCTTCCGGGTGCTGCAATACCGGAGGAATACGCACGGTAGCGCTGATTGGTGATATTTTCCCAGTTGGTTGAGAGCATAAAGTTTTTTGTTAATTGATACGACACCCTCAGGTTGAAAGTGTGCCAGGCGGGTGAATAAGGTTTGCCGTTTGCATCTGTTGCATAAATATCTGTTTTTGCCTGTTCAGAAGGTGCCAGGTCTTTATTTTCTACCTGGCTGTTGTAAACAGCCGAAACCTCTGCATACAATTTATTCTTGCGGTATTTTAAAAAAGTACTCCCATAAAATGGCGGGGCATGACGCAAGGGCACCTGCTCATTTTTTACATCGTCGGTTTCTTTGCCACCTATCCAGTTTGCATGGCTTTGCAGCGACATGTTTTTGGCAAAGAAAATTTCAATACTTGCCTGAAATCCCCAGACTGTGGCTTTGGCAACATTCTGCGATGCTTCAACACGGCTTTTTAGGCCCCCGAAATCAATACTGTCCTGCCCGTTAAATATTGCAGGACGGCGAACAATAGCATCATTTAAAATGGTATGAAATCCATTTAATTCCATACGGAATTTGCCGGTAATGTTTTTCACCAAACCTGTTTCAAAATTCCATGCATATTCTGGTTTCAGATCCGGATTGGGTACTATTACATTTCCAGGCGCACTTTCAAACAATTTACCAATGTCATCAATATTGGGCATGCGATAACCCGTTGAAATATTCGTGTTAAGCTGCCATGTATCTGCGGGTCTGTACACAAGGCCTGCATTACCTGTAACAGCGCCATCTTTAATTTCTGCTTTTTGGTAGGGGAACCTGATGAACGTAGTATCAAATGACGCATTCAGCATATTATAACTGAATCTTAAACCCGATGTAAAAGTTAGTTCTTGGTGAAGGTTGATTTTATAACTTGTGTAAACAGACGAAGTGCCCCAGGTGCTTCCATCGGGATAACGGCTGACAAAAGGAGTAACAGTGCCATTGCTTATATTGGTTCTTTTCCCAGCAGATCCCACTTTGTTGTAAACATATTCAAGGCCGTAAAACAATTGCCCTTTCCCGGCTTTTTTTACTGCATCAATGTTAATACTCAGGGCATTTACTTTTTCGGTTTGAGTAGTGCGGGCTGAATTAGTCCTCTGCCTCTCATTCCGGCTTTCTTCATAGTCCTGATATGCAACAGTAATCCGCATGTCGTCATACAGAGGGGTTTTCTTACTGTTCAACAATTGAAAATTATGCATACGCCATAACATCGGGCCATAGTACCATTCAGCAAACCTGAGTTTGCCCTGCCTGTATTGAATGAGGCGGTCATACCGTGGTGCATCTCCTGTTCCGGCATAAGTAAAACTATATTGTATGTCCACATGGTCAGAAGGTTTGAAACGGATTTTCTGTAAGAAATTCCATTGATCATAACCGCTGAACCTTTGAATGCGGGGGTTGTTGTTTTTGATTATGCTGTCAGCACCATTTATTCTTTGTACATATTCGGGACGCAGATAGCTGCTTTGTCCGCCATTTTTACCCATCTTTAAATCATCAAAAATGCTGTAAGTAGCAGATGAAAGGATAGACCATTTTTTCCAGCCCATGTTAATGTCAGCATGAAAAGTGTTTTCTTTATTTGCTGTTGAATACCGTGCAAAGGCGCTTCCTCTGCTAAGCAATTTATTGTTGGCTGACAAACGGGCTTCAAGAGTATGAAAATCCATTACACCACCGATGGCATCGCTTCCATAAATTAATGATCCCGGGCCGAAAATGACCTCTGCAGTTTCTGTACTGAGTGCATCTATGCTGATAACATTTTGAAGATTACCGCTCCTGTAAATGGCGTTATTCATCCTTACACCATCTACAACAAGTAAAACCCTGTTGGTGGCAAAGCCCCTTATCATCGGGCTTCCACCTCCCAACTGGCTTTTTTGAACAAACACCATTCCTGTCTGCGACAATAAATCTGCCGATGTTTGCGGGTTGTTCCTGAGAATCTGGTTTTTTGTGATTTTCGCTATTTTATTGGGAACCTCATTTAAGTTTTGTTCCCATTTATTAAATGAGATGACGATTTCCTCCATTTGTTTAACACTTGTATCTGCAGTTTGTGCAAATACGGCTGCTAAAGAACAAACGGAAGAACATATAAGCAGAAGTATTTTTCTCATAGATGGAATTTATCTGGTATCGAATAAAACGGATGTACCGGGATAAAAAGTTATTCCGGTCATTTTTTAATATGGCTGTTGAAATATTAAAGGACGCTTTCGGGAGGAGGAGAAAATATATTCAAATATGTCCAGCAGAGTAATTGATTTGCTTCTGTATTCTTTTTTTGTGTAATAATTTTCCGGGTATCAAAGTCAGGAAAGGAGGTGAATGGCTTTTCAGCAATTAATCCGAGGCAAACCTGGAAAACAGGGCTGGTATTGCCGGGAAAATTTTTATTTTCTGCAGATTTTTCAAGCCGGGTATTCAGTGTGGTTTCCATCTCATCAAAAATCCCTGTTACTGCATAAACATTCTCATTTAAATTTAAGTTAACTGACTTAACATCGAACATTTTACCATTGACCAATAGTTCCCTGTCTTTTTTAAACCATTTAAATTCTGCTGCAGGAATATAAAGCGTTTGAACATTTTCTTTTTCGAGCCTTTCCAGCATGATGTGCCTGATGAGGACCCTTCCGCCAATGAAAAAAGCTGAAAAGAACAGGGGCAGGGCCGAAGCCGATATCAGTAATATACATGCTATGGTCCTTATAAACCTCATTAAGCATTTGAAGTTAAGATGTCACCTGTCATTTCTTTCGGTATTGGCAGTTCCATAAACTTTAAAATAGTAGGGGCAATATCACCTAACTTTCCGCTGCTTAGTTTGCCCCGCCATGTTTTATCAATAACGAACAGGGGTACGGGGTTTAGTGTGTGTGCGGTATTGGGGCTGCCATCTTCGTTTATCATATAATCTGCATTACCATGGTCGGCGGTAAGAAAAACGGTGTACCCGTTTTCCAAGGCAGCGGTTACAACCCTCTCAACGCATTTATCAACTGTTTCCACTGCTTTTATGGCCGCTTCCCAAATGCCTGTATGGCCTACCATATCAGCATTGGCAAAGTTCAGGCAAATAAAATCTGCTGTTTTGTTTTTTATCTCAGGTACAATAGCATCAGTAACCTCATAAGCGCTCATTTCAGGCTTCAGGTCATATGTAGCTACTTTGGGTGATTGAATGAGGAGGCGTTTCTCACCTTCAAAAGGCACTTCCCTCCCCCCGCTGAAAAAGAAGGTAACATGCGGGTATTTCTCCGTTTCGGCAATCCTTATCTGCCTTAACCCATTATTTGCCAAAACTTCGCCAATGGTATTGTTCAGGTTGTCATTTTCAAATACCACATTTACATTTTTAAAAGTCTTGTCGTATTCCGTCATGGTGGTATAATGCAGCGACAGTTTTTTCATGCCATGCTCAGGCATATCTTTCTGGGAAAGCACTTCTGTAATTTCCCTGCAACGGTCGGTACGAAAATTAAAACAAATCACTACATCATCATCTTTTATAGCAGCAAGTGGTTTTGAGGAAGAATCAACAGCTATAATGGGTTTTATAAATTCATCTGTTATATTATTGCTGTAAGAAGTTTCAACAGCTGCAATCGGGTTTGTTGTTTTTTCGCCAATACCATTTACCAAAGCATCATAGGCAAGTTTTACCCTTTCCCATCGTTTATCCCTGTCCATGGCGTAATAACGGCCGGTTACTGTAGCAATTTTACCGGTTGTAGCGTCAAGGTGTTTTTTCAGGTCTTTAAGGTAACCAAGGCCGCTTTTGGGATCAGTGTCACGGCCATCAGTAAATGCATGTATAAACACATCCTGCAAACCCTCATGCTGGCAAACGCCTGTAATGGCTTTGAGGTGATTAATGTGGGAATGAACTCCCCCGTCACTTAACAATCCTAAAAGGTGAAGGGGCTTTTCTTTGTCCCTTGCATAGCGGATGGTATCAAGCAGCATTTCATTTTTTGCGAACTCCCCGCTGCGGATGGCTACATTAATTCTTTGTAATTCCTGGTAAACAATTCGCCCGGCTCCAAGATTGAGGTGCCCCACTTCACTGTTGCCCATTTGGCCGTCGGGCAGGCCTACCGCCTCACCACAAGTTATTAAAGTAGTATGGGCATAGTTTTGGTACAGCGATGTAACAAACGGGGTATTAGCATGTTGTATCGCATCGCTTGATTTTACTTTGCCAAGCCCCCAGCCATCCATAATGAGAAGAATTATCCTTTTTTTATCCATGAACCAAAACTACTGGATTTGCGGCAAAACCGGGCAGGGCTGTTAGCGCCGCCCTGGATAACACCAAAAGGGTATGGATGTGGCTTAAACTGGCACATTTTTAGCATCATACAGTACAAAAAGAGACCTTATGCGAAGAACTTTACCCTATATTTTCCTCTCTTTATTCACCTTCTCGCTGCTGTCGTTCAGTTACTCTATTGACGATGTGGTCTCCGCTATAAAAACAGGCGATGCAAATAAGATGTCGCGGTATTTTGATAACCTGGTTGAAATTACGCTGCACGAAAGGAGCAATTCTTACAGCAGGAGCCAGGCCGAAGTGATACTGAAAGATTTCTTTTCAAACAGCGGGGTTAAAAATTTTAAAGTGCTGCACAAGGTTACCAATAACGATTCTGAGTTTTGTGTAGGGAGCTTAACAACCAAAAACGGCGAATTCAGGACAACCATTTTCATGAAGACAAGGGGGGACAAAAAATTATTACAGGAACTGCGTTTCGACTCGCAATAAAACTTTAATTCCGGTATATATAGAATTCCATTTCTTATAAACCCTGCGGTATATACCACAGGGTTTTTTTATTAACCTTACTGCGGACACCTCAGCAAAACAAACAGACTTTGTTAGATTTGTTTTTATGATGAATTACGATGAACAACTGGGGCATCTAATTAAAAACGCTTTGCAGGAAGACATTGGCGAAGGAGACCACAGCACACTGAGCTGCATACCGGCTGATGCAAAAGGCAGGGCTGTTTTAAAAATAAAAGATAACGGGGTGCTGGCAGGAATGTCTGCTGCGGAAAAAATTTTCCGTTATATGCAGCCTGATGTGCTGTTTACCCCGCATAAAGAAGACGGGGATAACATGACAAAAGGGGAAACGGCTTTTGAAGTGGAAGCGAGGGTGCATACCATTCTGCAATGTGAGAGGCTTGTATTAAATACCATGCAGCGCATGAGCGGCATAGCCACACTTACCAGGAGCTATACTGATAAATTGAAGGGTTTCCGTACAAAGGTGCTCGACACCCGCAAAACAACACCCAATTTCCGTTTGCTTGAAAAAGAAGCTGTGCGGATTGGTGGCGGGTATAACCACCGCCATGCATTATATGATATGATTATGCTGAAGGATAACCACATTGATTTTTGCGGAGGTATTGAAAAGGCAATTGAGAAAGCTTACGGGTATGTAATAACCAAGAAACCGGGTTTGAAGATTGAAGTGGAAACGAGAAACATAGGCGACGTAAAAAAAGTAATTGCTGCCGGCAAAGGCAAAGTATTCCGTATTATGCTGGATAATTTTACGCCTGATGAGATAAACGAAGCTTTAAAGATTATTAACGGCGATTTTGAAACCGAAGCCAGTGGCGGAATTAACCCGGACAATGTAACAGTTTACGCAGAAACAGGTGTGGATTATGTAAGCATCGGCGCATTAATACACCAGGCAAGGAGCCTCGATATGAGTTTGAAGGCGGTAATAATTTAAAAAACCTGCACCATGTCAAAAAAATTTAAGCCCGCTAAAGACGGCATAGTTTATTCAACAAACCCTGAATTTTCTTTTCAAGAAGAAAAAATGGCAAATGAATCTTTGCCGTCATCCCAACAAAAATTACGGATAAAACTTGATACCAGACAAAGGGCCGGTAAAGCGGTAACGCTTATAACAGGTTTTGCCGGCAAAGAGGACGACCTGGAAGAGTTGGGCAAAAAACTCAGGACTTTCTGCGGCACCGGGGGCTCAGCAAAAGATGGTGAAATTATCATACAGGGCGACCAGCGGGATAAAGCACTTGGCTGGCTGCTGAAAAACGGCTACTCCCAAACCAAAAAAATTTAGCATGCAACAGACTGCCCAGGCTTCGCTGGCGTTTTACCAGTTGATTTTTGGTACAGGAGGCGTATTGTTACTGGCAGGTATTTATCTCTGGCGGAATGCTTACAGCAGAAAGGATATTAACGGAGAAAGGCGTGGCAGGTTGCTTACCTTATTTGCTGTGATTATTTTAGTGAGCACTGCCGTGGTTTCCTTACTCATTACAAAGCACTGGCCGCTGTAAAACAAAAACAGTTAATCAAATTATTTGTCGTTGGCGATAATTTTTTACATGCTGGGAACGGTGGCTTTTGTTTTTCTGGTACTGGGGCTGGCCTATTTTTTACGTGCCTTCACTGACCGTAAACTCAAATACATATACCGTGGTTTTTTGTGCTGGGCAACTGCTTCAGCATTTGGCCTGGTCATATGGAAATATTACAACGGGTTGCTGAATGATTTTTTCTCGTGATGGAAAGAAGCTATTACTGCCGGGTAACACATTCATTTATCCTCATCAATAATACCTTCCAATCAATTTGTTATCTACAATCATCCTTTTTATTTCTGCGGGGTTAATGGTTCCCTGTTTACCATATACTATTTTACCCCCCGGTTCAACCAATATGGTATAAGGCAACGCCCCCTGCCATTTGGGGTCAATTGCTTCTATCAGTTTGTATTTGTCTTCATCACTGAACAGGTAATTGGTATTGGAGGCCTGGCTTTTTTGCAAAAACTTCAGCACTTTATCTTTGCCGGCAGGTTTGTCTGCACTGATGCTGATGAATTCAAAATCCCTTCTGCGGTACATCCTGTTAATAGCAATAAATTCGGGAAACTCTGTTACACAGGGGCCACACCATGTGGCCCATATATTAATCAGCCGCAGCTTGTCTGATGAATTTTTCAATAAACTTTTTATTCCCTCTTCATCAATCATCTCAACATTTACTGGTTCCTTCGCCCATTCCTCAAAACCTTTTTTTACCAGCCCCAGTTTATCCGCCCATTTAACTGAGCAGCCAAAAACTTTGGTGGTTTGCACCGGCGCTTCTTTATTGTTCAGCAATGCGTCAATGGCATTGCGTGTATCAAAGTTGTTTGGGGTTTTAAAAGGATTTTCCACATCATCAATACGCCCCTGATAACGCAGGGTGCGGGCTTTGTCGAAAATAAAAACATGTGGTGTGGCAACAGGGCCATACGCCTTCGACATGCTTTGTGTTGCCCCGTCATACAAATAAGGGAAATTGTATTTTTTTTGTTTTGACCGCAATTTCATTTCAGCAAATGAATCGCTCATGTCGGTATATCCCAGTTCATCAAGCCGCACGGAATTGGGATCGTTTGGAGATACCGCAACAACTGCCACGCCTTTGCCTGAATAATCTTTGGTAAGCTGAATGATCCTGTCTTCATAAGCCTGCGCTGTGGGGCAATGGTTGCACGTAAAAACGATAACCAGTATGGCAGCATTTTTAAATGATGCAAGCGAATAGGTTTTACCATCAACACCCGGCAGGCTGAATGC
>JANRKT010000333.1:0-6259 GCA_033763355.1 Chitinophagaceae bacterium | reverse complement strand
AGCAGCGCCTTTCATTAACGGATAAGCTGTTTGCTGTAAAAACTTTTTATCGCCGGTATACAAATAATGTTCCCACAAATGTCGGCTGAGCCAGTTGGCGCCCATGGCCCAGTTGGCCCATTTGGGGTCGCCTTTACCTGTATCGCCAACAGCGTTACTCATTGCCCAGATATCTGAATTGTGATGGGTTACCCATCCACTGGCATGATAAAATTCTTTGGCTGTCCGCTTACCGGTTACAGATAAATTTTTTATTAAATCAACCAGTGGCTGTGTAAATTCAGAAAGGTTGCCCGCTTCAGCCGGCCAGTAGTTCATCTGCACATTTATATTGGTTGTATAGTTGGAACTCCACGGCGGCCTTAGTTCTTTATTCCAGATGCCCTGCAGGTTGGCCGGTACACCCGGTGTACGGGAACTGCTGATGAGTAAATAGCGGCCATATTGAAAATACAACGCTTCAAGGCCCGGGTCTTCACTACCCTTGTTGTATATTTCTATTCTTTCATCAGTTGGCAAATTGGTTTTACTTTCTTTTCCACCATTCAACTGTAATGAAACCCTGTTAAAGTACCTGTGAAACCCGGTTAAATGAGCGGCTAACAGTACGGGATAAGTTTTGGCGATGGCTTTTATCATGTAATTTTTTGCCAGGGCCGCTTCATCTTTACCATCTTTATCGGGGCATTTATCATAACCATTAAAACTTGTAGCAGCCGACAGATACAATATTATTTCTGATGCATTGCTGATACTGATGCCGCTGTTATCGGCTTTTATATTTCCGTCCTTACTTACCGCTTTTACCAATAATGCAAACCGCATGCCCCTGCAACCGGCGGTATCTTTATAAATAACAGGCTCTTTGTTTACATTAAAATAACTGGGGTCGGCCTGTACAGGCGCTTTGCCTTTTAATATCATCTCACTGCTGCTTACAGGTGCTGTGCTGTAAGGCAAAATACTTTTTGCATTTACATGAATATTTAACATCCGCGGCCCGCCTGCTGATAAACGAACCACGATAACATGGTCAGGTGCAGATGAAAAGATTTCCCTTTTATATTCTACCCCGTCAATTGTAAATTTTGTTAAGGCCACAGCATCCTGTATGTTAAGGTCGCGGTAATAAGCAGAAGGCTGGCTGCCGCTGAAACTTTGCTTTATTACCAAATCCCCCAATGGCATATAACTCTGGGAAAACAATCCCTGCATTTTCTTAACCAGACGGTTGGCGGTTTCGTAATCCCCTTTAAACAATGCCTCTCTTACTTTTGGCAAATACTCTGGCGATTGAGGGTTTACATTTTGTTTTACGGGCCCGCCGCTCCATAGTGTTGCTTCATTTAATTGAATGAGTTCTTCCTCTACCCTGCCAAAGACCATGGCGCCCAATCTTCCGTTACCAACGGGCAATGCTTCAGTCCATACTGCTGCCGGCTGATTGTACCAGAGCTTCAGGTCCGGCTGCGCCATCATAATACAGGGAAAAATATAAAGTATAAATGCCAGTACCTTTTTCATTTTACAGCCGTGGTAGTTGGTTAAGCCCGAAGGTCTGTTATTTAAAGCAAATTAAAATACAGTTCAATGAAAACCGCAACATTAAATGGTATAAAATTTCAACGTATTCTCCCCGGGTAACGCTATTGAACTTTTATTGCTTTGCCGTCCCCGGACGGGAACTTCAGTTTGCCAAGTGAATATTCTTTAACCCTGTTTAAAATAATCACAGGGTTATTTTTGTCAGACAGAACCGTTATCCCATCCAGTTTCAACCTGCTTACATCGTCAAAAACAGCAGCAACACGAAAATCCGGCTTCACACTGGTTAGTCTTATATTCTTCATCGTTAATCCATTTACATGCCTTACATAAAAACCCCATGCCGGCAGTTCGCCAAACATAGAAAACTCAGGATAGGAGCTGATGGCTTCAGTAATACTTTGCAATGAATCAGCCGGGAAATAATTCACTTCTTTGCCTGCGCCGCCTTCGGAGATGATTTCAATATTTTCCAATGTCACATTCTCCACATAATGCCCTGGTATGCCTGTAATGGAGGATGGGAACACATTATGGGGATAAGGAACAGCGCTGCTGTCAATTCCGGAATTGTTCCATGGCGATACGCTCTCATATTTAACTGATGTATCTACTTTGTATTTTGGCGGATAACGTAACTCCGGGCCTTCCATCGGGTAACCTTTATCCGGTTTTTCTTTCGGCACTTTCACTTTTATATTGCCAACATAAACATTCTTCATCCTGCTATACACACTATCTTTATTGCGATGGCCCAACCGTATAAAAACAGCATTGCCTGTATTTACTGCATTTATATTCCGCACATCAATATCTTCCATTATACCACCGTCCACCGCTTCAATGGCAATGGCCGAACGGTAAGTATCATATACGTCAATATTCCTGACCGTAATTTTTTTGAAACCGCCCCATGATGCCGTACCAAATTTCACAGCGCTTGCACTGGAACGCACTTTGCAGTTGGCGATATAAATATTTTCGCAACGGCTGTTCCGGTCTGATGATTTCAGACAAATGCCGTCATCCGCAGCATTGATAAAACAATTTGTGATCCTTGCGTTTTTGCAATCAGTAAGATCAATACCATCATTATTCCAGAAAGTATTACTGAACACATGAATACTGTCAATGATTATGTTGCTGCAGCTTTTGTAATCCTGAACCCATGCCGTACTGTTTTGCAACCGTATATTTTTTACTGTTACCTTATCACAACCTGTAAACTGTATTATCCGGGGCCTGTTTTTTTCACTCGGCCTGCGCTGGTGCCAGGGGTTGAACTCTTTCCATTCATCGTCATACAATTCACCCGCCCTCAGCTTTACATAAATATCATTGATGAGCAGATCACTTTGCCCGTCAATCAATCCTTTACCTGTAATGGAAATATTTTTCTGGTTATCCGCTACAATCAATGCTGACGCTTTAAGGCTGGGGCCATAATCGACCCTGTTGATGCTGCCCAGTAAAACAGCTTCTTCGTGTATATAAAGCTCCACATTTGACTTAATATGGATAACACCTGTAACAAATCTTCCCCTTGGCACCATCACGGTTCCACCACCAGATGCACTGGCTTCATCAATCGCTTTTTGAATGGCTGCCGTATTATTGGTAAACCCATCCGGTCTTGCGCCATAAGAAGTAATGTTATAAATTTTCTTCTGGGCATATCCTGCAATCAATGCGGCAGAATAAAGAAACAATAAAACCATTCTTTTCAAAACTCAGAATTTAAAGTGTTCAGGAAATTTTTAATACTACCGCATCATCGCAGGGTGGTTGGAGCGGCATTTTTACTTTCAATCCTTCTGCGCTTTGCCCCCATTCCAGTTTACCATTGTAACCTAAAAGCGAAACATCGGTTATTTTTTTCCCATTCGCCAATGCTTTAATGAGGGTTTCTTTATCGCCGGGCCAGCCCAGCAGAAAAGCATAAATCGTTTCACCTTTTACGGTAAAGCGGATATCTTCATGGGTAAAAGGCTTACCCTTTCCTTCATTGAACCCCTGCGCTGATAAAGGCGCTGCCGATTCCATAGCAGGCCCTTCGCCAAAAACTTTCCACGGCCTTGTGGCAAAAATTGCTTCACTGTTCACCTTCATCCAGTCTGCAACACCTTCAACCACTTTTCTTTCATCTTCATCAAGTGTTCCGTCGCCGCGCAGGGGAACACTCAATAAAAGATTTCCATTCTTGCTTACCACATCAATTAAAGTATGAATAACTGTTTTGGCTGTTTTATATCCATGCCTTTCATACAAAGGCCGGTCGTAATGCCAGTGGCCAATGCAGGTATCTGTTTGCCAGGGAAAAGGCTCTATGTTATTGCTTTGCCCCCGTTCAATATCCCATACCATGCATTTGCGTTGTTCCTCATCCAGTATTTTTCCATTGAGAACTGCTTCAAGTTTTCCATGTTTCTTTATGCTGTGGTTGTAATAATGCGCAGCAATCTTTAATCCGGCATCATTCACCGGCCAAAGCGGCAAAGCAGTATCATCAAAATACAGGAGATCAGGGTTGTATTTATTGATTAAATCAACGGTACGGTTGTAAAATTTATCACAGTATTGTTTGGATGGCGCTGCTGCGCCGTTGCCCCAGTTCCATTGCTTATGGATACTTCTTTCATCATCGCTGCCTTCACTCAGCGGGTGGTTTTGTGCATAGAGTTCCTGCGGGTCCAGTTTGCCCCACCATGTATTTTTTCCCTGTGCTTTTGTTAATTTACCATCATAAGGCACTCCGGCAAATTCACCACTCTTATCCGCTTTTTGTGATTGTTCATACCATGTCCATGCATGGGCAGCATGAACACTTACGCCAAAGCGCAGATCATTTTTTCTTGCCGCTTTCTCCCATCCGCCAATCAAATCTTTCATGGGGCCGATCTTTGCAGAATTCCACTGCTGGTATTTACTGTTGTAATTATCAAAATTGTCGTGGTGATTGGCTAATGCAACAAAATATTTCGCACCGGCTTTTTTGTATAATTCCAATAATTCTTCCGGGTTCCATTTTTCCGCCTTCCATGAATGGATCACATCTTTAAAACCAAATTTTGAAGGGTGCCCATACTTTTCCAAATGATATTTATAAACCCTGCTTCCTTCAATATACATGCTGCGTGCATACCAGTCGCCAAATTCCGGCTGGCATTGCGGGCCCCAGTGTGCCCATATCCCAAACTTTGCATCACGAAACCAGTCAGGCGTTTTATATTGTTTCAATGAATCCCATGTGGGTTCAAAAGGCCCTTTCGCCATAGGCTCGTTGATGTCAGCATTTTCCAAAAAAGAATTTGCAGCCAATGATTTACCAAGATAAAAGGCAGGCACAGTGGCTGCGATCTTTTTTATTACTGTTCTTCTTTTCATGCTATTTATATTTTACCAGAATACGGTGTACAATGCCGCCAGTATCCCGCAGATAATAACCGAACCAATAATAAACGCAGGAGAAACTCTAAACATTGATGTATCCGTTTCAATACCATGTTTATCAGCTTTACTTTTGGGGTTTGCAAGACTCATAACTATCATAATAATGGCAACGGCAAAAAAAGTTATCGTCATCCTGTCAAGAAATGGATAATCCGGAAAGGCGCCGTTTGTCCATACAGGCAAAAACTTCAGTACAGTTGAAATGGGTATTGTTAACAATGCTCCGGCAAGGGCCGCTGCAGCCGTTGTCCTCTTCCAGAACATACCCAATAAAAAAATGGCCAGCACCCCCGGTGAAAAGAAGCCAACATACTCCTGTATGAACTGGTATGCCTGGTCCAATGATTTTAATGCAGGTGTTACTATGGCAGCAATGAGCATGGAAATAATAACAGCCCAGCGGCCAACACTTACCACTTTTTTATCCGAAGCATCCTTATTGAAATACTTTTTATAAATATCCAATGAAAAAATAGTGGAAATGCTGTTTGACTTTCCGGCAAGCGAAGCAACCACAGCAGCAGTAAGCGCTGCAAAGGCAACGCCTTTTAATCCTGCTGGCAGCAAATTCATTAATGTGGGATAGGCATGGTCAGGCTTTAATGTTCCTGCCGCATCCGTCATTTCCTGCTGAAACATACCGTTGTTGTGCAGCACATACATGGTAATACCGGGTAACACAGCAATAACAGGTATCAGTAATTTTAAAAATGCTGCAAATAAAATCCCGCTCCTTGCTGTTTTTAAATCTGCACCCAATGCCCTTTGAACAATGTACTGGTTGCAGCCCCAGTAAGCAAGGTTATTGATAAGCATGCCTCCGATCAATACAGAAAGCCCCGGCAATTCTTTATAGTGCGGACTTGATTTGTCAAGTATCATGTGAAAATGATCAGGCGCTTCTTTACGCAATACGCCAAGTCCTTTTAAAATATCACCGTCAAAGCCGAACTGATCTGCAAGCAGTGAAAGCGCTAAATAAGTTGTAACCAGGCCGCCGATAATTAAAACAAGCACCTGTATCACATCGGTATAACCAATCACTTTCATTCCGCCCAGTGTAACAATAATGGAAAATACACTGAGGCCGATAATGCTCCATTCAAAACTGACCGGAGAAATGGAGGAAATGGCCAATGCGCCGAGATAAATAATGGAAGTAAGGTTAACAAACACATACACCAGCAGCCAGAATACGGCCATGATGGTGCTTACTTTATCGCTGTAGCGCTGCGCAAGGAACTGCGGCATGGTATAAATCTTA
>JANRKT010000332.1:0-26499 GCA_033763355.1 Chitinophagaceae bacterium | reverse complement strand
TAAATTTTTTACCGCTGCCAACGGTGTTAATGTTTTGAGACAGGTGGCAGTGAATGCCTGCATAGCTACCGGCATGACTTTGATCGTACTCACCGGCGGTATTGATTTATCAGTAGGTTCAGTGCTGGCATTATGCGGCGCCATCACTGCAGGCCTCTTAAAAAACGGTTTGCAGTTTCCTTCGGTAGATTTATACATTGGCTTCACCATTTTAGGCGCTGTGCTGGGCGGACTTATCATCGGTGCTTTGCTGGGCTTGTTCAATGGATTTGCTATTACAATGTTCAAGGTTCCTCCATTCGTTGCCACATTAGCCATGCTTACCATTGCAAGAGGCTTCACCATGCTTTATACAGGTGGTCATCCCATCAGCAACCTGGGTAGCGGCTTTGCACAGATTGGCACCGGATCGTTTATTGGTATTCCTGTTCCGGTGTGGATTGCAGCAGCAGTGGTTTTGCTTGCAGTGTTCATCACACAAAAAACAAAATTGGGAAGATACATTTATGCTATTGGCGGCAATGAAACGGCTGCTAAACTTTCCGGCATCCGTATTAATAGAGTAAAACTGATTGTGTATAGCATCGGCGCTGCATTGGCTGCTGTGGGTGGAGTTATTGTAACATCCCGGTTAGATTCTGCACAACCCAATGCAGGTATTAGTTATGAACTGGATGCAATCGCTGCTGTGGTAATCGGCGGCACTTCTTTAAATGGCGGTAAAGGAACTGTTTGGGGAACTGTTATCGGCGCTGTAATAATCGGTGTATTAAATAATGGGTTGGTTTTGCTGAATGTTTCACCTTTCTGGCAACAGGTAGTAAAAGGCGGAGTGATTTTGCTTGCAGTTATTATAGATAAGGTAGGAGATAAAAAAGAATAATACAATTTTTATGTTACAGGCTGCATTACTACTATCATCGTCTGTTGCGACGCTCCATTCAACGTTCAGTTCTCTGTTCAGCAATAATTTAAACCTAAAATGTTTCATTGACGAAACAAAATGAGCAAACAGAAATACATATTAGCAATAGACCAGGGCACCAGCTCCACCAAATCTTTAATCTTTGATGATAAAGGCATCGCTGTTGCCAAATGCTCTGAACAACTGCATACAACTTATTCAGATAATGGTTTTGTAGAGCAGTACCCGGAAGAGATTATTCAAAACGTCTTGGAATCGGTAAAAAACTGCTTGCATAATTTTTATGACAAAGGGTTTACTGAAAATGATATTTCAGCTATCGGTATAGACAATCAGCGAGAAACGTTTATTATCTGGGATAAGGATGGAAAGCCACTGCATCCGGCAATTGTATGGCAATGTAAGCGAAGTGTAAAGGTATGTGAACAGTTAAAGCAGCAGGGCTTATCACAAACCATTCAACAAAAAACCGGGTTGGTAATTGATCCCTATTTCTCTGCTACCAAACTTATCTGGTTGTTTCAGAACAATGCAACGGTAAGAGAAGCCATCCAAAGCGGCAATGCTTTTTTTGGAACAGTAGATACATGGCTGTTATATGAATTTACCAACGGAAAAGAATATGCTACAGATTATACCAATGCATCAAGAACTTTATTGTTTAATCTTCATACCCTGCAATGGGATGAGGAACTGATCACTGTTTTTGGATTGAATGGTATCAGGCTTCCACAGGTAAAACCATCTTCATCTTTATTTGGTGAAACAACACTCAATGGGATATTTTCAAAACCTGTTGCTATTGCAGCTTTAATCGGCGATTCACATGCTGCAGCATTTGGTGAAGGCTGTTATGAAACCGGTACTGCCAAAGCCACATTGGGAACGGGTTGCAGCATTCTCATGAATATTGGCAATAAACCGGTGCAATCAAAGAACGGAATGATAACCACTATCTGCTGGAGTACAAAAGGTAGAATTGATTATGCGTTGGAAGGTGTGATTGTTTCCTGCGGTGCTACTATTGACTGGTTAAAAAATGAATTGAATCTTTTTAAAGACAGTAAGGAAACAGAAGCAATGGCAAATGCCATTGCAGATAATGGTGGAGTGTATCTAATTCCGGCATTCAGTGGTCTCGGTTCACCACACTGGCAGATGGAAAGAAAAGCATCCATTACCGGATTGAGTTATGGTGCAACAAATAAAAATATCGTAAGAGCTGCATTGGAATCTGTTCCTTACCAGATAAAAGATGTGGTAATGGCAATGGAGAAAGATGCAAAACTGTCTTTAAAGGAACTGATGACAGATGGAGGCATTACGTCAAACAAATTTGTAATGCAGTTTATGGCTGACCTCTTAAATAAAAATGTGGTAAGTGCTGGCATGCCCGATGTATCTGCTTTAGGAGCTGCGTACATGGCGGGTCTTGCAGTTGGTGTATATGACAGCATTGATGCGTTAAAGAAACTGAGCAGTCATACTAAAATTTATCAGCCGGGTGAAGAAAGAACAATAGCAGCTAAGGGCTATGAAGGATGGCAAAGAGAAATTCAAAATTATTCTATTAAAAAATAATTATTCAATTGATATATGAACAAAAGAGTTAAACATATTATGGTACTGAATATTTTTTTGCTGGCAGTATCAGCATTTACCTTTGCACAGCAACAGGTGCAACAATGGGACAGGTTTGAACTTACCTTAAAACATAATTACTCCGGCAATGCATTTATCAATGTAAAACTTACAGCAACTTTTAACCATAACGACACTTCCTATACTGTTGATGGGTTCTATGATGGTGAAAATACATTCCGCATCCGCTTTATGCCGGAAAGAACCGGTACATGGCAATACACTACAAAAAGTAATGTAAAGCAACTCAACAATCAAAAAGGCTCTTTTGAGTGTGTGGCAGCCAGCGGGAATAATCATGGTATTGTAAGAGTGAGCAATACTTACAATTTTAAATATGCAGATGGCAGACAATATTATCCGGTGGGCACTACTGCCTATGTATGGAACCACATGAGCAAAGGAGTACAGGCACTCACTTTGGAGTCTTTAAAAAAATCTGGCTTTAATAAAGTAAGAATGTGTGTGTTTCCCAAAGATTACAATCTGGTAAAAGAAGAACCGGAGATATATCCCTTCAATCCACCCGGTACAGAAAAAGGCCCGAAAGGAGTTGAACGAAAAACATGGGACTTCACCACATTCAACACAGAGTTTTTCAGAATACTTGAAAAGCAAATTGATGAACTGAAGCAACTCGGCATTGAAGCCGATTTGATTTTGTTTCATCCTTATGATAAAGGCCGCTGGGGTTTTGATTCATTGACGATGGAAACCAATTTCCGCTATATAAAATATATCACTGCAAGACTGAGTTCATTCCGCAATGTGTGGTGGTCAATGGCCAATGAGTTTGATTATGTAAAATATAAAACCGTGGATGACTGGATTGCTTTATCAAAAGCAGTGAAAGATACCGACCCTTATCGTCACCTGCTTTCCATTCATGGCAGTTCGGGTATGTATTTTAAATATTGGTTACCTGAATTCACTCATGTAAGTATTCAGGACGAAGGCCCCGTACTCAACTGGGGTGCAGCAGTTCTCTTACGCAATGCATATTACAAACCCATAATCTATGATGAAGTAGGTTATGAAGGAAATCTTACTAACAGATGGGGACGTTATAGTCCTGAAGAAATGACCTATGTAATGTGGATGGGAATTATCGGCGGTACTTATGTTACTCATGGCGAATCATACATGTTCAAAGATGCCACTGATACCATCTTCTGGGCAAAGGGTGGGCAATTTAAAGGCAGCAGTTGGAAAAGAGCAGGCTTCCTGCGAAAGATATTGGAGGAAGCCCCAGGTCCTTTTGAACCTGCTGATGGAGCAAGGGATTTTAAAACTGCAACGACAGGTAAAGGCCAGTACATTGTTTATTTCGGAAAAGAGATGAATGAGTTTTGGACTTTCAATCTGCCTCAGAAGAATGCATTGTTTGAAAGACTTGCCGGCGGAAAAAAATATAAAGTAGAAATAATTGATACATGGGATATGACGATCACACCTGTTGCCGGAGTATTTGAAACATCATCAGTAAGTGATTACCGTTTGTTTGATAAGGATATGAAGAAGATAAGATTACCGATGAAACCTTATATCACTTTACGGATAACAGAAATTAAAAAATAAATTCTATTAATGAAAAAATTAATTGTTTTTGTCTTAAGCATTTTCATTTTGTCAAATGCGGGTGCAGCGCAGCAACCCTGGACAAACGGTAAGCTGCAGGTGTCTGCCAATGGCCGCTACCTGCAATATGAAAACAGTACTCCTTTTTTCTGGCAGGGCGATATTGCATGGCTGCTCTTGCAAAGATTAAACCGTGAGGAAATGAATATGTATTTTAAAAACAGGAAAGCAAAAGGTTTTAATGTGGTGCAATGTGTCTTTCTCCAGTTTTATACAGATAAAAATAGTTATGGAGACAGCGCTTACCTCAACAGAAATGATTTAACACCAAATCAAACACCCGGTAATGATCCGAATGATCCAGAGCAATATGATTTTTGGGACCATACTGATTATGCAATTGAAGTGGCTGCACAAAATGGAATTTATCTCGCTATCGCACCTACCTGGGGCCAGTTGGTAAAAAGGGATGATAACTATACAAAAGAGAAAGCAGAAAAATTTGCTGCAAATCTTGCCAACAGGTATAAAGATAAACCCAATATTATCTGGCTCAATGGCGGAGCTATACAGGGAGATATGAAACCCGAAGTTTGGAATGCTATTGGAACTACCATCAGAAAGATTGCACCCAACCAATTGATAACTTTTCATTCTTTCGGCCGTACACAATCATCCACCTCGTTTCATCATGCATCATGGCTGGATTTTAATATGTATGTATCCGGTCATAGAAATTATTCTCAGGATGACACACCAAAGAAATATGGAGAGGATAACTGGCGATATGTTTTAGAAGATCTTGCTAAAACTCCATTGAAACCTACTATTGATGGTGAATCTTCTTTTGAAGGAACTCCGCAAGGTTTGCATGATCACTCACAACCGTACTGGAATGCAGGAGATGTAAGACGTTTTGCATACTGGTCTGTATTTGCAGGGGCAATGGGACATACTTATGGACAGAATACTGTAAGGCAGGTACACAAAAAAGGAGAGAATAAAGCAGAAAGCGGCGCTAAACTTTCTTTTGTGGAAGCATTAGAAGATACAGGTGCCTTTCACATGCAGCATGTTAAAAATTTAGTTCTTTCAAGGCCCTACTTTGAAAGGGTGAATGACCAGTCTGTTGTTGCCAGTGATGAAGGAGAAAAATATGACAGGGTTTTGGTAACAAGAGGCAACGATTATCTTTTTGCATACATCTATACCGGCAGAGATTTTACGTTGAAGATGGGAAATATAACCGGAAAGAAAGTAAAAGCATGGTGGTACAATCCACGAACAGGAAAAGCAACAAAGGCAGGCAACTATAAAAACAATGGAAGCATCTCTTTTAATCCACCCGGTGAAAAAGCAAATGGAAATGATTGGGTGCTGGTGCTGGATGATGCATCAAAGAAGTTTGCTGTACCGGGAACAAGTATTTACAAATAGGGGATATGAGAATTCTATTGATAATACCGATTATTCTTGCTGTAATTATTTCTGCGGTTTCATGTACTGCACAAAATATACAAACTACTGTTTCAAAAAACTACCTGGATCTTAGCTGGAAAGAAGTAGCTACCAAAATGCCCGATGAATGGTATAGCTCAGATGAAGCAAAGATGGCAGCAGACAGTGTATTGAAATATCAAACCCAAATTGGTGGTTGGCCAAAGAACAACAGTTTTCATAAAGGGATGGATCAGGAGGAATGGTTAAGAATAGTATCATCAGGCATAGGTGCAACATTTGACAATGGCGCAACTGTTACCGAAATGATATTCCTTGCAAAAATGTATGGTAAGATAAAAGATGATCGTTACCACTCTGCATTTGAAAAAGCATTCAATTATATTTTAGAAGCTCAATATAAAAACGGCGGCTGGCCGCAGTTCTATCCTTATCGTAAAGGAAATTCGGTTTCATACGCATCGCATATCACTTACAATGATAATGCGATGGTGAATGTGCTGCAACTGCTGAAAGATATAACCGAAGAAAAGCCTTTATATAAATCATTACAAATAAGCAGTGACATGAAAGCTAAAGCTAAGGCAGCTTTTGATAAAGGCATTGATTGCATTTTAAAAACACAAATAAGAGTGAATGACAAACTTACTGTATGGTGTGCACAGCATGATGAGTTTACACTGCTGCCTGCCAATGCCAGGACTTATGAACAGGCATCTTTCAGCGGGCAGGAGTCTGTTGGTATTGTTCAATTACTGATGGAAGTAAATAACCCTTCCAAAGAAATCATTGAAGCTGTAAAAGCTGCAATGAAATGGTTTGATGAAAATAAAATAACCGGGATAAAAGTGGAGAACAGGCCCGGACTTGACGGCAAGAAAAATATCGTGGTGGTTGAAGATAATAATGCTCCTCCGCTCTGGGCAAGATTTTACGATTTGGAGACAGGCAAGCCTTTTTTCTGTGACCGGGACGGGGTAAAAAAATCTTCCTTAAAAGAAATTGGCGATGAACGGCGCAACGGCTACAGTTGGTATGGTAACGGTCCCGAAAAATTACTGAAGAAATATCCCGAATGGACAAAAAAATGGAATGTAAACTGAGAAGCATATCATAATGCAGACAATCATGAAATATTTATTGGTAGTAGTTGCGTTTCTTTTAGCGAATCGTACAATTGCACAGGAGCCGGAGAATAAGTTAAGAGTACTTGTGCTGACAGATATAGAGAATGAACCTGATGATGCACAGTCAATGGTTCGTTTTCTTACTTACTGCAATCAATGGGATGTGGAAGGATTGATTGCTACTACATCCGTTCACCAGAAGAAAAAACTTGCTGCCTGGCGGATAAAAGAAATAATAAGGGCTTATGGGAAAGTGAGAAACAATTTATTGCTGCATGAAAAAGACTATCCTGATACTGCTTATTTAATGAGCATCGTCAAAGAAAGTATTGCCGACTTTGGCATGGAGGCTGTAGGCACAGGAAAAGACAGTGAAGGTTCTGAATGGATAATTAAAACAGTTGATAAAGAAGATAGCCGCCCGGTGTGGGTATTGGTTTGGGGAGGCCCCAACTGTTTAGCGCAGGCATTATGGAAAGTTCAAAAAACGAGATCTGCAACTGAGGTTAAAAAATTTGTATCTAAACTCAGAGTATATACCATCTCTGACCAGGACGATAGCGGACCTTGGGTAAGAAAGACATTTCCTAACCTTTTCTACATTGCCAGTCCCGGGTTTCATAGTTATGGTGGTTATCATCACGCAACCTGGACAGGTATCAGCGGAGATAAATTTCATGGTCGTTTTGCTGGTGGAAATTTTGCAATTGTTGATAATCCCTGGCTCGATAAAAATATTCGAAGCAAAGGCCTATTGGGTGCAGAGTATCCGCAAACAAAATTTTTAATGGAAGGAGATACGCCGAGTTTTTTATACCTCATCAATAATGGATTGGGAAACCCGGAACATCCAGATTGGGGAAGCTGGGGAGGCCGTTATGAATTTTACACACCACGAACAGAGAAATGGTTTTTAGAACCAGAAATGCGTTCGCTATGGACAAATGCACAAGATGAAGTATTTGGAAATGACAGCAGCTGGCACACCAGTAACAAGGCAACCATCTGGCGTTGGCGTCAGGCCTATCAAAATGATTTTGCCGCCCGTATGGATTGGACGATCAAACCGTACAAGGAAGCAAACCATCCGCCTATCCCCAAACTAAAAAATGAAAATATAATTGCTGCCAAAGCTGGAGATACTATTCGGCTAAGCGCTGAAGGTTCTACAGATCCGGATGGCAACACACTTTCTTATAAATGGTTTTACTATGGAGAACCTGGTACTTTCACCATATCAACAGCAAGAACCGGCGATCCACTGAAAATAGAAGATGCTGATAAAGCAAATGCCTGGTTTATCGTTCCAGCCAGATACGGAAGGTTGGGGACTATGTATATCATACTTGCTATTACGGATAATGGAACACCTGCATTAACAAGGTATCAAACGACAATAATTACAGTAATTCCATGAGCATGATTTTCGAAAATAATTTTCTGGTAATAGTATAACCGTTGAAAGCAATGACTGAAACCATTTATTATTTCAATCACTTCTTTAGAAACGGCAATATCAAGTTCCGATTGTTTTTAGCAGCAGATTCTAAAAAGTAAAAATATTTTTAGTAACATGCAGGAGGAAAAATAGCCGGAAAAATTGAATATGAATTTAGAAACATTTGAAGTAACCTGCATAGATAATATAGTGCTTAAAGGACAATTGTTAATACCGGATAATCCAAAAGCAGTTGTGCAGTTTAATTGCGGAACAGGCACAAATAAAGAATTGTACAAATCATTTTTAACTTTCCTTACAAATAACGGCTATATATGTTGTTTATGGGATTATAGAGGGGGTGGCGATTCGGCGACAAAAGGCCTTGCAAATTGCAATTTCACCTTTTCGGACTATGGCATAAAGGATATGACAGCAATAAAAAACTATTTACATAATAGATTTATCAATTTGCCATTTCTGATGGCAGCACATAGTGCGGGAGGACAGCAAATTGGATTTATGGAAGACCTGGAGGGTGTAAAAGGAGTGATAAACTTTGCTGTATCCTCGGGGTATTATCGTAATATGCTATTTGCATATAGAATGAAAGCGTATTTCTTTTTTTATTTTTTTTCACCAATTAGCGTTTTGTTTTCTGGTTTTGTAAAAGCTAAGCCATTTGCATTAATGGAAAATTTACCCAAAAATGTAGTGTATGAATGGAGGGATTGGCTTGAAAAGGAAAACTACTTTTTTGATGAAAAGTATTATGGCAACACTGTTCCAAGGGGCCAGTTTAAGAACTTCAAATTCCCGATTCATACTTATTTCTCTGTTGATGATCCTATTTCAAATGAGGCTAACACGAAGGCATTTTGGAAAAACATTGAGGGTGAGAAGGAAATAACCTTCACAAAACTTATACCCGAAAAATTAGGTCTAAAACGAATCGGTCATTTTGGTTTTTTCAAAAGAATTATGGAAGACAAACTTTGGAATGATGTATTAAAGAAAATGGATGAATATTTAGAAATGAATGCCCCGGATAAGTAAGTAATAAACAGGCATATGGAGATACGCAATATTTATAAATCTTTTTTGAGATTATACTTTTTATACTCCTCATTTTAATCGCTTCAGATTATAATAATCAAGGCAATTCTTTTCAAATGCCAATGATATTAGTTGGGCTTTGCATTTTTTAGAGTATTACAAGCTCCGGGTTTCATAATTTTTTGCTTTCGGGAACGATTGCGTAAAAAAACATGCCTTTCGAAAGCCAAATTTATCATAAAAACAAAAAAACAAAACTATATTTACTTTAAACAGAAAATATTCGAAAATTTAGTAAAGCTAAATGAAACAGCCCTTATGACTTATTTCAGAAATTAAACTCTAATTGCTGCTGTATGAAACAAAAAACTGCTTTGTTCAGGCTTACATGCATACTTGTGGGTCTGCTAACAATCTCCACCTCTTCTTTCTCCCAAAACAATTTTAAAGTTACCGGTAAGGTATTTGATGAATCAGGCAAACCGGTTCAGGGAGCAAATGTTTCTGTAAAAGGGATGCAGATAACAACCGCTACAAAAGCAGACGGATCCTTTGAAATTATAGCTCCTTCCGGTGCTTCTGTTCTGGTAATTACATCCATTGGATTTGCTAACCAGGAATTTTCTCTGACAGGGAAAAATGAAATTTCGATCACCCTTGCTGCATCAGTATCTGTCCTCGAGGATGTTGTTGTAACTGGTTATGGTAGCCGGAAAAAAACTGATGTTACCGGGGCCATTGTATCCATTGACAGGAAAAAAATTGAAGCAGTTCCGGTTACAAATTTAACCCAGGCCCTTCAAGGAAGGATTGCTGGTATTGAAGCTGTTCCCAATTCTTTCCGCCCGGGTGCTGGTTCAAGCATTCGGATCAGGGGAAGCCGTTCGTTAAATGCTTCTAATGACCCGCTTTATGTGGTGGACGGAATACCGGTTACATATACAATTGATGATATGAACCCTGGTGACATTGAAACTGTTGATGTATTAAAAGACGCATCTGCCACTGCTATTTATGGCGTGAGGGGTGCCAATGGTGTAGTACAAATTACTACCAAAAAAGGTAAGGCAGGAAAAGTAACAGTTGAGTACAACGGAAGTGTTTCGTTCGACAATTTGCTCAGGCCATTATCGGCTTTTAACGGGCCTGAATTGGCAGATGCCTGGCGGCAAGCCTATTTTGCTGATGGATTATATACCTCTACTCTTACCACTGCCGGCACTAAATTTTATTTTCCCAGCGCAGTAGCTGATGCAAGGCTGTTCGGTATTAATGAAAATCAATGGTCTGGTGTAAAAAATGCATACCAATATCGCTATTACAATTCTGTATCGGATTTTGCCACAATGAAACGGGCTGCTACCACAGAGGAAAAGACACTGATGCAAAATCTTGGTATCGCTGTACTCGACAGTCTTGATTTATATGACCCATCAAAAATTAAAAGTTATCCATGGGGCGAAAAATTCCGTCAGCAGGGAATTACAAATTCCCATGGTATTAACCTTACAGTTGGAAGTGAAAAAATAAGATCAAGTTTCAGCGGGGCCTATTTTAATCAAAAGGGTATTGACCCCGGCCAGTATTACAAGAGGTATTCATTTGCCAATACAAACGAGTTCAGGCCTGTTAAGTTTTTAACCATTGGTAACTCTGTCTCTTATACTAACAGTAATGATAATAGTACCGGTATTTACGGAAGGGCTGCATTTCAAATTCCGTTTGTTGAACCTTATGATGCAGACAGGAAGTTTTTGATTTTTCCCAACGGCGACCAAATAATCAATCTTGCGAGCCCGGCTAATGATGTTGGAAATGTTTTAAATGAAACAAAGGTGAGCCGGGTATTCGGAAATGTATATGCGGAGGTAGCACTGATTAAAGGATTAAAGTATAAAGCAGTTTTCGGTTTGGATTCGCGGAATACAAGAAATGGTTTTTTTAATGGAACGAAAACATCCACGAACCCTACAGCTGTTAGTGCAAATGCGGGCTATTCAGTTTCCAGCAGCTTGTCGTGGGTATATGATAATCTTCTTTATTACACGTTTGATATTAACAGGCAGCACACATTTAATATTACACTGCTGCATGAAATGCAGGGTTTGAATAAAACTGATACACTGGCTATGTTTGCAGATAACCTGATTTTTGAATCTCAGAAGTATTATTCTTTACAGAAGAATACAAACGCACTGGTTACAGGTAATGGAAATTACGCAGCTTCGCAGCTTTTGTCCTATATGGGCAGAATAGAATATGGATTTAAAAATAAATACCTGCTTACATTGAGTAACAGGTATGACAACTCATCTGTTTTGGCAGAAGGAAATAGCGGTGAATTCTTTCCTTCAGCAGCTTTTGCATGGCAGTTAAGTAATGAGCGGTTTTTTAAAAGGCAAAATCTGATTAATTATGCCAAACTCCGTATTGGAATCGGCCGTGTTGGAAATTCATCTATTAACCCATATCAAACAAACGGGCCTCTTGCAACAACATTATACAGCTGGAACAGTAACACTCCGGCAATTGGCCTTGCTCCCACTACATTTCCCGTTCCGGAGCTGACCTGGGAAAAAACAACTACAAAAAATCTTGGTCTGGAGTTAAGTCTTTTAAAGAACAGGGTTAACCTGACTGTGGATTTTTACAAGAGCACAACAAAAGATATGCTCCAAAGAAAATCTGTTACTTCCACATCAGGTGTTTCTTTTTTGCTTGTCAACCTGGGTGAAGTAAGTAACAAAGGAATCGACCTGTCACTGAGTTCTATGAACATTGACAGCAAATCGGGCCTGCGCTGGACAACGGATATCATATTCAGCAAGAATAGAGAATCAATTGTTGATATAGATGGTTCAGGTAACAGCGATCAGCTGAATCTGTGGTTTCTTGGTCAGCCAATAAGGGTTTATTATAGCTGGGATGCCTCGGGGATTTATCAATACAGCGATACTGTAACCGGCGGATACCTGAAGGAATATTTATGGAAGAAAGCGGGCAACTCTGCCAATATAGCTTTCAGACCGGGCAAAGCAAGAATGAGAGATATAAATGGAGATACATTAATAAATGCTGCAGATAAAATGGTACTTGGCTCCTTAAATGCTGATTGGACAGGAAGTATAACAAACACGGTCAGCTATAAAGGCTTTGAATTCAGCTGCATGATTTATATTCATAAAGGTGGAATGTACAGGGTTCAGCGGCCAACATTGGTGGGCAGGTTTAATGGTTTTAAAGTTAATTACTGGACACCAACCAATCCATCAAATGAATATCAGCAACCAACACGAACATCAGATTCACCATTATATTGGGAAGCATTAACATACAGGGATGCCACATTTGCGAGAATAAGAAATATTTCATTAACCTATCGTTTTCCGCAATCCATTACTTCAAAATTAAAAGCAACCAATCTTGCACTATATGTAAATGCTGTAAACCCGTTCCTGTTCCACAAACAATCCACTTATGACCCGGAAACAATACCATATTTTGAAACTTTCTCTGCGACGCCGGCTGTACCGGGACCTAATTCCTACAGCTACAGAAGCATAGTATTGGGATTAAGGTTAGGTCTTTAATTTTTTCTAATTATAAAACCCCAGCAATGAAAAAATTATCAAAAATACTTATAGCCTCGTTTACATTTATTATACTCCTCGCAATTGGGTCCTGTAAAAAATTTATCAGGGAAGAACTGGTTTCAACTCTTACTGAGGAGTATTACAATACCGACAAAGGAATTGAAAACCTCATTAATTCTGCCTATCAGAATGTAAAATGGAAATTCGAATACGAGTGGTCATATGGTCTCTGGAATTTTGGTTTGGATGAGTTCAGAGCCGGCGACCAGTTTGCTGTACTGCATTTCAATACATATAACTCAACACTTAATTCAAGCGACCCGGATGTAAATATTATGTGGACAAGAATGTACCAGGGTATTCACCGGTGCAATCTGGGAATACAAAAATTAAGCGAATTTAATGACCCCACGTCCTTAATATTCGGCACAACAGCAAGCAAGAATAACCGGATTGCTGAACTAAAAGGATTGAGGGCATTCTACTATTTTCTCCTTGTGCAGCAATTCGGCGGAGTGCCTCTGGTTACTGTGCCGTCAACAGTAGACCAAACTGAATTTCCAAGGGCAACTGCTGCCCAGGTGTATAATCAGATAATCAGTGATTTGAAAGATGCCGGCCCCGTGCTTGGATGGAGAAATACAACTGAGCGGGGCAGATTTACAAAAGCGGCAGCTTATCACTTCCTGGCTAAAGCGTATTTAACGAGAGCAAGTGCTGTTACAGAGGCACGAGGTCAGAAGCCCACCGACCTTGACAGTGCAATTGTGTACGCTGATTCTGTCATCAGGTTCAGCGGTCATGCGCTGGAGAGCAATTTTGGTAATTTATTTAATGCCGCTTATGCCAAACATACTGTTCCAAGAGCAGGCACCGATGGCACGGCTCCTTCTGCGTCGTTGGCAGATGTTGCAGCAAATAATAACAGCAATGAGATAATTTTTGCAGCTCAGTTTAGCAGCAATCCGGCATTAACTGAATCATTATCCGGTCCAAGAAATTCAAATAACCAGGTACATCTTTATTATATTTCTCAGTATGATGCAGGGATTCTTGGTATGTCAAGAAATTCATTTGATGGCCGGCCATTCAGAAGATTGCGGCCAACTGATTATTGCATTGATATTTTTGACTGGAAAAATGATTCCCGCTTTTTCAAAACTTTTCAAACGGCTTATCACAGAAATGTAATTTCAAATTCTGGTCTCCCGGTATTTACTGCAGCCAATGCACCTGCGCCTGATGTGATAGGAAGGCCAAGAGTGGGGATTGGTGATACAGCGGCATTATACATAGTAAACAAACCAGCTGATGCAATTCTCACATCCGTCATCAGCGGATACAGGTATTACAGCACATTTGCCCGTTACCAAAAAACAAGTCCGGCAGCCACACCAACCACAGCATGGACTGCCGGTAAATATTTGAGCATGCTAAAGTTTCTCGATGGCGTCCGGATGACAAACGATATTCAGGAATCAAGAGGAATAAGAAATGGAACTTTGGCCCGTCTCGCAGAAACCTACCTGATACTTGCAGAAGCATATGGCAGAAAAAGTGATTATGCAAATGCACTTACTAATATTAATATAATACGAACCAGAGCTGCATACAAATCCGGTGAACCTAAAAACCCTCATCATTGGATGTTCTATGGCGGAGCTTATAATGATCTCACTGCTACTGCTTCGGCAATGCTGGCAACAACTGATTTGTTTACAACCAATGCTGCAAGTGAAATGTATCCATCTGGAGTTACTTCTACAGCTGACAGGTTTATTCATTTTATGCTGAATGAAAGAACACGGGAGCTATGTGGCGAGTTGTACCGCTGGGAAGACCTTGCAAGAACTGAAACATTTTATATCAGGGCAAGACAATTTAATCCTGATGCAGGAGGGGCTCAGCCTTTTCATAGATTAAGGCCAATTCCATTACCCCAAATTATATCACAAACTAAAAATGGAAAACCCCTGACATCGGGAGACATTACTGCTTATCAGAATCCGGGCTACTAATTTTAATCCGAAAGCAAACTGCAGTTTTAAAAAAAACGGCAGGTCCATGTTAATTGCTTTTTTATTTAAACCCGGTTTTCATAAGCGGTTCATTGTTGAATAACAATGCTTTAAAAAATAAATGACATAATATTTAGTTTTTACGATAAAAGATTACTTTTTAAACCTTCAAGAAAGTATCTATTTGATATACGCAAATAAATAAAGGGAAATGAAAATAAACCGCTCATACTGGTCTGTTTAAACTAACAAATTCAAAATTGTATATGAAAAAGAAAAGCTGCTTGTTACTATTTGCGTGTTTAAGTTTTGGAATCGTATTTGCGCAAACCCGTGAAATTAAAGGAACTGTTCTTTCGGCCGAATCAAATCTACCCCTGGCCGGTGCATCAATTACTGTAAAAGGAACTTCCACTACAACACTCACCGATGCAGAAGGAAGGTTTAGAATCTTCGTTTCGGATAATACCCCGGTTCTGATAATAAGTTTTAAAGGATTTAATTCGGAGGAAGTTTCAGTCCGCGGAAAGGTTTTAATTGAAGTAAAACTCAATACTGAAGTGAAAGCCCTGGATGATGTAGTGGTTGTTGGGTATTCAACTATAAAAAGAAAAGACCTGACCGGATCAGTTTCATCAGTTACAGCAAAACAACTTAAAGATGTGCCATTGGCAGCGACAGCACAAGCTTTACAAGGGCGGTTAGCTGGTGTTCAAATCAGCAGTACAGACGGACAGCCGGGAGCAGAAATGTTAATCAGGGTGAGGGGTGGAGGTTCCATTACGCAGGACATTGCACCACTTTACATCGTTGACGGTGTTCAGGTAGAAGATGCCTTATCAACTCTTTCACTTCAGGACATTGCATCCATCGATGTATTAAAAGATGCTTCAACCACTGCAATTTATGGAGCAAGAGGTGCAAATGGTGTCGTTATAATTACAACAAAAAATGGTACACCGGGCAAAAGCCAGGTTACATATAGTGGCTCGATGGGTTTTAGAAAATTGCCCCAATATCTTGATGTAATGAAACCTTACGACTTTGTAGTTTGGCAATGGGAACGCAGCCGGGGGAACAATACAGACAGCACAAATTTTGCACAGACTTATGGCACTACGTGGGATACATTAAATGTTTATAAAGACATAGATTTTATTAACTGGCAGGATAAAATTTTCGGCAGATCTGCTAAATTCCAAAATCACAATGCTTCAGTAAGTGGCGGCAATCAATCTACCACTTTTAATCTCAGCCTCACTGCGAATAATGAGGAAGGCATTCAACTGGAATCAGGTTTGAAAAGGTATCTTGTCAATTTTAAACTTGAACATAAAGTATCTGATAAACTAAGGGCAGGCATTACTGCCCGCTACCTTGATCAGGTAATTAACGGAAAAGGAACTATTGATCCGGGCACAAGGGAGGCAAGCCGGATGCGCCATTCTATTAACTACCGGCCATTTGAATTGCCAAAACCCGGATACGGAGAAGATGAATTTGATCTTACCTATCAGCAAAACTCAAGGATCACCAATCCAATTCTGGTAACAAGGTCAGAATACAGAAAGCAATATTCAAAAGGAACTTACTTCACAGGCTTTTTGAATTACAGCATCCTTAAAAACCTTGTATGGCGTTCCACCTTCGGAATGGATAATGTGAATATAAGAACCGATCAGTTCTGGGATAAAATTTCATCCACAGCAAGCCGCTTTTCGAACCTGCCCGTAGCGATGATAGGGCAACAGCAGAATAATACACTCAACAACTCAAATACCCTGCAATACTCATTAATTAATTTTAATAATAACCATGACATAACTGTATTGGCCGGTCAGGAAATAGTGCAGATAAAATCAAAACAAAATACAATTGAAACCCGCTATTTCCCCGCAGATATTGATGCAGAAAAGGCGTTGGCTAATATGGGGCTTGGCTCAGTTCCGTCTGGCTCAACTGCTCAGCAACCAATGCCAACCTCCTTCCAGGCCACACCCCAGAGAATCTTCTCAGTTTTCGGAAGATTGACTTATGCATTTAAAGACCGGTATCTTGCCACATTCAATATAAGGTCTGACCGTTCTTCTAAATTTACCCCGGATAATAGCCTGCTCGTTTCGCCATCAGGATCAGTTGCATGGAGAATTTCCAGGGAAAAATTTATGGAAAATATTTCCTGGATCAGTGATGCAAAAATCAGGTTTGGTTATGGACAAGTTGGAAATAACCGCATTGGTGATAATTTATACCGTCAGTTGTATGGAGTCACCGCGGCCTATTCACTTAATCATTCCGTATTACCAGGATTTGTTCCAACCGCACTTGCCAACCCCGATCTTGAATGGGAAAAAAATATTACAAGAAATTTTGGGTTAGACCTGGCTTTGTTCAATAATAAGTTACAGTTCACAATGGATATTTATAAAAATTCGGCCAATAATCTGCTGCTGAATGTAAAGATTCCAACCACGACCGGATATACTGATCAGATACAAAATGTTGGTTCACTCACCAACAGTGGTATTGAATTTCAGATTGGCGCTACCCCGGTTTCGAAAAAGGATTTTACCTGGTCATCAAATTTTAATATAAGTTTCAACAAAAACAGGATCGATAACCTGGGAGGGGTTGATAATATTCTTAAAACATCCGGTTGGCAGGTTGGGGGTGAAATTGATTATGTTGTAAAAGTAGGGCAGCCGGTTGGCCAGATGTACGGTTACATTACAGATGGATGGTACACAGTTGACGATTTTAATTACAACCCAACAACACAATCATATACTTTAAAAGCCGGTGTGGCCAATAACACGACAGTTTTCAGCAGCAATCCCCAGCCTGGTATGCTTAAATTTAAAGACCTGAACGGTGACGGGATTGTTGATGATGTAAATGATAAAACTATTATAGGCGATGCTAATCCGAAATTCACCGGTGGCTGGAACAACCAGTTTACATATAAAAATTTTGACTTGAGTTTGTTTGTAAACTTTGTTTACGGTAATGATATTTATAATGCGAATAAGATTGAGTTTACTCAGGGAGATTTTGTTAATCTCAATACTTTGGAACTAAATAAATACAGGTGGACCAATATCAATTCAAGCGGACAGGTAATAAAAGACCCGGCTGAACTTGTAAAACTAAATACCAACGTCCGGATATGGTCGCCGGTACGTACACAAAGGTGGCCTTTGCACACATGGGCTATTGAAGATGGTTCGTTCATACGCTTCAGTAATGTAACATTAGGCTATACTTTACCAAAGCGATTACTAAACTCCTTGAAAATTACAACGTTCAGGTTGTTTGCAACAGTTAATAACCTCGCAACAATTACAAACTATTCGGGATTTGACCCCGATATTAATACGAGAAGAAGTGACCCGCTTACCCCAGGTGTTGATTTTGCAGGTTATCCCCATTCAAGGGTATGGACCTTTGGTGTAAATATTACATTCTAAATTCTAAAACGGTTGTAAAATGAAAAATAAAATTTATCAATCTATAGCTTCAGGAATAATAGCATTCATTTTATTTGCAGGCAATGGTTGCAGAAAGTTTACTGAGGTAGAACCAATTTCTGAATACAGCGTGCCACAAACATTTTCATCGGTAACCAATGCCTACGCAGCGTTATTGGGAGCTTATAAAGAACTACAGGGTGATGCCGGTTATGGTATCCGTATCAGTTTATATTGGCCTTATGATACTGACGAAGGTGTTGTAACAGGGAATATAGATAACGACAGGAGGGGAATTGGCCGTTATCAAATGCTTACCAGTAATCTGCAAATAACAAACCCATTTAATCAATTATACAAGGGAATTGAAAAAGCAAACCTTTGTATCGAGCAAATACCTCAAATGGCCCAATACACAAACGGAACGGCTTCGGAGCAGTCTGAATTGAAGCGAATGCACGGTGAAGCTCTTACTCTGAGGGCACAATATTACCTGGAACTCATCCGAAATTTTGGAGATGTGCCCGCAACATTTCAACCGGCTTATCATTTGAAAGATTTGTTTATACCGCAGGCAAACCGCGACTCTACTTACGACAAACTTCTGGAAGACCTTGCATTGGCTTCCACATTATTGCCCTGGAGAACTGAAGCAGGTTCTTATAATGAAAGAATCACGAAAGGTGCGGCAAAAGCACTGAGAGCAAGAGTTGCCCTGCACAGGGGCGGGTATTCACTGAGGCAAAACGGGCAGGTAGAAAGAGGTTCCAATCATCTTGCATATTATCAGATTGCCAAAAAGGAATGTGAAGAGCTGATGGCAAGAAGGGACCAGCATACCCTGCATGCGAATTTCCAGGAATTTTGGGTGCAGCATTCTGATGTATCTTCTTCAAAAAACCCATCAGGTGAGATTTTGTTTGAAATAGGTGCTGGCGGAGGAAATGGAACTACTGACAGCCGTCTTGGGGATTATGACGGGCCTGTTGTAAATGTCAATACCCGCTACTCACGTGGCTCTGGTGCAATCAAAATCCTTCCAACATATTTTTATGCGTTCGATTCAGTTGATACAAGAAGAGATGTAACCATTACTTATTATTCTATACCCGCCCCAGGAACAGATGGTGTAAATTATAAACGGGCAACTACAGCTGTTATGACTACCGGCAAGTACCGTATTGACTGGAGAAGCCCAACATTGGGCAGCCCGGGTTCTAATCCGATTAATAAAGGGCTTCAATGGGTGTTGATTCGCTTTTCAGATGTGTTATTAATGTATGCTGAAGCCGCAAATGAAATTAATAGCGGGCCCACACCTGAAGCAATAACAGCATTCGAAGAAGTAAGAAAAAGAGGTTTTCGTGGTAATACAGGTTTAATAGGCATAACTCCAACTGACAAGGCCGGATTTTTTAATGCAATTGTAAATGAAAGATTTCTTGAATTTGGTAATGAAGCCATACGTAAGTATGATCTGTTGAGATGGAACCTGCTTGAAACAAAGATAAATGAAGCAAGAGCTAATCTTGTTAAACTCCGGGACAGAGTTGCTCCTTACAACAATGTTCCCCAATATATTTACTATAAAAATGGAGGAACTGTCCCATTTAGTGTTAATACCCTCAATGGGGAAGGCTTAATTTATTATACAACCGCAGCACCAACTGGAGGCAACCTGCCTTTCTGGAAGCCTGCGCAGGTTCCGCCATCAGGTGTAGGTTCTGCCCCATCTGCCGGGCAGGTAACGAGTTGGGTAAGGGTAAACTGGGCGCAACAGCTAACGAGCAACTATGCTGATGGATTTCCCTTATCGCAAGCAATGGCAAGGTTTTTTGTTCATGGCAAAAGTGAATTGATGCCATATACAGATCCTATATTGATTTCATACCAGGGTAAACTAACCCAAAACCCCGGCTATTAACCATATTTTTTTCATATAGCACAACAGCTATAACGGGCTACTGTTCCCAGTAGCCCCCATTTTTATTTAAATAAAAGTAAACCCCCTCCTCATTAAATGGAATAGCACTATTATTGAGCCCCGGCATGACGCATTTTATTTATGATTCTTACTGATAAGCAAATAAGGGTCTCGCAGTGTACCATGCAATTGCCGGAAAGAAAACCATCGGCACCGCCAACCCAGGAAATAATTCAGGGAACTGTATGTCGAGTGGCAGTGTTGCTGAAATTGGAATGATGACAGCAGCAAAAGATAGAATGGAGAATAAAAAGTTAAATGCGGGTTCTCCTCTTTTCTTCAGCAACCTTTGTATGGCCCAGAACAAAAAACCTGCCAGCAGGCATATTGCCATATTCAACCCAATCAAACTGCCGGTGTTTAATATTTTTGAGAAATCTGCCATTGTAGAAAAAAAATATATACGGTTATAAATAATGGCAGCAAGGGCAGAAAGCACACCGGCAGTAAGACTGTGAAAAAAAATTTTCTTATACATGTTGCATCTATTTGATAACCGGAACAGAAAGGCTCACTTTAAGCATAGCAGGAACTTTCTGGTGGTTGGGGTCACCAATACCAAATTCGTTTCTGTTTATCTCAAAGTCAGATGCAAAAGTGTTGTTGGCAAACGTAAAGGGAAAAGAAATCTCCTTTTTTACGCCATGCATTTCAAGGATTCCCTTTGCTGCATATCCTGATGCACCTTTTGTAATTGCAGACGAAGTGAATTTGATAACAGGAAATTTTTCTGCATCAAACCACTGTGCACTTTTGGCATGTGTATTCTTCATTCCATTACCCGTATTGATGGATGCCACATCTACTGAAACATCAAATTTTGAACTGGCAAGATTTTGTTCATCGAAACTAACAGTTCCTTTCAAACCTCTGAATTCACCTGTGGGATCACCACCATCAAATTTCAAAATATAATTATCGGCAATCTTCCAGTCCTGGAAACGGACAACCGTAAATGCAGATGTTGCAATAAGAAACAATGCTGCCATGGGATAAAACAGTTTTTTCATACTCGTTTGTTTTTGTTTTATAAAATATGTGTAAAAAAAATAACTCTTCAAATTATAAGTAGTCAGCGTATATGCCTGTCAGTTTCCCTCCTCAGCAGCTTCTGATCTCTTTGGTTTTGCAACCTGCTTTGCCTGCCTGATCCGGTAACTGAGTGTAAGATTTATTTGTCTTTGTCTGAACTGAAAATTCCCTTCTGAATAAAAATTAACACCATTGGTCTCTGTTCTTATCCTCCGGCTGTTGAATACATCCAGCACATTCAGGTTAACAGTGCCTTTTCCCTTTAATACATCTTTGCTCATTGACAAATCAGCATAATACAAGGCCTTTCTCCGGCCCTGTGCTGTTTTTTGAGGAGCTTCGTAATTGGTTCTTAACTGCACATCAAAATTCTTTGGAAACATAAAGCGGGACGTCTGTCGTGCAAACCAGCTGTAAGTGTTTGCTTTATAATCAGGCAGAATGTTGCTCCCGTCTATATCTGCATAAAAGAAATTGAAATTCACATCAAGCTTCCACCATTTATAAGGTGAATAACCTCCGGTAAATTCAAGCCCAAACGCTTTTTCGGATAATAAGTTTTCGGGCCTCGTAACTGAATTGCCCTCGGTGTCCACTGTTCTAATCCGTTCAATTTTCCCGTTTGTGCTGCGATAATATATGGCTGATGTGAATGTGCCCTTATCCAAAGATTTAATATGCCCTGCTTCAACAACATTGCTGAACTCAGGATCAAGGTCAGGGTTACCACCAAAAAAATTCCGGCTGTCGGAGAAAGTAACAAACGGACTTAAGTCATTGTAAAAAGGTCTCCTTACCCTGCGGCTATAGCTTAATTGGATACCATTATCATTTTTCAAATTAAACGTTATGTGTGCACTTGGAAAAAGATTAACATAATCTCTCGGATTTGTTTCATTTGTTTTTCGAAGAATTGTAGTTACATCTGTCCACTCGGCACGAAGGCCGGCCTGGTATGAAATTTTCTTGCTCTTATTTCCAAGTATTCCGTAAGCTGCATGAATGTTCTCATTATATGCAAACACATTATCCAGCCCGGGCAGCGGCACGAAATTGCCGGATGCATCCTGCTGTGTTACGAGATAATCATTTACCATATTGCGAAAACTGCTTCTCACCCCGGTTTCAAATTTTCCTTCTTCACCAACAGGCTTAACATAGTCAAACTGGAAGAGCCATTGCTTTTCAAATTCATCATTCAGTGATTTTTGCAGAATGGCTTTCGAAATATCTTCTGCTCCGTTGGGCCGGAAATAGTTTTGAGTAAACAGCTGGTCAGAGTTTTCCCAGTAATCAAGGTGCTTTACTTCAGCAATCAGTTCATGGCCTCTTCCTGCAAATGATCTTTTATAACTCACAGAATATTCTGAATTGGGTTCGGTTTCGTCCTCATCCTGACGGCGTTTACTTATACCGGTTAAATTAGATGTATTGAACAGGTAATCTTCATATCGGATATTGGTAATCCTGTTGCCCTGACTGCGGCGATACAGGTATGATGCAGTAAGGATGCTTTTTTCGGAAAAATAATAATCAAGCCCCCCCCGGATATTGTTATTAAAGCCGGTGAAAGTACCATTGTTGTTTTGCTTCAGGATAAAAGTTGTATCCGTTCCATATACTTCCTGGTATAAAGCGCCGCGATAAGGCTGTTTGCGGTAAGCAATACCGTAATTGATAAAGAAGTTTATCTTTTTATGCCGGTAATTGAAATTGAGAGCAGCGCCCAGGTTGGTGGGGGTGCCGGTTACCAGTTCCACTGTACCATTGAAGCCTTGCTTCCTGTCTTTTTTCAAAACAATATTAATGATGCCGGCCATACCTTCAGCTTCATAGCGGGCAGAAGGATTGGTGATAATTTCCACTCTCTCCACCATGCTGGCCTGCAACTGCTGCAAACCACTTCCTCCCTTGATGCTTACCAGCCCTGACGGTTTACCATCAATCAATATCCGTACATTATCACTTCCCCGGAGTTTTACATTTCCCTCCGGGTCCACCGAGACGGATGGAATATTGGTTAATATATCTGAAGCAGAACCACCAGCATTGGCAAGGTCTTTACCCACATTAAATACTTTTTTATCCAGTGCCAGTTGCATCGAGCTTCTTTCGGCCTGCACCACCACCTCACTCAATGTGCTTGCGGCATAAATCAATTTGATGCTGCCGAAATCATGAACCGGCTTTTCTTTTGAAAGAAAAAAGTTATTTGTCCTGTAAGACTTATATCCCATGAATTCAATCTCTGCATAATAAGAACCATAAGGTAAGTCAATAGAAAAATTCCCTGAATCCAGCGCCAGGGCACCGTTTACCAGCTTATTATCGTTGCTGCTGAAAATTCGGATACTTGCATAACCTAAAGGAGCAGTGGAGGCTGAATCAATGGCTTTACCCTTTACCAGTGAATTGAGAGAGCCCTGAGCATTGGCATGTTGCGAAATAAAAAATAAAGTAAGAAAGAAAACCGGCATCAGTACGGTAAATTTTCTGTTATTTCTATGTTCACCCATAATTGTGAGCAAAAAGCCTGGTTTAAAAATCATACACATTTGATGCTAAAAGGGAAAAATACCTTCGACATATCCATTATTTTTTTAAGCTTAGCCGATAACAAATATTCACTTTTTGTATCTCCGCAGATGACAAGGCCCTGGTGCACCTCTGTACTATGCCCAAAAAACACATGAATGCATTGCAACCCTTAACTAAGGTAACTTCCCTGAAGCTCCCGGACTTACACTATTTACATCTGTTATTATCCTTTTTACAGAATGCCTTTTTTTAACATTTTCAAAATGCCTGTACGAAGGATAAAAAAAGCCCCAATGGGGCTTATTGTTTTATTGCTATAATATCCGTTAATTAAGATACCTTAAACTTTCCTTTCAGGTAAGCAATCGCCATTCCATAAGCTTCTTTAGCTTTTGCTTCATCATGCTTGGGGTTGCTGGGGTTGGCAAAACCATGGACTGCATCGAATATTTTATAATCTAATTTTTTTCCTGCAGATTTCATATTGGCAGCAAATTCCTCAATTACTTGTTTCGAAATGAAATTTTCAGTGGCGAACAGCCCTAATACATCGCTGTTGAGTTTTTTCAGCTTCTCTACATCCTTTACAGGCATGCCATAGTACATCACACTACCAACATTTTGCTTATCTGTTATAATTGCTGACTTCAATGACCATCCTCCCCCAAAACACCAGCCCACATTGGCAATTTTTGCTTTTTTACCGGCAAAGTTCATTCCGGCTTTAACAATATTCTCCAAACGGGTTTCCACCACACTCTGCATTATTTGTCCGGCTTCTTTAGGGTCGGTGGTTACTTTGCCATCGTACATATCTAATGCAAGCACATTTACCTCTCCATTCAAATCGTTATAAAAAATATCAGCCTGTTTTTTAACATAATCATTTACCCCCCACCATTCCTGGTACACAAACAACCATTTCCTTGATTTCTTTTTAGCTTTAATTATATAGCCTTTTGCATCGGTGCCATCAGGAGCAGGAAAACTTATACTTTCTCCCTGTGCTGCGTAGTTAATGGGCAGCGGCGAAAGATGCATAGCAACAAATGCCGGGTCGTTTGCAAACACTGCCATATCATCGCCGGTTGCAATGGGGTGGCAACTGATGATTTCACGTGGCGTATTTGCAACTGAATTTTCTTTGTTAAAAAAACCAAATGCCCCGAATAAAACGGCAAACGATGAAAAAAATAGTTTTAGCATAGCTGAAGTTTTTAATTGAAAAAAGAAAGTTACAATATAAACAGCACATCAATGTCCGTGGCTGTGTGGTGCATTTTTTAAGTGTTTATGTAACCAGTCGTGGCCAAAATCCTCTTCAAAATCACGCCATACACTATGCACATGATTGGCATTTGTTTGTGAGTTATCATATTCTATTATAAATGATTTTCCCTGGATGCGGTAATAATGTGCATCCTTAAATTTTTCACCTCCAGCCCATCCAAAATATAGATTTGCATATCCCTCTTTTACTAATTTTTCCCTTCTTGCTTTTGCAATATCTTCCGGCATTCTGTTTAGGTATTCATCTATCAGAATCATCAGCAATTCTTTTTGTTCTGCATTCAAAGCATTGTAATTAATACCAACAGGTTTTAATGGCTCTACTTTTATTTTCGACATGGTTAATAAATCACCCGGTGTTTTCAGGCTGTCGAAAATAGCTATTGCTTTTTGTTTAGCATTTAACGTTAATAACAATTCCCTTGCTTTATCTTCTTCTCCTGCAAATGGGCGAAAGCCAGCTTTGGTACCTTCACGAACTTCCGCAGGGCTGCTGCCAAATCCTAATGGTGTATTGGCAATAATTTCACCGTCAGCAATGGTAAAATGCACCGAAACATGGTGGCCTTCAATCCGCCATCCCCACGGTTCTTTTGTTCCGGGTGTTCCAAATATAGCAATGAAATACAGCTCTTCATCCCTCACTACATTCTGCCGGATGCCTTCCCTTGCTTCGATGGCTTTCAATACTGGCTCCATACCCATAATAGTGTTTACTTTTAAATATCCGTAACTGCTCAACCCGCTTTGCAATAAAGTATGAGCAGCACGGCGCTGTTCCAGCGTCATATCTTTCAACGATAAACCTTTTCTTGCACGGGGATAAAATTCCCAATCATCCCTAAGCCTGTCATCAAAATTTCCGATGGTTCGTGGCTTCTGGTCTTCGGCTAATGAAGCTATAAAGCCTTTGGCAGCCTCAGTCATTTTTTTAGAACTACGGTATTTTAAATAACCAGGTATTCCATAAAATGCAGAGCAAACAATAAATGATATTGCACATACGGCAATAACCCATCTTTTTTGTTTAGTATAATTTTTCATTTTTCAGTTTATGAATTATTTATTTATACTGTGCAAAAGATAAATTAGCGATACCGGAAAATATTGCTGAATAGAGAACAAAGTGTACAAGAGTGCGACGCAACGATGTTTAATACTTATACCAAAGCCCGGTTCAAAAAATTCATTCACGATATATCAGTTGCTCTCTTTCTTTGGCTCAGCACACCCATTACCCAAAAGGTATAATGTTCCGCCCGGCTCTACTAACCCGATAGAAAGCCCGACTGTATTAGGGGGGCTGTTTAAAACACTATTTGTATTTACCAGCCCGACTGTACTGCCACCATCT
>JANRKT010000331.1:0-7485 GCA_033763355.1 Chitinophagaceae bacterium | reverse complement strand
TTACATCAACAATGCCAATAACTATTTTACCCTGCACCGCGAAACCGGCAAACCGCTGGGCAATGCCACTGTGCAGGTTTGGCAGAATGAATATGATTACAATACAAGCAAACAAAAAACCATTGCCAGGGAAAAATTAACGGCAGATGCCAATGGCTATTTTCGCCTTGCCGGCGATAAAACAAACCACCGCAACATCCGCCTTGAAATAAACTGGGAGAAAGACCATCTTTTTTTGGATGATGCAAATTACATCTATTTCCGCAGTGAAACTGAAGAAGCAAAAAATAAAGAAGAATATGAAGAAGATAACCGGAAAGCATTTTTATTTACTGACAGGAGTTTATACCGTCCCGGTCAAACTGTTTACTTCAAGGGAATTGTTATTACCAAAGATTTTGAAAGCAGGCAATACAAAGTAATTCCCAATTTTAAAACTACGATTGAACTGTATGATGCCAATTCGGAAAAAATTGATTCGGCAGAAGTAACCAGCAATGAGTTTGGTTCCTATTCGGGTAAGTTTAAATTACCGGAAAACCTTTTGAACGGGGAGTTCCGTATTGAAGACTACGAAACTGATGCCTCGGCTGACTTTAATGTCGAAGAATACAAACGCCCCAAATTTTATGTGGAGTATGAACCGGTAAAAGGCAGTTTTCGCCTGAACGACACCGTACGCATAACAGGTGTTGCCAAAGCTTATGCAGGCAATGCTATTGACGGGGCTATGGTGAAATACCGCGTAACCCGCAATGCCCGTTTCCCTTATCCCTGGCTGTTCCGGAAATGGGGCTATCCCCGTTCATCTTCAATGGAAATCACCAATGGAGAAATCAAAACTGGTGCTGACGGCAAATTCAGCATTGCATTTGAGGCCATACCCGATCTTTCAATTGATAAAAATTTTGCGCCTGTTTTTGAATACGAAATCAATGCCGACGTAACAGACCTGAATGGCGAAACAAGAAGCGGCGAAACAACGGTATCGGTGGGTTACAAAGCATTGGATATGCAGATCACTTCTCCCAAAGGCAACATGCTGCCGGTTGACAGTATTCAGCAACTCTTCATCAGCACCAAAAATTTAGCAGGAGCATTTGAACCGGCAGAAGTAAAAGTTTCCATCTTTCCATTGCAATCGCCAGGGCGTTTAATACGGCAGCGTTACTGGGGCGAACCGGATACATTTGTGATGGGCAAAGAAGAATACCTGAAAAACTTTCCTTATGACGAATACAAAGATGAAAGCAAAAAGGAAAACTGGCCCAAAGCCAACCGTGTTTACCTGCGGATTGACTCCACTCAGCCCAATAAAAAAATTGAACTGCGCACACCCAACTGGGCGCCCGGCTGGTACGTGATTGAAGCGGTAACAAAAGATAAATACGGCGAAGAAGTAAAAGCAATACATTATATACAGTTGTTTGATTCAAAAAATAAATTATCCGGCCTGCAGGCTTATACCTGGAGCATGGGCAACATGCAAACAGCAAACCCGGGTGAAAACGCAAATATTGAAATAGGAAGTTCTGCAGATGAGCTTTGGGTAATACAGGAAGTAGAGAAGAAGAACGATGTACGAAGTATGAAGTACGATATACGAAGTACGATGTACGAAGCTGATGACAAGAGAAAGAATGCAAAGAACAAAACCACATTACAGGCGGCGCCAACACCTGAAAGCCCATTACCGCAGTATAACTTTATTATGCTGAACAACGAAACCAAAGTTTTTTCATTCCCTGTTGCTGAAAACGACCGTGGCGGTTTTGGGGTGCTTCATGCCTTTGTAAAACACAACCGCTTTTTTAGTTTGAACAATACTGTTACAGTACCCTGGGACAACAAAGAACTTAATATTTCTTATACTACTTACCGGGACAAAACCCTGCCCGGCAGCAAAGAGCAATGGAAAATAAAAATAAGCGGTAATAAAGGAGAGAAGGTGGCTGCGGAAATATTGGCTGGCATGTATGATGCTTCATTAGACCAGTTTAAGCCACATGGCTGGAATACTCCTGATATTTATGAATTCTATTATCGTGGAAACAACTGGGCAGGCAACAATAATTTTTCTGTTGAGCAATCGCAGCAAAAAATTGAGTATAGAGGTTATATGGCAATAAAAGAAAAAATATACGATGATTTTATATGGGGTGATTTTAATCCTGCATTTGTAAGACGGGAAATGATGCAGATGAGAATGACTGCACCTTCTATGGCTGCAGACAGTTTTAAGTTATCTGAAGAAGTTACTGTCAAAAAAAATCTTGCAGGATCGGTCTCAGCTGTAACTATTAGAGGAATGGCAACTATTAAATCAGCAAATAAGGTACTTATAATTATTGATGGAGTACCTTTCGAAGGAAGCCGTGATGATATAAATCCAGATAACATTATCAATTTGGAAGTCTTAAAAGCTGAAAACGCAATCGCAATTTATGGAACAGCTGGGGCAAATGGAGCAATTTTAATTACCACCAAAAGTGGCGCAACGAAGAAAAAAGAAGAACAAGTTACTGTCCGCAAAAACTTCCACGAAACCGCCTTTTTCTTTCCTGATTTAAAAACCGATGCAGACGGCAATGTGGAGTTTTCATTTACCATTCCCGAAGCATTAACCCAATGGAAATGGCAAACCCTTGCGCATACCAAAGACCTTGCATTTGGTTTTGAAACAAAAACCATCATTACACAAAAAGAACTGATGGTGCAGCCCAATGCACCGCGTTTTATGCGGGAAGGCGATGCGGTGGAGTTCAGCGCCAAAATTTCAAACCTTACAGCCAAAGAAGTTACCGGCCAGGCGCAACTGCAACTGATTGACGCCACCACACAACAACCTGTTGACGGATGGTTCAAAAATATTTTTCCCGTACAATATTTTACAGCGCCTGCCAGCCAGAGCACTGTTGTAAAATTCAATATTGAAATTCCCTATAATTTCAACCAGCCATTGTTATACCGTGTAATTGCCAAAGCCCCCCTCTCCGCCGCGGGGAGAGGGGATGGGGGTGAGGTTAGCGACGGCGAAGAAAATGTTATTCCTGTTCTTACCAACCGCATCCTTGTAACGGAATCACTTCCCATACAGGTAAGGGGCAGCGGCACAAAGAACTTTAAGTTTGAAAAACTGCTGAACAATAAAAGCGAAAGCCTCTCACACCAGTCGCTTACGGTTGAGTTCAGCAGCAACCCTGCATGGTATGCCGTGCAATCGCTTCCTTATTTAATGGAATATCCATATGAATGTGCCGAACAGGTATTCAACCGATATTATGCCAATGCACTTGCTTCAATGGTTGCAAACAGTTCACCAAAGATCAAAGCTGTTTTTGAAACATGGAAAACGGCTGATACCGCAGCACTCATGAGTAATCTTCAGAAGAATGAAGAACTGAAATCAGTTTTACTGCAGGAAACACCCTGGGTACTGCAGGCCAAAACAGAAAGCCAGCAAAAGAAAAATATTGCGTTGCTGTTTGACATGGTGCGGATGAGCAAAGAGCTTGGCAGCAGTTTGGAAAAACTCAAACAGATGCAATCACCCAATGGCGGTTTTGTATGGTTTAAAGGCGGGCCTGATGACAGGTTTATTACGCAATACATCATTACCGGCCTTGCAAGGCTGCAGCATCTTGGGGCATTAAACAAAGAACAAAAAGAAGCATGGAATGAAATTGTAAAACCGGCCATATCTTATCTGGATAAAAAACTTGCGGCAGATTATGACAACCTGATCCGCTATAAAGTCGACCTGAAAAAAAATAATCTCAGTTACACACAAATCCAGTACCTCTACATGAGGAGCTTTTTTAAAGAAAGGCCCATACCCAAAGCATCACAAACAGCGTACAATTATTTCTTAAAACAATCACAGCAATACTGGCTGCAGCAAAACAGGTATATGCAGGGAATGGTTGCCCTGGCACAGCACCGTTATAATGATGCTGTAACAGCCAAAGCCATTCTTGCATCATTAAAAGAAAATGCCATAAAGGATGAGGAAAAAGGAATGTACTGGAAAGACAACACCGCAGGTTATTACTGGCACCAGGCCCCTGTTGAAACCCAATCTTTACTAATAGAAACATTTGCTGAAGCGGGAAAAGACAAAGAAGCTGTTGAACTGATGAAACTCTGGTTGCTGCGCCAGAAACAAACCCAGAACTGGAAAACCACAAAGGCCACCGCCGATGCATGTTATGCATTGCTGCTGCAGGGTACTAACTGGCTGGCAGAAGAACCAACAACAGAAATAAAATTAGGGTCGCTTTCTTTCACCTCCCCCTCCGGGGGAGGCTGGGAGGGGGTTGGTTATTTCAAAAAAACCATTGACGGAAAGAATGTATCATCAGATATGGGTAAAATAGATATTTCGCTCTCCTCCCCCACCGGGGGAGGCCAGGTGGGGGCTTGGGGCGCCATCTATTGGCAATACTTCGAAAACCTTGATCAGATCACACCCGCATCAACCCCATTGCAATTAAAGAAAAAATTATTTATAGAAAAAAATACAGAACGTGGCCCCGTGCTGCAACCAGTTAATGAAGGTGATGAAATAAAAGTGGGCGACAAACTGAAAGTAAGGATTGAACTGCGCAGTGAAAGGGACATGGAATATGTGCACATGAAAGACATGCGTGCAGCAGGCACTGAGCCGGTGAATGTACTGAGCAGTTACAAATGGCAGGGCGGGCTTGGTTATTATGAAAGCACGAAAGATGCCAGCACCAATTTCTTTTTCAACTGGCTGTCCAAAGGCACATACGTTTTCGAATACCCGTTGTTTGTAACACATGCCGGAAAGTTTTCAGCGGGTATTGCAAATATCCAATGTATGTATGCGCCGGAATTTACCAGTCACAGTGAAGGAATAAATATTAAGGTGAAATAATGAGTGTATCCCCCTACCCGTGCAATAAAATTCCTGTCCCTAAGTTTTTACTGAAAAATATTACAGTTATTTTTGACCAGTTATGGCTATCCTTCGGGAAGCGCATGGTTTCAAACTCCTGCTGATCTCAAATGAACAATAAAAAAATCTACTACATCCCGGCACGTTTCCGCCGCGTTGAAAACCTTCATATTCTTTTATGGCTTATTAAAGATCTCTGCTGGGCTTTAAACTTCAGGTGGCTGGGGCTTTTTATGATAATACCCACTTTAACAGTTGCATTGCTCATTACCTGGCAAACCCGTAAGATCACTTCTGAGTTCCTGCACAACCTTGCGGTTGTTTTCTGGATTGCCGCCAACTGCACCTGGATGATTGGTGAATTTTTTGGATGGGACGAAGGAACATGGGGCCTGCGCAACATGTCTATCATACCTTTTGCCATAGGGCTTGCCATACTTGCTTACTATTATTTTATTCTTGTCCCCAACCCCCGGTTCAGGGAAAAAATGCACACAAAAGCGGATGAAATTGTTCAGGAAGAACTGGCAGATGCTAAAGTGAATTAGGCTTTTCATCTCTCCGGATACGCTGCATTACCTATCTTTGCCGACTTGTTGAAGAAAATGGATGTAGCAAGCTTACGTATCATTATTAAGCTACTGTTGCGTCGCACTCTTCAGCCTGGGCAAATTCAATTCAGCTATTATTTAAATTAAAATATTCCGTTTTTAAGCGGATAAGTTTTTTTATGTACAGAACACATACCTGTGGCGAACTAAGAATTAAAGACACGAACAAAGAAGTTACCCTTGCAGGCTGGGTACAAACCGTAAGAAAATTCGGCAGCATTACTTTTGTTGACCTGCGTGACCGTTACGGCATTACGCAACTGCTGTTTGGCGAAGAATTAAACCAGCAGTTTGACCAGCAGCCCCTGGGCCGTGAATTTGTATTGCAGGCAAAGGGAACTGTAAATGAAAGAAGCAATAAAAATCCCAACCTGCCAACAGGCGATATTGAAATAAAAGTTTCATCATTCAGCATTTTAAATAAATCTGTAACTCCCCCCTTCACCATACAGGATGATACTGACGGAGGCGATGACCTGCGGATGAAATACCGCTTTCTTGATTTGCGCCGCAATGCAGTAAAGAAAAACCTTGAATTGCGTTATGCAGTTAACCGCAGTGCAAGAAATTATTTGCATGAAAACCATTTCATGGATATTGAAACTCCGTTTCTGATCAAATCCACTCCTGAAGGCGCAAGGGATTTTGTGGTGCCATCAAGAATGAACCCCGGTCAGTTTTATGCATTGCCCCAATCGCCGCAAACATTCAAGCAGTTGCTGATGGTAAGCGGTTATGACCGTTATTACCAGGTGGTAAAATGTTTCCGCGATGAAGACCTCAGGGCCGACCGCCAGCCGGAGTTTACACAGATTGACTGCGAAATGAGCTTTGTTGAGCAGGAAGACATCCTGAATATGTTTGAAGGTTTGATAAAAAGGATCTTTAAAGATGTAAAAGGGATCGATTACAGCGAACCTGTGGAAAGAATGAGCTGGGATGATGCCATGTGGAATTATGGCAATGACAAACCCGACATCAGGTTTGGTATGAAAATTACCAACCTGAAATTTCCGTTAATGACATTTCCGCAATACCAATCAGTTTTGATGGATTCCCCTTTAGGGGGCGGTGCAGGGGGTACAGGCTTTAAAGTTTTTGATGATGCAGAAACCATTGTTGCCATTAATGTGCCCCATGCAAGCGACTACACAAGAAAGCAAACCGATGAACTGATTGAATGGGTAAAGCGTCCGCAGATTGGTATGGGCGGTATGGCATTTGTGAAAGTGAATAATGACGGAACATATAAAAGCAGTTTCGATAAATTTATTAATGAAGAACAACTTAAAACACTTGCTGCATATTGCAAGGCAGAGAAAGGTGATTTGATTTTAATACTTGCAGGCGCAGAAGAAAGGACACGTAAAGCCATCAGCGAACTTCGCCTGGAGATGGGCGAAAGGCTTGGCCTAAGAAAGAAAGATGAATTTAAACTACTCTGGGTGCTCGACTTTCCTTTGTTTGAATACGATGCAGAAAGCAATCGCTGGGTGGCAAGGCACCATCCTTTCACCTCTCCCAAACCGGCGCACATAGAAATAATGATAAATAACAACCCGGTTATTGAAAATGCTGTAAAGTACCTTGAACATCCCTATGCAGGCATTAAAGCCAATGCTTACGACATGGTGCTGAACGGAAATGAAATAGGCGGCGGCTCCATCCGTATATTTCAGCGTGAACTGCAGGAAAAAATGTTTGCTGCGCTGGGCATGAGCAAAGAGGAATCGCTGCATAAATTTGGTTTTCTCCTCGGGGCCTTTGAATACGGCGCCCCGCCGCACGGCGGCATCGCTTTCGGTTTCGACCGTTTATGCGCCATCCTCGGCGGCAGCGAAAGCATACGTGATTTCATCGCCTTCCCTAAAAACAATGCCGGCAGGGATGTAATGCTGGATGCGCCTTCAACAATTGATGAAAAACAGCTGGTGGAATTGCAGATAAAAACGG
>JANRKT010000330.1:0-16434 GCA_033763355.1 Chitinophagaceae bacterium | reverse complement strand
ATGGCGGCGAGCTGGCGTGATTGGGACATTTTTTATAAAAAGATGATTTCTATTTTAAATATTCTCTGACTTTAGCATTAATAAATTCTTTCACACTTTCCCATGTTTGTTTTTTTAAACTTACCGGGTCTTCGCTTTCTTCGGCATCTGCAAAATAAGTAATGGCCTGCGGCACGGTGATCAGTAAATTTTGTGATGTATATTTTTCTTTATGAAATTTAATAAAATCAGGAATGGGAAAATGTTTTAAAAGCTCTGCTATATCCCAAAAATCTTTCTTTTTGCCCCGGCCCAATATGGCTTGTACTTTCATGGCGATCATATCTTCCGCAGAAAACATTCTTATTCCTTCCCGGTTCAGTTCCGGCCTTATCAGGGGATGGTGGTGGCGGATAATATCCACTTTCACTTCATTCACAAAACCAAGAATGCCGAAGTTTGGATTTGTTGACCTGTTAACGAATGACTTTTTAAAATTTTTTTCAAGCGCCTTTATTACAACTGAATTTTCAAATGGTTTGTTTGAAAATAAATCCAGGTCAACAGACTTCCGGTGGCCATAAAGAAGAGAGAGCGCCGTGCCACCCACCAATGAAAAATCCTTAAGTTCAGGGATTTTCATTAATTGATTTAATATGGAAAAAGCGCCGGGTTCGACTGTCTCAGTATGTAGCATCTGAAATCTTTTAGCGGTTTATTGATTACAGCGCTTGCAAGATACATAGTTGTCTCAGGTAAAAATTTAGCATTGAGTAACGCCTCTGTAACTTTTTCATCGCCATAATAGCGGCGGCAATTGCGGATATCATCTACATCACCACGTTCAAATACCCTTTCGATTACGAAGTTTGCTTTGGCATCGTAGTCTATATTTTCAAATACCACATCCCAGAAAATCCGTTTATTAAATACCGGTTTGGGTTTGTCAGTCATGTGATAAAGATATTACTAATTTAATTTTTTCATATTTGAAATTTATTTTTTATGATGCGCTTCAATTTCTTCTTTACTCAATCGAAGAAACCTTGCAGCATTGTTATAAAAAATGTCACGTTTTTGTTCTGGGGTTAAAAAGGGAGCCGAGTTAATTGCATTTATTGCCTCTTCGATTACTTCCGGCCACATCATCTGATCTGAACCAAACATCAGCCTGTTGCCAAGCCCCATATCAATTAAATCTTTCAGGTGATTGTAAAATGTTGCTCTCGGCATCATCCATGTATAAGTTGAGAGGTCGGCATATACATTGGGATAGCGGTACATCAGTGCAGTCATTTCAGCAGTAAATGGCCATCCTGCATTTTCGAGATAAATTCTTAAGCCGGGGCGGTTTCTCAATACATTCTCAAGATGAAGAGGATTTCCGGCTTGTATGGAAAAAGCAGAAGAAGGCGCTCCCGAACCTGTAGTATGAATTTGAACAGGGATATCCATCTCTTCGGCAAGATCAAAATAAGGAGCAAGAACAGGATCATCAGGGAAAAGCCCGGAATATTGAGTGGTTAATTCGCCAAGGATTTTAATATTCCCTTTTTTAATTTCAGTTCTTATCATATTAATATCTGAATTAATCGGGTGATCTACGATAATACCCGGAAGAAAAATTCCTGCGGCTTTATTTTTCCAGGCATATACAGTGCTGGTATCATCGCCGCTTATTACAGCTTTTACAATGTTGAATTTTTTAATGGCCTCCAGGGTGAACTTCAGAATATCTTCATCTGTTTGAACTTTTGCGGGAATTCTTTTGCAATAAGGCGAAGGATGGCAGATTCTGGTTAAAGGTTCACCGTTTTCAGTACGGTACATTTTATTCATTGCATGCTGGTGCATGTCAATGATTGGTAGTTTGCCGTCTTGTGAAAAAGATAAATGCAGTCCTAAGAATAGAAGAAGCGGGAGAATGATCAACTTTTTCATACCTGTCGGTTTGAGTTATGAAATCAGTTGGATCATAAAGAACAGGATTGTCGTGGGCAAAGAAAGTTTTCAGGAGGAGTTGAAAAGACAGATGCTCCTCCTAAAGGTATAAAAAGAATCTCATTACTGCTACGGTCAGGCTAAAATATTTACAGCAGTATTATTTAACCCGATGCGGGTAGTTATTATACAAGCCAGGTTTAAAGAAACGGATGACTTATTGCTTCCCGTCCAGTATAATCGGCACACCGCCTTTGGATGGCATTACTATAATTTTTGAATTGGGAGAAGCCGCCAGTTCTTTCATGGCCTTGATCTGTTCGTATTGCAACTGTCTTTCTGATAAGCTTTCGCTGATGATGCGCTGGTAATCGGCAATGCCCTGCGCTTCTACCCTTTTCCTTTCCGCCTCCTGCCTTTCTTTCTGCAGTACAAACTGCATCTTCTGCGCTTCCTGTTCGGCATTTATCTTTTGTTCAATAGTTGCTTTTACTGAAGCGGGAAGTGTGATGTTTCTTACCAGCAGATTTTCAAGAAACAAGCCCCTCTTTTTAAAATCATCTTCTATGTTTTTAAAAATCCTGTTCTGGAATTCATCCCGTTTGGTGGAGTACAATGCAACCGCTTCGTAATACACGGCATTGTCACGTATCCTGGTGCGGGTAAGCGGCCGCACAATCTTATCCTCATAATTGGCGCCCGTTTCCCTGATAAGCTTAGGGGCATCTTCAGGAACTACACGGTACAGCACAGAAAGGTCAATGGTTACTTCAAGCCCGTCGGAAGTTAATACACGGATGGCATCGTCGCCTGATTTCATTCCTTCATCATGCACGCCGCTCATGGTATAGTTCTGTGTTTTTACATCTATCTCCTTTACATCCACAAGCGGATTTATAAAATTCAGCCCGCTGTACAATACATCTGTCTGCACTTTACCAAACAAAGATTTTACACCAACATAACCGGCATCAATCTGTTTGATGCATGAGGTTAAGACTCCGATGAGGATTATAATGATACCAATTGTTCTCAGCACGCCTGAAAATTTGGCCCAGGGTTGTTTGTTTTTTAAAACAGTTGCGCCGAGAACAAGTACAATGAGACCTAAAATGATTAGTGCCATGATATAAAGATTTGCCCCCATTCCCTAAAGGGTGAATGGAGAAATTTGTAATTCAGATATAAGAATACAGATCAACTTTTTTTGTCTTTTTTTAAACCAATCTTGTATAACCAATCAGGCTAAAACATGTACTGTCTGTTATGCTCATTTCTGTCTTTAAGAGGGGATTAACTGCTATGGTCCGCCACTATCACCCACCTGCCTTTTATTTTTCTGAACAATAAAGTATAATGTCCGCCTGCATCACCAATGTTCCTTTTTAAAAACCACTTGCCAACAACAAAGTACGCATCCGCAGAAATTTTTTTCAGGTGAAGGATATTGAAAGCAAGCTTTCCCATTTTAGCGGTATCACCGTAATTCTTTTTATAGTTATCCAGTGTATTCTGATATCCGTAAGTAACGCCACTCTTGCCGATGTACATTAAAGAATCGTTTTCCCAATAACCCACCATAAAATTGTCAATGTTGCCGCTGTTCCATGCCTGTGTTTGTTTATCAAGAATGCCGAGGATTTCTTTTTCATCAGCCGGCTGGGCTAAAGATGACAGCAAACAAAAAAAGAAACTGACAAAAAGAAGAAAAGGTTTTTTCATAATCAAATTTTGCTCTGCTGAAGGTAGAACAGTTATTGAGAATAATATCATTTAGATTAAAACCACGATGCCATACATGTAAAGAGGGATTAGCCCGGAATTGTGATAATGGCAGACAGACGGCTCTCCGAAGGAGTCCTTTGGACCTTCCGTCGCAATGACTTCAGAGCGGGGGACAGTTTTAATACCTGAATGGTATAATAAAGCCCCGGCTTCATTTGCTGAGCGGGGCTTATTGCATCAATGATTTTATTTACTATATAAGCAATTTTTTCAGGTAAGCTGCATCAGCCTCAGCGCTTTTAAGCGGGGTGCTGTTATCGTAGCGTTCCTGCTCTACAATATAATATTGCATACCATTCTCCGATGCTGTCTTCAGTACTTTTGCAAAATCAATTAGGCCGGTTCCCACATCGCAGGAAGCATCATGGTCGCCTGGTTTTGCATCTTTCATCCTGTCTTTTACATGGCACAGGCGGAAACGGTTGGCATATTTTTTCAGCCACGCCTCCGGATCGGCGCCGGGTGTTACCACCCAGTAAATATCCATTTCATAATCTACCGTATCTGCACTGGTATTCTGCATTAATACATCCTGCGGCATTTGCCCTTCCTGCTCTTTAAAGGTATAATCATGGTTGTGGTAGGCAAACCTTAAACCGTTCTTTTTACAAATTTCCCCGCACTGGTTAAATTTTTCCGCATGTTTTTTATAATCGTCTAATTTTTTCTGCGGGCCGATATAAGGGCATATCAGGTACTTCATTCCAATCTCCCCTGCCTGTGCAGCTTTCTTTTCAAAATCTTTATTGATGTCGCAATGGCTTGATACAATCGTCATACCCAGCTCATCCATATACTTTTTAAACTCTGTATTGTTCATGCCCCAGAACATACCCTGTTTGCCTTCAAAACTTTCTATCTGTTTATAACCAAATGAAGCAACCTGTTTTAATACCCCTTTAGGGTCTTTCGGCAAATCATCACGCAGGCTGTATAACTGCAAACCAAAAGCAGACAGTGTTGTTCCCGCCGCAACAGCCGGAGTTTGCTGTGCTGAATCTTTTTTATCTGAAGTTTCTTCTTTTTGAGTGGATGTGTTGCAACCCATGGAGCTGATTGCAAAACCTGAAGCCAGCATACCCGTAACTTTCAGGAATTTTCTTCTGTTTGTTGACATGGGTTTAATTTTTTCGTATGGCAATAATAATGTGAAGTATCAGCAACCGGTTAACCCCGGTCATTGAATCAAATGTTTCAATCTCAAATTTTCAAAGCTTAAGTAGCCCATGCTTTTTCACCCTTGGTGTAAGGGATGCAGCCCTGGTATTTGCCCGGTACCGCTACATACCGCAAGGCCTGTGTACAGCCAATCTCAGATGTAAAATAGCCCAGCAATGTAAGTTGTTTCAATAATGAGAAATAATGGTTGGGGTCTTCAGGTTTTTTGGTCTTGCCATATTCTTTGGCTTCTTTATCAAGCGCAGTAAGCAATTCTTTCCGGTGTTCCGGCGAAGCTTTCATAAAATCATGCCCGTGCGCCTTATTGCAGGCTTCATTCAGCTTGCTCATTCCTTCCAGGAAAATCTTCTGGTCTTTTTCTTCATAACAATCTTTCACCATCACTGTCATAAACTCACCAACCTTTGCCGCTTTTGCACCGGGTGTGCTGGTAGCGGGGATAATGGTTTCTGCAATTTCGTCCAGGTAAGCAATGTCATCTGTACTGAAGTCTAAACTGGCTGCAGCTTTTTTATCAGCAGTTTTACATCCGCTCAGGAAAAGATCGGCGCCAACAATAGTACCTCCCATAATCAGCGCAACCCTGGAAAGTGCTTCACGTCTGTTCATAAAGATTGATTTTATACCCCTTCCCCTAAAGGGGGAATGAAAGGGTGGTTATAAAATTACAATTATTCTTTTCTGTTTATACAAGTTCATAAAACTTTTATTCATGGTTTCAATAAGTACTGTACTCATTAAATCTTTTCGTATGACTTTACCAACAGGTACTATACTTATAACACAATTTATATCCTGTTTACCGGGTACGGGCCTCAAGGGCAAGGTTATAAATTTCCTTTTTTCATTTCACTCACCGCATAATCACATGCCCTTGCTGTTAACGCCATATAAGTAACTGATGGGTTCTGGTTGGCAGATGATGTCATACAGGCCCCGTCAGTATTAAATACATTCTTTGCTTCATGCACCTGGTTCCATTTGTTGAGCACCGATGTTTTAGGATCGTTGCCCATACGTGCCGTCCCCATTTCATGAATACACAAACCGGGATTTGCTTCGGGGTCATCAAACGTATTGATGTTTTTAAGGCCCGCCTTCTCCATTATTTCCGCTGCGCTGTTCATCATATCTTTCCGCATGGCCTTTTCGTTTTCTTTAAACACACAATCAATTTCCAGTAACGGGAGGCCCCATTTGTCTTTCTTGTCTTTGCTTAATGTTACCCTGTTGTCTTCATAAGGCAAATGTTCGCCCCAGCCGCCAATCCACATGGTCCAGTCCCCCAATTCAGTAAGGCTTTCTTTCAGCTCAGCGCCAATACCATCCCCCTGCCCCGCCCTGTTGCGTACAGCGCCGCCTTGGTATCCGAAGCCGCGTAAATAATCTTTCTGCTTTGTTTTTTCATCAATGTTCCTGAAACGGGGCACATAAATTCCGTTGGGCCTTCTGCCATATGTGTATTGGTCTTTAAACCCTTCATAAGTTGCGCTGGCGCCAACATGATAATGATGATCCATTAAGTTACGGCCTAACTGGTCGCTGCCGTTGCCCAAACCATTGGGAAAAGCATCTGACTTTGAATTGAGCATAATGTATGTTGACCCAAGAGCCGAGGCATTCAGGAAAATGATTCTTGCAAAATACTCTTCGGTCTTCATGGTTTGCTCATCAATGATGCGCACACCTGTTGCCTTCTTCTTATCCTTATCATATAAAACTTCCATTACAATAGCATGCGGCCTCAGCGTTAAATTACCGGTTACAAGGGCCACGGGAAGTGTAGCTGAATTGCTGCTGAAATAACCGCCAAAGGGGCAACCCCTGTCGCACATATTCCGGTACTGGCAGGGACCCCGCCCATTCCAGCCCCGTGAAAGGTTGGCCACACGGCCAATGATCATCCTGCGGTCAGTATAATTTTTCTTTATGTTTTCTGCAATATGTTTTTCAAGGCAGTTCATTTCCATTGGCGGCAAAAACTCACCGTCAGGCAATTGCGGCAATCCTTCTTTTGACCCGCTGATGCCAACAAATCTTTCCACATAACCGTACCAGGGGGCAATATCACGGTAACGGATAGGCCAGTCTGCACCAATACTCTCTTTTGCATTGGCTTCAAAATCCAGGTCGCTCCAGCGGTAGCATTGCCTGCCCCACATGAGTGAGCGGCCTCCTACATGATAACCACGTATCCAGTCAAACGGTTTGGTTTGTACATAAGGGTGATCCTTGTCATTAACATAAAAATGGCTGTTGGCTTCATTGCAAAAACCACGTACCTGTATATACTGGTCTTCTTTTTGTTTTTTGCTGTGCCTGTTGCGGTGAAGCAATTCCCAGGGGGCCATATTGGTGGTGGGATAATCTTTCAGGTGCTCAACATTTCTTCCCCGTTCCAGCACCAGTGTTTTTAGCCCTTTTTCACACAGTTCTTTTGCGGCCCACCCTCCGCTGATGCCTGAACCTACCACAATGGCATCGTAGGTGTTTTGTGATTTGGCCTTATTGTTTACGTTTGTTGAATCTCCGGGCATGGTTTAATTGTTACCTGGTTTAAAAAATATAGTCAGACAAATACGCTCACAGTTATAAGTTTCCTTTTTTTAGTTCTGATACTGCATAATCACATGCCCTTGCTGTTAATGCCATATAAGTGAGGGAAGGGTTAACACAGGAAGAAGATACCATGCATGATCCGTCGGTAACAAAAACATTCTTTACTGCATGCAGCTGGTTCCATTTGTTGAGCACAGATGTTTTGGGATCGTTGCCCATTTTTGCCGTACCCATTTCGTGGTTGGCATTGCCGGGAAACGACATGCTGCCTTCTGCACGTATATCTTTTCCGCCAATTGCTTCCAGCATTTCTTTGGCTGTTTCAATTGCATCTTCCCGCATTTTTTTTTCATTATCCTTAAAGCTGCAATCAATGTTTAAAGTGGGCCTGCCCCATTTATCTTTTATATCAGTGTTTAATGTAACACGGTTTTCAGCATAAGGAAGGCATTCACCATAAGCGCCGAAGCCGATGTTCCATGAACCGGGTTCTGTCATCGCTTCTTTTAACGCTTCGCCAATTTCAGCATTTCTGTTTCCTCCCCTGCGGCCTGCGCCACCCTGGTATCCGAAGCCGCGTAAGTAATCCTTTTGTTTTGTTTTTTCATCCATGTTTTTGAAACGGGGAACATAAATTCCGGTTGGCCTGCGGCCGAAATAATATTTATCTTCAAATCCTTCAATGCTGGCGGATATGCCGCCGCTTTTGTGGTGGTCCATCAGGTGGCGGCCAACAATATCATTATCATTGCCCAAACCATTGGGGAACCTTGAACTTGTTGAATTGAGCAAAAGAAATGTAGTGCCGAGTGTGGCAGCATTCAGGAAAATAACCCTTGCGTAATACTCGTATGTTTTCAGGCTGTCCCTGTCCAGTACTTCAACGCCTATTGCTTTTTCTTTCTTTACATCGTAAATCACTTTATTTACAAGCATACCACATTGTACTGAAAGGTTGCCTGTTTTTTGTGCCGCCGGTAAAGTTGAAGATTGCGTACTGAAGTAGGCGCCGAAAGGGCAACCGCGGTGACAGAGGTTGCGGTACTGGCATGCACCCCTTCCCGGTAATTGCTGTGTTAAGTTGGCCACACGGCCAATGGTTAGTTTCCTTCCGGGAAATTTTTCTTCAATCTGTTTTTTTGCATATTCCTCAACGCAATTCATTTCCATCGGCGATTGAAACTGCCCGTCCGGTAATTCCGGCAGGCCATCCCTGTTGCCGCTGATGCCTGTAAAACGTTCCGCATAATCGTACCACGGCGCAATATCACGGTAACGTATAGGCCAGTCCGTACCGGCGCCATCTTTTAAATTGGCATTGAAATCAAAATCGCTCCAGCGGTAACACATTCTTCCCCATAAAACAGAGCGGCCCCCGAGAATATCACCCCTTACCCAGTCGTAGCGCTGTATTTCATTATAAGGGTTTTCCTTATCCAGGATATAAAAATGTTTGTTGTCTTCCCTTATTGAATAATGCCTTGTCTGTATGGGATAGTTTTGTTTTTCCTGTGGTGTAAGCGAACCGCGGTGCGGAAACTCCCAGGGTTCCTTTGATGTGGTGGTATAATCTTTAATGTGCTCAACATTTTTGCCTCTTTCAAGCAGCAGTGTTTTCAATCCTTTTTCACACAATTCTTTTGCTGCCCATCCCCCGGTAATGCCTGAACCCACCACGATAGCGTCGTAGGTATGTTGCGGAACAGCTTTATTATTAATGCCGGTATGTGAAGTATCCTGTGGCAAACAGATGTTGGTGAAACGTCAATCGTCAGCCGTGAGAAGAAATTAGAGCATATTAACCCACGGCCGACGATTCACTAATGGTTATTATAAATTTCCTTTTTTCAATTCGCTTACAGCATAATCCGCTGCTCTTGCGGTTAATGCCATGTATGATAGTGACGGGTTTACACATGCTGCTGATGTCATACAGGCGCCATCGGTTACAAATACATTCATGGCATCCCAAACCTGGTTCCATTTGTTGAGCACAGATGTTTTGGGGTCTTTGCCCATACGTGCCGTACCCATTTCATGAATACCGCGGCCCGGCGTGCCATCGCCTTCCCTGGCATTAACATTTTTTACACCTGCTGCTTCCAGCATTTCTTTGGCATCATTAACTATGTCAACACGCATTTTCTTTTCATTCTCCTTCAGTTCGCAATCAATTGCCAGCACATTCAGGCCCCATTTGTCTTTTTTGGTTTTATCAAGCGTTACTTTATTTTCATGATAAGGAAGTATTTCACCAAATCCACCCATGCCCATTGACCATTGGCCGGGTTCAGTTAAGGCTTCCTTCAGTTCGGCGCCAATGGACAATTCGGCTACATTACGGCTCCAGCCCTGGCGGCTGCCGGCGCCCTGGTAACCAAAACCACGCAGGTAATCTCTTTTATCACTGCCCACATTCCTGTAACGTGGTATGTAAATACCATTGGGCCTGCGGCCGAAATAATATTTATCCTCGTATCCTTCAACCGTTCCGCCTGCGCCAACTCCGAGGTGATGGTCCATAAGGTTGTGGCCCAGTTCACCGCTGCTGCTGCCCAAACCATCGGGCCATACATCAGTTGCTGAATTTAAAAGTATCCACGTTGAATTAAGCGTTGATGCATTAAGGAATACAATCTTTGCTTTGTATTCATAAGTTTTATTGGTTTCTGCATCAAGTACTTCAACACCAGTGGCTTTCTTTTTATCCTTATCGTATAAAACTTTTGTAACAATAGAAAAAGGACGGAGGGTAAGGTTACCGGTTTTTTGTGCGGCCGGTAACGTAGATGACTGTGTGCTGAAGTATCCGCCAAAGGGGCAACCCCTCCAGCATAAATTCCTGAACTGGCAGGGCGTTCTGTCGGGAATAGCCTGTGTGAGATTGGCCACACGGCCGATCAGCATGTGTCTTGTGCCTTTGTAATGTTCTTTTATCCTCGCCGCTACATCTTTCTCCACACATGTCATATCCATTGGCGGCAGGAATTGACCATCTGGCAATACAGCCAACCCATCTTTTGATCCGCTGATGCCTGCAAATTTCTCTGTATAATCATACCAGGGGGCAATGTCTTTATAACGAATGGGCCAGTCCACACCAAAACCATCTTTGGCATTGGCTTCAAAATCCAGGTCGCTCCAGCGGTAACTTTGCCTGCCCCACATGATGGAGCGGCCGCCAACATGATAGCCGCGGAACCAGTCAAAACGTTTCACTTCCGTATAGGGGCATTCAGAATCCTTTACCCAATATTCAAGTACAGTTTCATTAAGCGGATAATCCCGTTTCAATACAGGATAATCCTTTACCATTTGCTGGGTCCTTCCGCCACGGTGGGGAAATTCCCAGGGGCCTTTATTGGCATTTACATAATCTCTTACATGCACAAGGTCGCGGCCCCTTTCCAGCATAATTACTTTAAGGCCTTTTTCGCAAAGTTCTTTTGCGGCCCAGCCCCCGCTGATTCCTGAGCCAACTACTATGGCATCAAATTCGTTTGTTTCAGGCATGACAAATCGTTTATAGTTTGAAAATTTTTTTAATCACTTTGGCTTTCTTTAAAGGAAGAAGGTTATCGCTATCATATTTTCTCAACATGGTTTTCATTCTTTTTGCGCATTTGATAGCTTTTTTACGTCAAAACAACTGCATGCCGTTCTAAACTTCTCCTGTAAGGATACAGGTTTACACATCACAAATACCTACCGCCGTTTTTAATGCAGCCAGTTGCCCTTGTTTTTCTTTTGAAACAGGAATAAATTCCTGCGCCACATAACCCTTATAGCCGAGGTCAATTATGGCTTTCATAATGGCGGGATAATAGAGTTCCTGGCTTTCATCAATTTCATGCCTGCCGGGAACCCCGCCTGTATGAAAATGGGTGATGTACTGAAAATTATCCCTGATGGTCCTGATCACATCTCCTTCATCTATCTGCATGTGATAAATATCGTAAAGCAGTTTAAAGTTGGATGAACCTATGCGTTTGCACAGTTCAACACCCCATGCCGTTTTATCGCACTGGTAGTCTTTATGGTCAACTTTACTGTTCAGCAGTTCCATTACCATCATCACATTGTTTTTTTCAGCTATAGCCATTACCTGTTTCAACCCTTCTGTACAATTTTTCAAACCTGTTTCATCATCCATCCCTCGCCTGTTACCGCTGAAGCAGATCAGGTTTTTGTATCCTGCTTTTGCAACCAGTGGTATCATTTCACTGTATCTTTTAATAAGCTCTGCATGAAACTGTTTGTTGTTCCATCCGTCAACCAGGTTTATTTCTGCGCCCCAGCACATCGTAGCTGTTAAGCCATACTGCTGTAAAGTGGGCCAGTCTTTGGGGCCAACAAGGTCAATACCGATAAGCCCGATATTCTTTGCGGCAGCGCATAATTCATCCAACGGAATACTGCCATAGCACCAGCGGCAGGCAGAGTGATTGATATTTCCTTTTAGCATAGCGGGTTTTGTTTCGGCGCAGGCAGAACCTGAACTAAGCATCCCAGCTGTACTGAGGGCGGCTGTTCCTGCAACGATATTTTTAATTGCTGTTCTGCGAGATGAAGCTTTTGACATGATTTGAACCGTTGGGATGGAAATTTACGAAATGTAAGGATACGCCCGTTCAAAAAAATTGCCGTTAGCAACCTGTGGTGATTAACGGCAACCCATGTATTTAAGCATGCGCAGCTTTATGGGCTGCATAATGTTTCCTTCTGACTACATAAATCAAAACAAATATCACCACAAGAATAGCGGGCATTACCGCAACTTTTAAAAATGTATCTGATCCGGCCATGGTTTCAGCTGCAACTGTATCTGCCCCTCCGGCAATTGCTTTGGCTTTGGCTTCATCAAACCATTTACCCATAACAGGCAGTATAAGTGAGGTAGAAAACATTCCGGCGCCTCCCATTAAAGAAAGACCCAATGCCCCGGTTTTTGGCAAATATTCTGATACAAAACCAAGCATAGTGGGCCAGAAGAAACAAATGCCTACTGCAAAAACTACAGCAGCGCCAATTGCACCGCTACCGGTTGCCTTGCTTAATAACAATAAACCTATGCCCGCAAACAAAGCGGAAAAAATAAGCATGCCGTTGGGGTTAAGCCTGTGAACAACAGGTCCTGCAAATGAACGGCCCAATGCCATGATACCATTGATCATTACAAGAATTAAAATGGCTGATACGCCTGCATTACCCAGCAAAGCGTTTATCCATTGATTGGTGCCCAGTTCGGTGGCCGCTGTCATAAACATACAGGCTATCATTACAAGGAAAAGAGGATTGAGACATGCTTTGAACATTTCTGATGTACTGATTCCCTTTGTTACCCTTTCTGTTTGTGGAAACTGCAGCCGTAAAAAAAGTATCCCATAAATAATTCCCGGTATAAATAACAGCGATACGAGTACCCGCCAGTCTAACCCCATTTGTGTAATGATTAGATATGCAACCAGTCCTCCTATTACAATACCCCCCGGAAACCACACATGAAACCTGTTGAGCATGGTTGTCTTATTATCCGGATACAATGAAACTACGAGGGGGTTACATGCCGCTTCTACCATTCCGTTCCCAATTCCTATACACAGTGTTCCGATAAAGAGCATAGTGGCATCTTTTGCTACCAGGTAAATAATTACCCCTGTAATATGCCCCAGGAAAGCCAGCCCAAGCAGCCTCTTCATACCAATTACATCACATAACGGGCCACCAAAAATCATGGCTAAAGTAAAGCCCCAGAAAGCAGGGCTGAACACCCAGCCTACCTGCTCTTTAGTAAGGTTGTATTCAGTACCCCATACGCCCTCAAGAGCCGCACGTATGGCAAAGGTCATGGCTGTAAAAATAAGTGCGATACAGCTTGCAAGAAATAACTGTTTACGGTTGATGTTGGCTTGCATGTTGATTCAGGTTTTGGTTTGAAGATTGATTGGCTGAAACTAAAAACTGTTTTCAAAAGATAAACAGTTTGCGGAAAAATTTCTTTTTTATTCGAAATCTTCCCGTTAAAACGGTTCATAAATGTAATTTTTTTATTTTTAAATCTCTTTAGTTTCTTACCACTTTCCAAATACATTTTTTCCATGAACAGAAAATTAAGAATGGGCATGATCGGCGGGGGCAAAGATGCCTTCATCGGCGCCATACATCGCATTGCTGCCAATATGGACGGTTTAATTGAAGTTGCCTGCGGGGCACTAAGCATTAATCCTGATATTGCAAGAGACTCGGGAAAGATGCTCTTTCTGCCCGAAGACCGTACCTACCTGAATTATGAAGAGATGATAAAAAAAGAGAGCCAGCTGCCGGCTGATAAAAAGATGGATTTTGTAACCATCGTTACACCCAACTTTGCCCATTTTGCACCGGCTATGATGGCGCTTGACAATGGCTTTCACGTAGTAATTGAAAAACCCATCACCTTTACCATTGATGAAGCCAGACAATTAAAGAAAAAAGTTGAGGAAACAGGTTTGGTTTTATGCCTTACGCATACCTATTCTGGTTATCCCCTTGTAAAACATGCAAAGCAAATGGTGCAGGGTGGCGCACTGGGAAAAATAAGAAAGATATGGGTTGAATACCCGCAGGGCTGGCTGAGCAAGCTTTCAGAAAGAGAAGGCAATGCGCAGGCGGCATGGAGGACAGACCCGAAGAAAAGCGGCAAGAGCGGTTGCATGGGCGACATTGGCACACATGCTGCACATCTGGCCGAATATATTTCAGGATTAAAGATTACACATCTCTGTGCTGATCTTAATGTAATGGTAGAAGGAAGGGCGCTGGATGATGACGGCAATGTACTGCTGAAATTTGATAACGGCGCTGCCGGTGTATTGATGGCCTCACAGGTAGCCGCAGGCGAAGAAAACGCTTTAAAGATCCGCATATATGGCGAAAAGGGCGGCATTGAATGGGCGCAGCACGAACCAAATACCATGCTGGTGAAATGGCTTGACCAGCCCGCACAAATATTACGTGCCGGCGGTAATTACGGAGATCGTTTATCAAGCTTTGCAACACACAATTGCCGTACACCGGGTGGTCATCCGGAAGGTTACCTTGAGGCGTTTGGTAACATCTACCGGAACTTTGCATTAACATTATCTGCAAAAATAGATGGCAAAGAACCCGGCAAGGAGATGCTCGACTTCCCGAAGGTGGATGAAGGCATAAGGGGAATGGCATTTATTGATAATGTGGTGGCCTCTGCACAATCAAAGGAGAAATGGACTGAGTTTACCCTCTAAATCTCCCTGTAGGGAGACTTGTTAATCAGGAATAAAATTCACCATCCGTATAGCATATTCTGAATTGATAATTGAATTTCTTTTGTTGGAGTAGTGATTACAATTACTTATTAAATTTATTAAAGCTCAAAAAGTCCTCCCCATAGGGGGGATTCAGGAGGGTAAAATTTTATGAAAACAATAAAAGGCCCCGGAATTTTTTTAGCCCAGTTCATGGGCGACCAGCCGCCATTCAATAATTTAAAATCCATTTGTCAGTGGGCAGAAAGCATAGGTTTTGTGGGGGTGCAGATACCCTCATGGGACAGCCGCTGTATTGATTTGCAGAAAGCTGCCGAAAGTAAAACTTATGCAGATGAAATAAAAGGGATGATTAATGACTGCGGGTTGCAGATCACTGAACTTTCAACACACCTTCAGGGGCAGTTGGTGGCGGTTCATCCTGCATACGATGAATTGTTTGATGGCTTTGCCCCTGCTGCGGTACACGGCAACAGTAAAGCAAGAACAGAGTGGGCGGTTCAGCAATTAAAATGGGCTGCAAAAGCATCTCAAAATCTCGGATTGAATGCACATGCTACATTCAGCGGCGCTTTGCTGTGGCAAACCGTTTATCCCTGGCCGCAACGACCGGCCGGATTGGTTGAAACAGGGTTTAAAGAACTGGCCAAACGCTGGCTGCCGATATTAAATGTATTTGATGAATGCGGGGTTGATGTTTGTTATGAAATACATCCCGGAGAGGATTTGCATGATGGCATTACATATGAAATGTTCCTCGAAAAAGTAAATAACCACCCACGTGCATGTTTGCTTTACGATCCATCCCATTTTGTATTGCAATGCCTCAATTATCTCGACTATATAGATAATTACCATGAACGCATCCGCATGTTTCATGTAAAAGATGCAGAGTTCAATCCAACCGGAAAACAAGGCGTGTATGGCGGTTACCAGGGATGGGTGAACCGTGCCGGCCGTTTCCGTTCACTGGGTGATGGCCAGGTTAATTTTAGAAGTATCTTCAGCAAACTGGCAGCGTATGACTACAGCGGCTGGGCAGTAATGGAATGGGAATGTGCATTGAAACATCCTGAAGACGGCGCTAAGGAAGGATCGGTATTTATAAAGAAACACATCATCCGTGTAACCGAAAAAGCCTTTGATGATTTTGCCGGAACGGGAAGCGATGAAAAATTTAACCGCAAAGTGCTTGGACTGGGATAAAACTTACGAACTTTACCCTCCAATTTTTAATAACCCTGTAAAAGATGTTTATTATGATGAAAAAAGTTTTTGCTGCTATTGTTATAGCCGCTGCATGTTATGCCTGCGGGGGCGGGGAATCAACAGAAGAAAAAAAACCCGTAAGTAACAATGAGTCCAACTCCAATGAACAAATTGGCGGAGATGCATCAACCGCAAATGCAGATTCTGCGACTGTTCCTGCAGTTGCCCCGGCCAAAGATGGTAAGGCATTGATTGAGGGATCTGATTGCCGCACCTGCCATAAAGATGCTGAAAAACTTATCGGGCCATCATATGCTGAAGTTGCAAAAAAATACGAGGCCACTGATGCCAACATCAAATTGCTTTCAGAAAAAATCATCAAAGGCGGACAGGGTGTTTGGGGCGAAATACCAATGGCAGCCCATGCCAATGTATCGCAGGAAGATGCTGAAGCCATGGTAAAATATATTCTCTCCATGAAAAAATAAGCATTAAC
>JANRKT010000329.1:0-9894 GCA_033763355.1 Chitinophagaceae bacterium | reverse complement strand
ATTAAACCCGGTGACCTGCAAATGATTTACAGGGTTATGCTGGTGGGTGAAAAAAAGGGGCCGGGTGTTTTTGTTATTACTGAAGCGCTGGGTAAAGAAAAGACCATTAACCGCATTGAAAATGCTGAAAAGGTTTTTAAGCAATTCAATTGATTTTATATGAACAGGCCTATACGCATACTGGTTGCCAAAGTTGGACTGGACGGGCATGACCGCGGCGCCAAAGTAATTGCCGCTGCATTAAGGGATGCCGGGATGGAAGTGATTTATACCGGCCTGAGGCAAACCCCGGAAATGGTAGTGAATGCCGCATTGCAGGAAGATGTAGATGCCATTGGCATAAGCATTCTTTCCGGGGCACACATGACGGTGTTTCCCAAAATAATTGAACTGATGAAGGCCAAAGAAATGAATGATGTATTGCTTACCGGAGGAGGAATTATTCCTGAAGACGACATGAAAAAGCTGAATGAAATGGGCACAGGCAAATTGTTTGCACCGGGAACGGCCACTTCAGAAATTGCGGGGTACATTACCCGCTGGGTAAAAGAACACAGAAGTTTTTAAATTTGTGTATGAAGCGGGAAATAAAAATATTTAAATCGTTTGAAGAGCAGGAGTTGTATTACCTGATGTATTTTGCTTCACTTTCCCCTTCACAGAGGCTAAAGGCACTGGCAGACCTGCAAAAAGCAAACTATAAAGATTTCATGAAGCCTTCTCCTAAAAAAATTACTGTTCAAAAACATTTTAATAATGGATATTGAACACCCGGAGTTTGTCCTTTTCCTGAAATGTGCTGCACAAAATAACCTGCGCTACATGTGCATAGGCGGATATGCTGTGAATTATTATGGGTTTCACAGGGCTACGGAAGATATGGATGTGTGGATTGCACCTACAGCAGAAAATAAAATTTGTTTTTTGAATACGTTGCGCTGCATGAAATACAGTGAAAGTGAAATAGATTATATAAAAGACGAGGATTTCACCACTTATTTCATGTGCACCCTCGGGGTAAGGCCGCATGTAATTGATGTTTTGACTATTGTTCACAGAAATATCTCATTTGATCAGGCTGAAAAAAATATGTCTGTGCACCAAACCGAAGACGGGATTGAACTAAGGATGGTACCATACGATTTTTTAAAAGATATTAAACTGCGTTCATCAAGGCATAAAGACCTCTGGGATATAGCCCGCCTCGAAGAAATACGCAATGCCCCAAAACAGGATGATTAAATTTCAGGCAGCGTCAGCCTTTTTCTTTTTGAATAAATGCGTATGCCCACAATTACCAGCACACAAATAAAAAGATTGGTATTGTATTCCAGCAGCACATGTTTTAATAACAAATACACTGCCCCCCCTATTGCACATGCAGTAGCATACAATTCGCCCCGTTTTAATAGATTGGGGACGGCATTGGAAAAAATATCTGCTATCAACCCGCCGAATGTAGCTGTAATTACACCCATAATAAGGGAATAAACATCATTCAGCCCGTTACGGAGGCTTACTTCAATACCCGATGCAGTAAACAATCCCAGGCCAATGGCATCAGTATAAAAAATTGTCCTTTTAAACCGGTTTACGTTTTCCTTCATTAAAAAAGTAAATGCAGTGCCGGCAACAACCAGTGCAAGTGCAATGTTATCATTTATCCAGTTCACCGGCCTTACGCCAATAAGCAAATCCCTTAAAGTGCCGCCGCCATAAGCCGTTACAAATGCCAGCACCACTCCGCCAAATACATCCATCTTAAAAGTTCTTGCCTTAAATGCCCCGGTAAGGGCAAAAACAAACGTACCGGCATAGGTAATGAATTGCAGCAGGTTCATAAAATGAAGGTAAAAATAAATAACAACCACTCCCGTATTTACCGTTGTTAAACCCAAAGAATCACCATTTTACAGTGATAACATAAAAAAAATACAGCGATATTGCATATTAGCTTTAACCGCAGTATTTTACAGCCTGAAATCCTGAAATAACAAAAGGCGGGCTTTCCGACCTGCTTATTCCAACTATCCGCATTCACAGCCGCTCTAACATCATTACTATCCGGTTTCCTTTTTCAGTTTAATCAATATCCGTTTTAGCTACCTCCCCAAAAAGAATATCCTTAATGGATTACGGCTCAACATTTTTCATTTTATCCTTATACAATATGAAACAGTTTTACCTTATTGCCACATGTATTTCAGTGCTGAACCTCTCTGCAAACGCCCAGGTAAACGGCTGCACTGACCCTGCCGCAAACAACTTTAATGCCACTGCAACAGTAAACAATGGCAGTTGCACTTATAGCAATACATCTCTTGGCTCCCATTTCAAATACAACCTTTCCTCTACCCTTAATGAAACTTCAGGTTTACTTTGGTGGAACGGCGCAATATGGACGCAAAATGACAGTGGCGGCGACCCTTTTTTGTTTGCAGTTGATACTTCGACAGGAAATATTACCAGGACAGTAACTGTAACCAACGCAACAAATATTGACTGGGAAGATTTAGCTCAGGATGATAATTACATTTATATAGGTGATTTTGGAAACAACTCCAATGGGAACCGTACCGACCTGAAAATTTACAAAGTATCCAAAAGCGATGTGCTGGCCGGTAACAATGTAACCGCAGAAATAATCAATTTCTCTTACGAAGACCAGACTGACTTTACAGCCGCCGGGAGCAACAATACCAATTTTGATTGTGAAGCCATGATTGCATACGGCAGCAGTTTGTTCCTCTTCAGCAAAAACTGGGTTAACCAGCAGTCCAAATTGTATGAATTGCCCAATACTGCCGGTACACATACCGCATTAAAAAAGGCGGAACTGAATGTGCAGGGCTTAATTACCGGGGCAGAAGCTGTAGCGAATAAAAGAACCATTGTACTTACCGGCTACAGCAATACGCTAACGCCATTTATCTATCTTTTATATGACTTTAACGGAACCAGTTTTTTTGATGGTAACAAAAGAAAGGTGCCGCTCAATGCAACATTTACCCAGATGGAAGGCATTGCAGCCGTCAAATCTGATCACTATTTTATAAGCAATGAAAGGTTCCAGCAGTTTTTGATAAACACCCCTGCAAAATTTGAAACATTAGACCTCTCAGGGCTTTTAGGGCCTTACCTTACCATTCTGCCCATCAACTCAATTGACCTGCAGGTAAAAGCAGCAGGAAATGATGCATCGCTTAAGTGGAAGATAGAACCGGTTTCGGATATTGCATGGGTGGAAGTGGAACGCAAAACTATTGCTGACAATAAATTTGTTACCCTGCAAAAGTTTTATCCTGGAACTGATAATTATACGGACAGGTCTGTCTTATTGCAAAACAGCGCTGTTCATTACAGGCTTAAAGTGGCCGACAAAGACAATGAAATAAAATACAGTAAAGAAGTGGTGGTTAAAGGGAAGGCGAAATATAATTTCAGGATACAAATTACAAGATCGCATTTACAAATTATTTCCGCAATAAATACAAATGGCATAGCTGAGATCATGAGCAGTGACGGCAGCATAAAAGCAAGGAGACAATTTTCAGGCCCTGAAACTTTTATTGACATTGCTTCACTGCCTGCAGGAACTTATATTGTAAGGATAAATGCTGCAGGGGAACAGTATGCCCGGAAATTCCTTAAGCTGAATTGATTCAGGCAGGCTGTTTCATTTCATGCAATACCAAGGTTAAAAGCAAATCGCTATTTTTGAAAAAAGTGATTTATGTACACTACGCTTTTAACAGAACTGAAAGATCATATTTTTACCATCACCATTAACCGGCCTGATAAACTCAATGCCCTCAACAAAACCGTGATAGAAGAACTCAGTGCGGCGGTTGATGAAATAACCAGAAACCCTGAGATAAAATCCGCCATCATTACCGGCGCAGGTCCCAAAGCATTTGTTGCAGGCGCCGACATCAGTGAATTTTTACAACTTGATGCTGCCGGAGGCAAAGCCCTTGCACAACGGGGACAAGACATGGTATTCAATAAAATTGAGAACTGCCCCAAACCCGTTGTTGCAGCAGTAAACGGTTTTGCCTTAGGCGGAGGTTGTGAACTGGCAATGGCTTGTCATTTTCGTTTGGCAAGCGATAACGCTAAATTTGGCCAGCCTGAAGTAAACCTTGGCTTAATACCGGGTTATGGCGGCACACAGCGGCTGGTGCAACTTATTGGAAAAGGCAAAGCCATGGAACTTTTATTTACTGCAAACATGATTGATGCCAACGAAGCCAGACAACTGGGCTTGGTAAACCATGTAACTACTGCAGAAGCATTGTCAGAACACAGCAGGCAGATATTATCAGTCATCAATTCAAAAGCGCCGCTGGCTGTTGCGGCATGCATCAAAGCTGCCAATGCCGTGTTTGATGAAACCCAAAATGGCTATGCAGTAGAAATTGAAGAATTCGGAAATTGTTTTGCCACTGAAGATATGAAAGAAGGCGCAGCGGCATTTTTGGAAAAAAGAAAAGCGGTGTTCAGAGGAAAATAAAATTCCCTGAACTTTTTAATTCTTCGCATTTATGGCTGATGAAAATATTTTGCCGGATAAATTCAGGCAAAACAGGATGCTCATCTTCCTGACTTTCATATTTATTCATTAAATTACTGTACTGCTTGCAAAAAAAATTAATTATGAAATATCCACCGGTACAGAATTATATCACCGGGAAATTTACAGATGCATCTTCACAGCGCTCTTTGGATGTGGTTTCCCCTGTTGACGGCACCATGCTTTCAAAAGTCCCGATGTCAACCGCAAAAGACCTTGATGATGCTGTAAAGGCTGCAAAAGCTGCATTTCCTTCCTGGAGCAAAATGCCTGTTAAAGAAAGGGTGCAGGTTTTCTTCCGCTATAAATACCTGCTGGAAAAAAACCTGCAGGAACTGGCCGCACTGGTAAGTGAAGAAAACGGCAAAACAATGGGTGAAGCCATTGCTGAAATAGAAAAATGTATTGAACTTACTGAGTTTGCCTGTTCACTGCCCCAGCTGGTTACCGGTGAAATACTTGAAGTCAGCAAAGGAGTAGAATGCAGAACAGAACATGTACCGCTGGGTGTTGTGGCATCAATTGTTCCGTTTAATTTTCCCAGTATGGTTCCCAACTGGACGATGCCTAATGCTATTGCTTTGGGAAATTGTATGATCATAAAACCATCGGAGAAAGTTCCTTTAAGTGTGGGAAGATTAGCATTGCTGTTAAAAGAAGCAGGTTTGCCGGATGGCGTTTTTAATGTGGTGCATGGCGACAGTGAAATTGTAAATGCCATTTGCGACCATCCCGGTATTGAAGCTGTTTCGTTTGTAGGTTCTACCAAAGTTGCTAAAATTGTTTACCAGCGTGCCACACAAAATTTCAAAAGGGCATTGGCATTGGGCGGTGCAAAAAACCATCTGATGGTATTGCCCGATGCCAAACCTGATATGACTGCACAGAATGTGGCAGCAAGCATGAGCGGTTGTGCCGGGCAGCGTTGCATGGCCGCCAGTGCAATGGTGGGTGTAGGAAATATTGACCACATCATTGAGAAGATTTGTGATGAAGCAAGAAAAATAGTTCCCGGAAAAAACCTGGGCGCTGTTATAAGTAAAGAATCAAAAGAAAGAATTGAAAGATACATCAGCGAAGCGGAGAAAGATGGTGCAAAGATTTTGGTGGATGGCCGCGGCGCCAAAGTGGAAGGAAAAGAAAACGGTACTTATGTGGGGCCAACAGTAATTGATTATGTAAAACCCGAAATGAGTGTGGCGAGGGAAGAAATTTTTGGCCCGGTGATCTCTATTATGAGGACAAAAACAGTTGATGAAGCGCTGGCTATTGAAAATGCAAATCCCTATGGCAATGCCGCAAGTGTGTTTACACAAAATGGAGGGTTGGCAAGATATATCATTGATCATGCCAGTGCAGGGATGATAGGTGTGAATGTTGGTGTGCCTGTGCCCCGGGAACCATTTAGTTTTGGTGGATGGAATGAAAGCAAGTTTGGTGTTGGTGATATTACCGGCAAGAGTTCGATTGAGTTTTGGACCAAATTGAAGAAGAGCACGGTGAAATGGAATCCTGAAGCGGGAGTGAATTGGATGAGTTAAAGTCTCGGCATAAGATCACAAATTATGATCTCATCAAAACAAGTGAATGGAGGCAGGAAAATGTAATTATGCGGTCGCAAAATGCGACCGCATCTCAGGTTAAAAGAAACATCAATGTTACTCCTTATGCTTTTACAGAACATGGAGTCGCTATGGTAGCCACTGTTCTTAAAACCGAAAGAGCAGTAAAAATGAGTGTGGCAATTGTAAAAACATTTATTCAGTTAAGAAGACAAATACTGGATTATGATTCTTTGGCCAAACAAATAAAAGCCTTGAAATATCATTTGGATGGGCATGATGCCCAATTAAACCTGATATATGATGCAATAGAAAATTTATTAGATGAAAAAGCAGAACAAAAATCATGGGAAAACAGACCCAGAATCGGTTTTAAATAAAATGTAGTATGAGTACAAAAACAATTTCCGAAGCACAGGAAATACTCCAAAATAACCAGGATTATACCATCTTTTCCTGGAGTAAACAAAAAGGCACCAATCCTATTGCTGTAAAATATGGTGAAGGTGTTTATCTCTACGATTATGATGGCAAACGCTATATTGATTTTTCATCGGGGCTGATGAATGTCAATATTGGTCATGGCAATCAGAGAGTGACTGAAGCAGCGGTCAGGCAAATGCAGGAAGTCAGTTATGTGACGCCATCCTGTGTTACAAAAGTACGTGGTGAGTTGGGAAAGAAGTTAGCCGAAATATGTCCGGGTGATCTGAATAAAGCGTTTTTTACCTTATGCGGCGCTACATCCATTGAAAATGGTATCAAGCTGGCAAGACTTTACACAGGCCGACATAAAATTCTAAGCCGTTATCAATCTTATCACGGCGCATCCATTGGCGCTATATCTGCCAGCGGCGATCCGAGAAGAATCCCTGTTGATGTGCAGCAGGCGCCAAACTTTGTACATTTTGATTTACCATACCTGTATCGTTGGGAATATGGCGAAGAAAATTTATTGAAAGAAGCTGTTGCTTCATTAGAAAGGGTAATTGCTTATGAAGGCCCGGCAAATATTGCAGCGATTCTATTGGAAGGTGAATCGGGTTCTTCCGGTTGCTTTACATATCCTGTTGGTTATTTAAAAGCGGTTAGAGAAATCTGCAACAAACATGGTATCCTGCTCATCATTGATGAAGTAATGAGTGGATTTGGAAGAACTGGCAAATGGTTTGGATTTCAAAATCACGGCATCGTTCCTGATATGATTTGCATGGCAAAAGGATTAACGAGTGGTTATCTTCCGTTTGGGTGCTTAATGGTATCAGATAAAATTGCAGCTAAATATGATGATGCTGTATTACCATTGGGCCTCACCTACTCTGCTCACCCTGTAAGCTGTGCTGCCGCTTTAGAAATGCTGAAGATATATGAAGATGATAATTTGATTGAGAATGCTGCTGTAATGGGCAAGTATATGAATGAACAGTTGGAAAAATTAAAACAAAAACATCCCAGCATTGGCGACTGGAGAAATACCGGGCTATTAGGCTGTATCGAATTGGTAAAAAACAGGAAGACAAAAGAACCTATGGCGCCATTTAATGCAAAGCCGGATGAGATGACCGTGATGAATAAGGTGGCAGCAAAGATCAAAGAATTAGGTATGTACACTTTTGTAAGATGGAGCTACATATTTGTAGCACCGCCATTGATTGTAACAAAAGAGCAGATTGATGAAGGATTAGCGATCATTAGTGATGCGCTAAGTATTGCAGACTCAGAAGTAAAATAATATTTCATCCCGCTTGTGGCGGGACAAAGAATCGCTAAGCCGCAAAGTCTTTGCGCCTTTTGTATTTAATCTTAGCGGCTTTGCATGAAATCAAAATTTACGTAATGAATGAACCGGTAAATAACAATTCATCTTTGATCAACGAAGATTTAGCTCCTATTCCCCTGGAAAAGAGAAAATGGGGAACATGGAACTATGCTGCATTATGGATAAGTATGAGTCTTTGCATTCCAACATATATGCTTGCCAGTTCATTGATTGGTGGTGGTATGAATTGGTGGCAAGCGATCCTCACTATCTTTTTAGGTAATACCATTGTACTGGTACCAATGATATTGAATGGACATGCAGGCGCTAAATACGGAATTCCCTTTCCTGTTTTTGCCAGAGCAAGTTTTGGTACAAAAGGAGCCAATATACCGGCCATACTTCGTGCAATAGTAGCCTGCGGCTGGTTTGGAATACAAACATGGATCGGTGGGGCATCTATATATAATATTGTACGGGCATGGAATCCCGGTATGCCGGAAATTGACAGCAGTTCATTATTTCCGCAGACAATACCGATGCTTTGCTTTTTTCTTTTCTGGTTATTGAATATGTTCATCGTGTATCTTGGTGTTGAAAGTATCCGGAAACTTTTAGTATTTAAAGCCATATTTCTCCCTGTTGCTGCATTGGCATTATTATTCTGGGCTATAAGTGCAGCAAATGGATTGGGACCAATATTAGAACAACCAGCGAAACTTCAGGGTCCATCATTCTGGAATTATTTCTTTCCTGCATTAACAGGTATGGTTGGTTTCTGGGCAACACTTTCATTAAATATTCCTGATTTCACCCGTTATGCAAAAAGTCAGAAAGCGCAGATAAGAGGGCAGGCAATCGGATTACCGCCATCAATGACTTTATTTGCATTTATTGGAGTCGTGGTTACATCTGCCACTGCAATTGTTTATGGAAGTACAATTTGGGATCCTGTTCAATTAGCAGGAAGATTTGAAAATAAACTGATGGTAACATTTGCCATGCTGGCTGTTGCCATTTCAACACTGGCGACAAATATTGCTGCAAACATTGTAAGCCCTGCTAATGATTTTTCAAATCTTGCACCTTCAAAAATTAATTTTCGGGTTGGCGGATATATCACAGGCATAATTGGTGTATTGATATTTCCATGGAAACTGATCGCTGATCCGACTGGTTATATTTTTACCTGGCTGATTGCTTATTCAAGTTTGCTTGGGCCGGTAGGGGGAATTATGATTGCTGATTATTATTTTATACGCAAACAAACATTAAATGCCGGCGAGCTGTATAAGCATGTCGGGCAATACAGTTTTGGCAACGGATTCAACAAATATGCAATTATTGCTTTGTTGTGCGGAATACTACCCAATGTCCCCGGATTTTTATTACAGGTAAAACTGGTTTCATCAACTGCATTTCCGGGATGGATAAACAATTTGTATAACTATGCATGGTTCGTGGGGTTCTTTATAAGTGGGATAGTTTATTTCATAACAATGAATTATTCACCGCAGAGAATAAGAGAAGCAGAGCTTTCGCAGAGCAGCTCTGCGTGAACTCATTATTGTACGTTCTCAGCGGTTATAGGTTTAGTCAGAGGTTACAAATTGAAACCTCAAATCAGTTTAAAAAGATATTATGAGTATTTTGATTAAAAACGGAAGAATCATTACTGCAGATTCAGATTATGTTGCCGATATTTTTATAGATAGTGAAGTGATACATACTATCGGAAAGAACCTCCCGGTGAATGCAGATGATGTAATTGATGCGTCAGGTAAGCTGGTTTTCCCCGGAGGCATTGATCCGCATGTGCATCTCGATATGCCATTCATGGGCACTTTTAGCAGTGACAATTATGAAACGGGAACAAGAGCTGCTTTATTTGGCGGTACCACGATGGTGATAGATTTTATTTTACAAAAACAAGGCAATTCATTACAGGCTGCATTAGATGAATGGAGAGGAAGAAGTGATGGCAATTGTGTAGGCGATTA
>JANRKT010000328.1:0-4339 GCA_033763355.1 Chitinophagaceae bacterium | reverse complement strand
CACAGTGCAGGCGCTGATTACTTTGTAAAAAAGCACATTGATAATATCTTTTCAAAACAAAAGCACATTGATGTGTTGCTGCTGGCCTGTACCCACTACCCGCTATTGAAAGATAAGATTGAGGAGTTTCTTCCTGAAGGGGTTAAACTGGTTTCACAGGGGGAGATTGTAGCCGCCAGCCTTGCAGATTATCTGAACCGTCACCCTGAAATAAATGCAAGGCTTACCCAAACAGGGAAGAGGAAGTTTTATACAACCGATTCAACCGAAGATTTTGACAACCATGCAGGTGTTTTTTTTGGCCAGACAGTCCGGTCTGAACATCTTGATTTAGAAGCGGCACAGCCGTAGCTCATTCAATGGCTGATCTCAAAAATCAGTATGAAGGCGCAGATTCAACGGCCATTCTAAAAAATCTCAAATCTTACACCTCAAATTTGCAATTCAACCCTTACCTTTGCCGTCCTTTCATCCCGCCTGTGGCGGGAGGTGTGGTGACCTCCTGTCTTGTTGGCGAATTTGAATCCATGACCGCTTCTCCCGGTCTTTATTTCAAAAAGTGAAAAAGTAAAAGATTATGAAACGTACATTTCAACCGCACCGCCGCCGCCGCAAAACCGTACATGGTTTCCGCAAGCGCATGCAAACAGCCAATGGCCGTAAGGTATTGGCCAGCCGCCGTAAAAAAGGCCGTAAGAAACTAACCATTTCCGACGAAAGGAAATTAAAATAACTCCCAAATCCCCTGATGGGGGCTTTTGAAAATGGTTTAACTTGAATAGTCCTGTTTATCGGGACTATTTTGTTTTTTAAGAATATCTGTGCAAATCTGTGGCTAAAGAATTTACACTGGGAAAGAATGAAAGGCTTAAAAGCCGCAAGCTCATTGAGCAGTTGTTCAGTGAAGGAAAGAGTTTTGCAGCGGGCCCATTCAGGGTTTATTACTTTATTTCAGTTGCAGCAAACAATGTTTCTTCATCATCATTCAATGTTCAGTTCGGAACAGGGGTGAGCAGTAAGAATTTTAAACGTGCAGTTGACCGCAACAGGATAAAAAGGTTAACCCGTGAGGCATACCGTTTACAAAAGTTGCCATTATATGATAAGGTGAAAGAAAAGAAAATTCAGCTGAATATTTTTTTCATTTACACCGGCAAAGAGCTGCCTGATTTTAAACTTGCAAAAGATAAAGTAGCAGTAGCTTTGAAAAAACTTTATAATATAGTTGATGAAAGCGCTGCTGCAGGTACTTAGCCTCCCATTCATCCTTTTTATTAAACTTTACCAGTGGGTCATCTCACCGTGGATAGGCCCAAAGTGCAGGTACACCCCAAGCTGTTCGCATTATGCAATAGAAGCTTTAAAAAGGTATGGACCCGTTAAAGGGATGTGGCTTGCCATAAAAAGAATAAGCCGGTGCCATCCATGGGGCGGGCATGGTTATGACCCGGTGCCGTAAACCCTCTGCTCCGTGAAGCTGAAAAAAAAACCACTCATGGTGGAGTGGTCTTAAAATATAAAGAAAAGGTTATTCCGGATTACTTCGCCTTAGCAAACCTTTCTTCCACCGTTTTCCAGTTCACCACATTCCAGAAAGCGCCGAGGTATTCTGCTCTGCGGTTCTGGTATTTCAGGTAGTATGCATGTTCCCATACATCAACACCAAGTAGAGGTGTGCCCTTTACTTCGGCAACATCCATCAATGGATTATCCTGATTGGGCGTTGATGAAACTTCCAGCTTGCCATCTTTTACAATCAGCCATGCCCATCCGCTTCCAAACCTTGTCATACCGGCATTGTTGAATTTTTCTTTAAACGCATCAAAAGAGCCAAAAGCGCTGTTGATGGCATCAGCTAATTTTCCTGAAGGGCTTCCGCCTGCATTTGCTGCAAGACTTTCCCAGAAAAAACTATGGTTCCAGTGCCCGCCCCCATTGTTGCGAACAGCCGGGGAAATAGAACCTGCTGCTGCAACCAGTTCTTCAAGGCTTTTGTTTTCATTCGGTGTCCCTGCAATGGCTTTGTTCAGGTTATCAACATAAGCCTGGTGGTGTTTGCCGTGATGTATCTGCATCGTAGTTGTGTCAATATGCGGTTCCAGTGCATGGTGTGCATAAGGAAGCGCAGGTAATGTAAATGCCATAGTAACGTAAGTTTTTTTTATAGTTAATGAGACCTTTGAACAGGAGATGTTTCAATCCTGTTCCAGGCTTTTATACGTTCAGTTAAACGGGCCACAAATTTACGGGCTGTTGGTTGATTTACAATTTCTGCTTTCCGGCGCTGCTGAATTGCCGGATTATATTAACTTTCGTACCGGCAAAAGTCATTTTAAACTTATAAATATGATTAAATTAAAATCAATCGGGGCAGTTTTAATATTGCCCGTAATTTTTGCGGCTAACTTTGCTTTTGAAATCTTGCAGGACATGGACAATACACTTACTGACAAAGAGAAAAAAGAAGGGTGGGTTTTATTATTTGATGGCAAATCAGTGAACGGCTGGCGTGGATATAAAAATATCCCAACTGATGGATGGGAAGTGATAAACGGTGAAATACACTGTAAAGAGACCGGCGTGCAAAAAAGGGCAGACCTTATAACAGTTGATGCTTACGATAATTTTGAACTGAGTATTGACTGGAAAGTGAGCAAGGCAAATAACAGTGGTGTTATCTGGCGGGTATCTGAAGATTATGGCGCTTCTTTTGAATCAGGGCCCGAATACCAGCTGATAGATGACAATGGTTATGCCGATAAGTTGGAAGATTGGCAGAAGAGCGGCGCTGATTATGCTATGTACACCCCCTCAAAACTCATGGCAAAAGGGCCGGGTGAATACAACAAAACAGTGATCAGGGTAAAAGACAGCCATGTTAGCTATTGGTTAAACGGTGAAAAAGTAGTGGAATATGATTTATGGACAGACGACTGGAAGAAAAGAAAAGCAAACAGCAAATGGAAAGATGCCCGCGGATATGGAATGAACAAAAAGGGCCACATTGCCCTGCAGGATCATGGTGGCGGGGTTTGGTTTAAAAATATCAAGCTGAAAAAAATATAGCATTACCTTCTCGATTGAAAAAACGCTTTCATCAGCGCGGCACATTCATTTTTTAATACACCCATTACAATTTCTGTTTTGGGATGAAAGGGCCAGCTCCCCCTCTCCACATGGTGGAGAGGGGGTCGGGGGGTGAGGCGATGGCCGTTTTTTTCATCATCAGCCCCCCAAACAACTTTACCGATCTTGCTCCAGTACAAAGCTCCTGCGCACATCAGGCAGGGTTCAACTGTTACATATAAAGTTGCGTCAGGCAAATATTTACTTCCCAAAAAATTAAAGGCAGATGTGAGTGCAATCATTTCTGCATGAGCAGTGGGGTCATTTAGTTTTTCCACCATGTTATAACCCCGTGCAATTACTTTTTCATTCAGTACCACAACGGCGCCTACAGGCACTTCGCCTTCGTCGTATGCCTTTTGGGCTTCTTTTAAAGCCAGTTTCATGTAGTGCTCATCAGTCATGAAAGGTTTTTTTACCTGCTTCTAAGGTAACTATAAATAAAAAATCATTCCGCTGAGAACGGAATGATTACTGTATCAAGTTGTTTTTTGCTATTGCGGAAATGCAATCATAGCCCTCACCTCCACACTCCCGTTGTATTCCGTAATGATCGGGCTGGTTTTACTGATCTCAATGGCTTCTTCCAGCGTGGCCGCCTTCAGTATAAGATATCCCACCACCAATTCCTTCTTTACAAGATAAGGCTGGTCTTTTACTTCTTTTGCCGTAATGATCTTACCATTATAATCAACAGGGTTTGTTGCCACTAACTTTCCCTTTTGTGCAATAGCTCCGATCCAGGCCTGCCATTGGGGCATCGCTTTCTGCATATCTTCTGGTGTAACGAGGTATTTTCCATCACCACTTACATTGCGAAAGAGCAATAAGAACTCTGATCCTTTGTTTTGAACTGTTGTTTGCGCTGAGCCGGCTTGTGTCATAAATAAACAAATTAAAGAGATGATAAATAACTTTTTCATGATCTGAGTTTTTTAAAAAATGAATGATTAGTTTTTGCGGAGGGATAAATATTTTTTCATCGGATTCCAGTACCATTCTTCCCAGCCTTTCAGCATCATATCCGCTTTATCAGTTGGAATGTCAGCATGGGTAAGAAAAAGATGGGTGTCCTTGTTTTCTTTTACCAGGCGTATTGAAACCAATGAAGGATCAATGTCCTCATGCCAGCCCTGCGCTTTCCAGCTTTGTACAATCAGCTTATCTTTTTCAATGTGAAGGTTTTTGCCAAAGCAAAAGCCGCCGTAGGCAT
>JANRKT010000327.1:0-8192 GCA_033763355.1 Chitinophagaceae bacterium | reverse complement strand
CTTCTGGTCATTTAAAAAAGTATTGCCTTCAAAAACATTCTGCTGGCCCACATTGCGGAAACCTTCATTGATCCTTCTTGAAAAACTGTAGCTGCCGTAAATAGAACCTTTCGCTTTTTCAAAATCGTTGCGGAAATTGGTCCCTATGGAATGGGTTGTGGTAATGCCATCATTACCCCCGCTGTTGCCCTGCAGAAAACCCATGTCGCCGCTGCTGAGCATACTTGAAATATTTGACCCGCCTGACGCATTCCCCACCTGCGCCATCACACGTCCCATTCCTCCGCCGCCGCTTTGCCCGCCTGAATTACCAAAATTGAACAGGTTGTTGTTTGCATTATTGGTATTGCCCAAAACAGAAAGCTGTTTGTTATTATTAAAATAATTTACGTTTACTGATGCCTGGTAACGTTCTTCGGTTCCATAGCCTAATGTGGCCCTGCCGAACACACCTTTATTCTTGTCTTTCTTTAACTGCAGGTTAATTATTTTCTCTGGTTCGCCATCTTTTATTCCCGAAATATTGGCCTGGTCGCCGTAATCATCAATCACCTGAACTTTGTCAATAATATCTGCCGGCAGTTCCCTTGTCGCAGTTTTTACATCTCCGCCAAAAAAATCCTTGCCATTTACTTTTACACGGCTCACTTTTTTACCCTGTGCAGTTACATCTCCATTTTTATCCACTGATATACCGGGCATTTTTTTCAGCATGTCCTCCACCATGGAGTTGGGCTTTACCCTGAAGGAATCCGCTTTGTATTCTACCGTATCTTCTTTAACCTGTATGGGCGGCGTGCTTATTACCACTTCCTGCAATGTTTTATAATCCGGTTTCAGGCTGATGGCGGGTATATTTATATTACGTGTGTTGCCTTCAAAAGAAAAACGTTGTTCAAAATTCATATAGCCGATGCTGGAAACAAGCAAAGAAAAATTTCCTGAACGCACCTGTTTAAACGCAAAACGCCCCTCATTGCTGCTTGTGGTTTTTAATGTATCAGTGCTGTTTAAGAAAAACAATTTAACCGAAGCATTCTGAACGGGGTTGCCGGAAGAATCAGTTAACTGGCCCGATACCTGGCGGCCGGTTTGCGCAAATGAAAAAAGTGAAGTGGCGGTTAAAAGGGTAATGAAGAATAACTGCTTTCTCATGGATAGCTTTAGTATTTTCAAAATATGACGTTGCCCCAAACAAAAACCTTCAAACAAAAATAAATTGTGCCGCAAAGTGTAGCGGCAGTTTGTGATGAAAGGCAAATACCATTAATGCAGTGATACAATTACCCTTGTATGCCCATATCAAAACAAACACCTAAGCGGCTGGTTATAATAACATTAGTTTGCCATCGGTTATGGAGCCTATTCCTTAACTTTGCCCCCTGCCATTATGGCTTACAACTTTAAGGAGCATCATTTTTGAAGAGGGTAATGGCAAGAAATAACTTTTTTGAATTATGTTGAATTTCATATCCAAACTTTTTGGCGGAAGCAAATCTGAAAAGGACGTTCAGAAAATCCAGCCCCTTGTTGAACAGATCAATAACCACTTCACCAGCTTTCAGCAATTAAGCAACGACCAGCTGCGCAATAAAACAGAGGAGTTCCGCTCAAAGATAAAAGCGCAGCTTGCCGCCATTGAAGAAGAAATTTCCTCCACACGCAAAAGGGCGGAAGAACTTTCTTCAGATAACATCGCCGAAAAAGATGAACTGTATAAACACATTGACGAACTGATCAAGAAAAAAGATGAGCAGATTGAAGAAGTGCTTAATGAAATACTGCCCGAAGCATTTGCCGTGGTAAAAGAAACGGCAAGGCGCTTTAAGGAAAATACTGAAATCGTTTCCGCTGCCACCGCATTAGACAGGGACCTGAGCGTAAAAAAAGATTATGTGCGTATAGAAGGCGACAAGGCCATTTACAAAAACAGCTGGATGGCTGCCGGCAACATCATTACCTGGAACATGGTTCATTATGATGTGCAGCTCATTGGCGGCGCTGTATTGCACCAGGGAAAAATTTCGGAGATGGCAACAGGTGAAGGTAAAACCCTGGTATCAACGTTACCTGCTTACTTAAATGCACTTGCCGGTGAAGGGGTGCATATTGTAACAGTGAACGATTACCTGGCCCGCCGCGACAGTGAATGGAACGGAACTATTTTTGAATGGCTGGGACTTACTGTAGACTGTATTGACAAACATGAACCGCACAGCGAAGCCCGCCGCAAAGCATACCAGTGCGATATTACGTACGGCACCAATAATGAATTTGGTTTTGATTACCTCCGCGATAACATGGTGCACACCCCTGATGAAATGGTGCAGCGCAAACACCATTACGCCATGGTGGATGAAGTGGACTCCGTATTGATTGATGATGCACGTACGCCATTGATTATTTCAGGGCCTGTTCCCAAAGGCGATGACCAGCAGTTTCATATTTTGAAACCGCGTATACAACAACTGGTGGAAGTGCAAAAGCAGGTGGTGAACAAATCTCTCAATGAAGCAAGGAAACTGATTGCGGAAGGAAAAGACGATGCACAGGAAGGCGGCCTTTCTTTAATGCGTGCATGGAGGGGATTGCCTAAAAACAGTGCACTGATCAAATACCTGAGTGAACCCGGTATAAAAGTAAAACTGCAAAAGGCAGAAAACTATTACCTCGCCGACCAGCAAAAGAAAATGCCTGAGGTAGATGAAGAACTTTATTTTCATATTGATGAAAAGAACAACCAGGTTGACCTTACTGAAAAGGGCCTGCACTTTATTACCAAAACCGGCGAAGACCCCAACTTTTTTGTGATGCCGGATTTGAGTACCTCACTTGCAGAAATTGAAAAGAGCGATACCCCCGCAGATGATAAACTGCACAAAAAAGAACTGGTATTAAATGATTACGCACAAAAAGCAGACCGCATACATACCGTACAGCAATTGCTGAAAGCTTATACCTTATTTGATAAAGATGTGGAATATGTGGTGCTGGACGGACAGGTAAAAATTGTTGACGAACAAACAGGGCGTATCCTTGACGGCAGAAGGTACAGCGATGGACTGCACCAGGCCATTGAAGCCAAGGAAAATGTAAAGATTGAAGCCGCCACACAAACCTATGCCACCGTTACATTGCAGAACTATTTTCGCATGTACCACAAGCTGGCAGGTATGACGGGCACTGCAGAAACAGAAGCCTCCGAATTGTGGAACATTTATAAATTAGATGTGGTGAGTATCCCCACCAATTTAAAAATGGTACGCAAGGACCATGAAGACCTGGTGTATAAAACCAAACGTGAAAAATACAAATCAGTTATTGATGAAATAGAAAGCCTGCGCAATGCAGGAAGGCCCGTACTGGTGGGCACCACATCTGTTGAGGTGAGTGAACTGCTGAGCCGTATGCTGCAGCAGAAAAAAATCCTTCATAATGTACTCAACGCAAAACAACATGCCCGTGAAGCGCAGATAGTAGCGGAAGCGGGGCTTCCCGGTAATGTAACCATAGCCACCAACATGGCGGGCCGCGGTACAGATATTAAACTCGGGCCCGGCGTAAAAGAAGCAGGTGGTTTGGCCATCATCGGTACTGAACGGCATGAAAGCCGCCGTGTGGACAGGCAGTTGCGTGGCCGTGCAGGGCGTCAAGGCGACCCGGGCACATCACAATTCTATGTTTCACTTGAAGATGACCTGATGCGGATGTTCGGAAGCGACCGCATTGCTTCGCTTATGGACCGCATGGGTTATAAAGAAGGCGAAGTGATACAGCACAGCATGATCACCAAAAGCATTGAAAGGGCGCAGAAGAAAGTAGAGGAAAACAACTTTGGCATCCGTAAACGTTTGCTGGAGTATGATGATGTAATGAACAAACAGCGCAATGTAATATACAGCAAACGCCAGCATGCTCTGTTTGGCGAACGCCTCTCCATTGACCTTGACAATGCCTTTTACAGTGTATCCGAAGGTTTGGTTACCGGCTTCCGTGAAATGAACGATTACGAAGGTTTTAAAATGGCCGTGATTGTAAACTTTGGTATTGATACCGGCATCAGCAAAGATGAATTGGAAAAAGGCGATGCAAGAACGGTAACGGAAAAATTATACCAGGAAGCAACCGTTAATTACAACCGCAAAAAAGAAGAGATGATGAAACAGGCGCTGCCTGTTTTCCAGAATGTAAGGCTTACACAGGGCAGCCATATTGAAAATGTAGTGGTGCCTTTTACTGACGGAAGAAAGGGCATTAATGCTGTAACGCATCTTGACAAAACCATACAAAGCAAGGGAAGGGAGCTGGCCAGCTCACTGGAAAAAAGCATTACCCTTGCCATTATTGATGATGCATGGAAAGAACACCTGCGTGCCATGGACGATTTAAAGCACAGCGTGCAAACAGCGGTGTATGAACAGAAGGACCCGCTTGTAATTTATAAAACCACTGCATTTGAACTGTTCCGCAATATGGACAGTGAAGTGAACAAGGATATTGTTTCTTTCCTTTGCCATGCAGGCATACCCGTGCAGCAGGGCGATGGCCAGTTAAAAGAAGGAAGGGAGCAGCGCACAGATATGAGCAAGATGAAAGTGAGAAAAGATGAACTGGTTACCTCCGGCGGCGGAAACGAAATGATGCAGCAGGGCAACGATTACCACGACCCCTCCGCACCTGTAAAACAGGAACCCATAAAAGTAGGCCCCAAAGTTGGCCGCAACGACCCCTGCCCCTGTGGCAGCGGAAAAAAATACAAGCAGTGCCATGGGAAGGAGGCGTAATAAATAAATCCTGGAAGCTGTAACTGATCTGAATGAAGTAGATGGGAAGGTTCAGTGAAATGCAGGGCATTTGCAGGGTTGTTTTACAGCTGCCGGGCATTACACCTTATAGCCGATGAGCATCGTTGCAGGCAAGGCAATAGGACGCTTCAAATTTTCCAATCTATCACGTATTATTGCACAAAATAATCATGTCTGACAGAGCCTTCATAACCCCAAAAGTTTTCAAGTGGGCTAGAGAATCCGCACGGATGTCTTTAGAAGAAGCGTCAGCTAAAGTTTCTGTTAGTTCTGACAAACTTAATGATTGGGAAGAAGGGACAAGTCAACCAACTATTAAGCAAGCTGAAGCTTTAGCAAAAGCCTATAGAAGACCTTTTGCTATTTTCTTTTTGCCAGACATACCAAGAGACTTTCAACCACTACAGGATTTTCGTAGAAAAACAGCCAAAAAACTTGGGACTGCTTCGACATTTATTATACGTGAAATACAACAAAAACAAGCTTGGATAAGCGAATTATATTCAGACAATGAAGAAGCGGAATTGCCATTTGTAGGTAAATTTTCTATTAAATCAAATCCTCAGCTTGTAGCAAAAGATATTTTGTCCACTCTTAAAATAGATCCGTTAAATTATTCTACCGATAATCCTATTAAAGAATGGATTACTAATGCTGAAAAGAACGGCATATTTATTTCAAGAACAAGTTTTATACACACCAGATTGAAATTAGATAGTGAGGAATTGCAAGGCTTTACAATTTGTGACAAATATGCCCCTTTTGTTTTTCTCAATTCTGACGACTGGAATGCTCCACAACTTTTCACTTTAGTACATGAATTAGCTCACGTTTGGATTGCTGCTTCAGGTATATCTAACGAAATTGAACCTGAATTAAAACATAAAGACAAATTACATCCCATAGAATTATTCTGTAATGAAGTCGCCGCAAATACATTGTTGCCTGTTGAATTAATGCAAAGGATCGAGCATTCAACATTCAATTCTTCCAAAAGTGTATTTAATCTCTCAAAAAAATTAGGCGTTAGTTCTTTTGCATTTCTTTACAGGGCTTATTCAACAGGATTAATACCATTAAATAAATATCGAGAATTAAAAAAAGATGCAGACGAAGATTTTCAAGAATTCTTAAGGAAAGAAGAAGAAAAAGTGATTAAAGCAAAAGAAAAAAAGAAAGGCGGACCTGATTATTTTATGTTGCTTGTGAATAAGAACAGCCATTTATTTACAAAGATTGTTATGGATGCTTTTCGTGGTGGGCATATACAACCAACTCAGGCAAGTAGCCTATTAAATACTCAGGTGAATAATTTCCCAAAACTTGAAGCCTTTCTATATAGATGACTGAGTCAAAACAAAAATATTGTTTAGATGCAAATGTGCTTATTCAAGCATGGCAAAAATATTATTCGCCAAAGTTTTGCCCCGACTATTGGACTTTACTAAATGGTTTCGGAGAAAAGGGCAAAATTTTTCTTCCTCAAAATGTCTTTGAAGAGATTACAAAAACTGAAGATGATTTAACAAGCTGGTTAAAAGAGAGCAAAATTTCAATTAAAGAAGTTGATGGCGAAGTTGCAAACTGTTTAAGAGACATTTATGAAGCAAATCCATTGCACAAATATCTTGTTGACAATACAAAACAACGATCACTAGCAGACCCTTGGGTAATTGCGCATGCACTAAAAGAAAAGGCTTGTGTAGTGACTAAAGAAGAAAAGGTAACAGCTCCCAATACAACCAGGATAAAAATCCCAAACGTTTGTGAAAACATGAACATTCGATGGATTAATGATTTTGAGTTTGTAGAAGAACTAAATATTCTATTCTCTTGCAGATTGAAATAATAAAACCCACCCTACAACAGGTGCATCCTGTGTAAAGCAGTATGAGAAGGGTAATATGTTTATAAACGGTAATTACATAATACATTTTAAGACGCTGTTGACTTGCATGGCGGCAGGCAGGTTTGAATGATTATAATTGCTGCAGCCGGGATATATTCTGTCTCCGATACAATCATTCAAAGCCACCAACTTAGGCGTATGCAGCACTGCAAATGAGCGTGGGCGTACTCCCGCATCTGACGGAACAGGTTATTCAGTGTTAAGCATTATACCTTTTAGCCGGTGAGCAAAACAACTATCCCTTGCACCGGTAACACATTTTAAATACCTTCACACTGCACAGCGGCAAAGCGGGTTCCGTTAGCAGCAAGCATGAGAGATTCCAAATAGTTTGACAAATGGGCAAAGAACAAACAAAAGATCTTTTGAAGTTTCTTAAACCTTTTGGTGACGACATAAGAGATTTGGTTATGTGGCTTAGAGAGTTTGCGTGGGATTTATGCCCAAAAGCAAATGAATTAATTTACGACAACTATAATGCTGTTGCTTTTGGCTGGAGTCCGACGGATAAAGTTGGACACACAATTTGTTCCATAGCAGTTGGACGTTCAAGTAAAAATGTTCATTTCGGCTTCTATTGGGGCAACGAAATTTCTGACCCTGACAAAATTCTATTGGGACAAGGCAACCAGTATCGTTACATCCTTGTGACAGACAAAAAGAAATTTCCAAAAGCATATATCAAGAAACTTGTAAACGAAGCATACGCAAACTCTCTTGCAAAAGTTAAAGACCAAAAACAAATTATAAGTGGACGTACAATAGTAAAATCAGTTTCCGCCAAAAAACGGCCAGACAAAGCGAAGAAAGTAACCAAACCCAAAAAGAAATAGTAATAACATTACGATTGGCAAATGCCTGCTGCCAACATTCAGTTGCGTCAGCAGCCGGGCTGACGGGCTCATGCCCCCGCTTTGACGCAAAGTATGCAGCAAGGAAAATGAGTATGGCGTATTTCTGCCATGCTAAGTTCTTAACCCCTGCAGCCAAAAGTTTTGCCCGGAATTATTTATTTTTAACCAACATCTTTTGATGATTTTCCTGCGAGCTGGCTTTGGCAGCAATCAATAAATCAACCGGTCATTCAAAATGGAAGACGCATTCAGGCAGTATTTATGGAAAAATTTCGGGGCAGCTATTGATATGCTGAAGGAGGCCATTACGCTGTGCCCTGATGAGCTGTGGCAAAAGGAAATGAAATTCTTTTACTTAACCTGTCACACCACTATTTTTCTTGATTATTACCTTACATACCCGGTAAAAAATTTTCAGCCAGGCTTACCCTATACTGTTACTGATCCGGATAAATTGCCCCCTGAAGCGATAGACGATGTAATTCCGGACAGGCATTACAGCAGGCAGGAAATTCTTGCCGGTTTATCTTCAATAAGGGAAAAATGCAAAAAGCTGATACTTCATACCACCGGTGATAAATTAATGAACCGGTGGATTGAAGATGACGAAATCAGTATGCACGG
>JANRKT010000326.1:0-7693 GCA_033763355.1 Chitinophagaceae bacterium | reverse complement strand
TTATTCAAACCACTTTCTGAATTCAGCAGCCTTTTCTTTGCTTACAATAATGTCATCGGTTTTAAGGTTCTTCATTTTTAATACCAGTTTACCTGTATCATCGCTGCGGAAGCTTTCTATAAAAGGGAGATGAACAAGGTGCTGCCGGTTGGCTCGGTAAAAAGTTTTGGGATCAACCAGTTCCTCTACTTCATCGAGGGAACGGTAATCGGTAATAAACCGCTGGCCATTACTGTTCACAAGGTAAATGAGTTCTTCTTTTACAAAATAAACAAGTTCCTGCACCGGTGTAAGCACTACAGAGCGGCCTGAATGAACAGCGAAACGCTCCTTGAATTTTTTACTTTTATTCAGGTCCCTGAACAAGTCCATCATTTCCTTCAAATAGTTTTCATCAGTAAACTTCGATTGCAGCAAATGAAATTTTTTTAATGCACTTTCAAGTTCTTTCCTGTCAACGGGCTTTAATAAATAGTCAATGCTGTTTACTTTAAAAGCCCGGATAGCATATTCATTATATGCAGTGGTGAATATAACAGGGCACCCGGGTTTATTGGCTGAAAAAATATCAAGGCTGATCCCATCCGCAAGCTGGATATCTGCAAGCACCAGGTCAGGTTGTGGATGCGATTGCAACCATTGCTTCGATTCCCTTACGCTGGCAAGCGGCCCAAAAATAACAACACCCGGTTCCAGTTCCCTCACCAGTTTGGCCAGGCTTATTGCAACAAGCGGCTCATCTTCTATAATCAGAATGGTCATAATAACGGCAACTGCACTTCAAAATAATCTTTGTCATCCACAATTACAACAGGGCCTGAAGACAGGTAACTGTAAAGTTGCTTTAGCTGGGGTAGCCCCTGGCCATTTGAAGTTTCTATTTGTTTTTTGATCTGCCTGTTGTTGCTGATGTGGAAATAACCGTTTTCATCCCAAATCCTGATCTTAAGGGGAGCATCCGGATGAAGCATGTTATGTTTGATGGCATTGTCAATCAGCATTTGCAAAGTTATCATCACTATACCTTTCTCCATTGCTTCATCAGAAATATCAACACAAAAACGGATAGCGTCTTTATAACGGATCTTAAGCAGTGAAATGTAATGCTCAATAAAATTCAATTCAGTCTGCAGGCTCACCACTTCGTTCTCTTTATGTTCCAGCACATAACGGTACACTTTTGAAAGGTGCCTGATGAACTCAGAAGCCAGTTGCGGATCGGTTTGCACCAGCCCGTCAAGCGAAGTAAAAGTATTAAACAAAAAATGGGGGTTTACCTGGTTGCGGAGATGGTGGTACTGCATCAGGGATTTTTCTTTCTCCAGTTGTGCCGCCTCCAGTTGTAACCTGTTTTTTTCCTCAGCAGCAGCTTTATTTTTCACAAAAAGTTCATAGGTATAATAGCCAAAGGTCATCAGCATTAATACAGTTATTACCAGCACAGAGATCAATGCCATGAGCTTATTGTCAACAAAAGATGGCAAATAAGGCTTTGCAAGGATATAACTTGTTATAAAAACAGGTGAAAGCATCAGGATGGTTACCGATACCTGCAGTAAAATCTGTATGCCGGGCTGTTTCTCAAACGTAAACCTTTTTTCCAGCTTGCGGTTAATGAACCCCACCAGTTGCCAGATAGCGCTCATTACGATGAATTGCATAAAAAACCCAAACACATGAAAGTACCAGGGAAATTCTATGAGTATGTACACCCGGAAAAATGCTATTACCAGGCACAGGATTGCTATAAAAATATAAGGGGAATATTTGTGTGAGATGGTCATGCCCTGATGATTTTTCCGTCGCTCATTTCAATTACCCTGTCAGACCCTGCTGCAAAATCAGGATCATGGGTAACAGTAATGAGGGTCTGATGGTTTTCCCTTGTAAGCCGTTTGAAGATATCAAACACACGCTGCGAATTTGTCTTGTCAAGGTTTCCTGTCGGTTCATCGCACATAATAATAGCGGGGTCATTGATCATTGCCCTTGCAATAGCCACACGCTGCTGCTGCCCGCCTGATAATTTAGAAGAAACCTTTTGTGCATGTTCCTGCATATCCACCAGTTTCAATTTCTCCATCGCCCTTTGTTCAATTTCATCTTTGCTGTATTTTCTCAGTTTCAAAGCAGGCAACATTACATTTTTTAAAGCGCTGAACTCAGGCAAAAGGTAATGAAACTGGAAAACAAAACCGAGGTTCTCACCACGGAAGCCGGCCAGGCTGTTCTGCTTCCAACCGTTTATTTTGCTTCCCTTTATTTCAAGTTCTCCTGTAAAATCAGTATCCATTGTGCTGAGGATATAAAGCAAAGTTGATTTACCGCAACCTGATTTGCCCACAACAGAAAGAAATTCCCCTTTCTTCACTTCAAAACTAACACCACGCAACACCTGGAAATCTTCCGGTTCGTGAAAGTATTTAACGATGTTTGTAGCTTTTAAAACGGCTTCCATATTATTATATCTATTACAAGCATGTACTTTTTGCCTTTTTACTTTTGCATTGTTCCTTATTCTTTATTCCCTGTTTCTTGTTCCTTGCTTCTTGCTTCTTTTTCCCTGTTCCTTGTTTCTTGTTCCTTGTTTTTTGTTTCTTGCTTCTTGAACTTTTTATCCCCTTATTATCCTCACCGGGTCAATCCTCGAAGCTTTTAATGCAGGGAAATAACCTGCCATCAAGGTGGTTAAAAAACCAAACACAAGCCCCAATATATAATGAAGGGGATTAAAATCAACCGGGAACGTATCAATGCGGAAAAAAGTTCCGGCAGGGAATGGTGTGATTGATAAAATATAACAGACCGTAAAGCCCAGCAGCAAGCCCAGTAATCCGCCGGTTACCCCGATCATTACTGATTCCAGTAAAAAAATGCCTGTAATATCTTTTCCCTGAAAACCCGTTGCTTTCAGTATTGCTATGTCTTTCATCTTGTTTACAATATTCATGTTCATGATATTGTAAATACCAAAACCTGCAACCAACAATAAAGTAAAAGAAACCACCCCTGTCATTACACTCCTGATTTTTTCGCCGGCCAGTATGGAAGCATTGGCTTCTTCCCAATCTTCAAAAAATACCCCGGGCATCTGCTCCTTCAGTTCTGCTTTAAATGCAGCCGCTTTCTTCATGTCATTCATTTTGATATTAATATCTGTAATATAAGAAGGGTCACGCTGAAGTATTTTCTGCACCGTTGCAAGCGTTGCAAAACTTTTGGTATCATCGAGCGTAGCGATGCCATAAGAAAATATGCCCACTACTTTAAGTATCAGGTTATATCCTTCAGGCGTGGTTACACTCACTTTGTCGCCCAATCTTACACTTGCTTTTTCAGCAAGGCCCCTTCCCATAATGATTGCATCAGCTGCTTTCAGCAAGTCGTCAAGATTTCCTTCATCCATTTTATTGCCGAGATAAAACAGTTCATCCTGCTTGCGCACATCCACTCCTGAAATATTACCGGGTATCTGAACCGGGCCGTTGTTAAAAAACACCTGTGAAGAAACCTGTGGCACAACGCCCATTACCCCGGGCATTTTTTCCAGCTCTGCAGACAACAGTAAACCATTTTTTATTTTGGGGAGGTCGTTCTTTGGTTTCTGGTGATGTACAACATACCATGCCCCCGGTTTCTTTGAGTGATTGGCTATAATGGTTTCATCTTTTACCTCAACAGGATTGTAAATACGTATGTGCGGGGTATTATCCATCGCCATGTCTTCAAGAAACTGGTTAACGCCTGTCATAAAACTGATCATCAGTATAAACATGGATATACCAAACAATACACCCAGCATAGCCACAATACTCTGCTTCTTCTTGGTAAGCAGGTGTGTAACAGCAATATCAAAAGCCAGTTTCCAGTTCATAACCGCACAATTAAAAGTGATTGTTCTGTTATACCTCCTTTTACCTGTACCCATTCTTTATCCTCCACGCCCTTGCTGATTTTTACTTTTGCTTTTTTACTTCCTTCTTTAATCATCACACTGTCGCCTGCCATCAGGGCATTTTTCGGTATCACCATTACTTTTTTGTTTTCGCCAATAACGATATTGGCCTCTATATTCAAACCGTAAATACCAACGGGCAGCGGGCCATCAGGTACGGCATCCACACGGAATGACTGCTCCACTTTGTTAAGCATGGGATAGATGCGGTGCACTGTTGCATTAAAAACTTTATCCGGGAAAGCATCCATTGTAATAAGCACTTTCTGCCCCTCTTTTACTTTGTCAAGGTCATCCTCATCAACAAGTAGTTTTGCAATCATCTTTCCCCTGCCAATTAATGCCACGGGCTGATTGGGTGTAACCAAATCACCCTCTCTTTTATACAAATCATACAACACCCCATCGGTAAAACTTTTTAATAATCCGTTGTTTACTTCGTTGCGGCTTAACGCCAGTTGGTTTTCCGCCTGCTGCAACTGCAATGCAAGAGAAAGTTTCTGCTGCCTGAATTGCTGCTGCAGGTTGCTGTGATCTTTTGATGATCCCTGGTATTGTAAAAGGTATTTCTCATAATTGCTTTTTGATGTGGCGTCCTGCTCATAAAGGTTTTTATACCGTACAAAATTCAAACTGTCGTTCTGCATCCTGATCTTTGCCAGCTCAATCCTTCCTTCCAGTTCATGAAGTATTGGTGATTGATTTGACACAACAGGAATTGTTTTCTGCACCAATGCCTGTGCAGTCTGCTCCTGTACCTGCCTGCTGCTGCTGCTGAGTGTAAACAACAGCTGCCCTTTTTTAACGGTATCGCCTTCCTTTACCAATGCCCTTACCATGTAGCCTTCAACTGTAGATACCAGTTTGTATTCTTCTTCCGGAACCAAAGTGCCGGATGCATAAACTGCCTCTGTAAGTTCTTTGATCTGCGGTTTTATTTCCTGTTGCTTTTGTTTACAGGAAAAAAAAGCAACAACAGACATTAGTAATAAAAAAAACTTATTCATGATTACTGAACATTTTGAGTGAGCAAAAGATAATACAGGATGCCGTCAGACAAATTCTGAAGGTAATCCAGTTGTGCCTTATTGTATTCAAGGAAAATTTCGTTGTACTCATTAAATTCCATTACACCTTCCTTCATATTCAGTTCTGCTATACGGAGGTTATCAGCTGCCACTTTTGTTTTTTCAAGCAACAGGGCATGCTGCTCATGCGCTTTGGTATAATTGTTCCGCCATTCTTTTTGCTGCTGCTGAAGGCTTGACTTTACTTTATCCCTTTCAAGCTTTGCCGACTGAAACAATAACTCATTTTTGGTTTGTGTGCCCCTGTAAAAATTGCCCTGGAAAAGAGGAAAATCAAACCGCAACCCCAATGAACTGACATCAAAACCGATATTGGTATTGGTACTGAATTTCATTTGCCAGTTATACGTATATCTGCTGTAAAAAGAAAGTTTAGGCAATCCGGCCCTGCGGCTTTCTTCCCATAATTTCTGCGCCACATCAGCTTTTACATTAGCTTCTTTCCATCCCGGTCTGTTTGAAATGTCATTTGCTGCGTAATTTGTCATTGGCCAGTTAAAATCCTGCAACGAATCATTCAAGCTTATCTCAACTGAATCGGGCAGGTTGAGCAAAGCATGAAGGCCGATACGTGCTTCTGCCAAAAGGCGCTCATATTCTTTTCCTGCATTCAATACATCAAGCTGTAAATTTTTTGAACGGTTGTAATCAGAAGGGTTCAGTACCCCATTTTGTTTGCGCTGCGCCATGATGCGGAGCAGCTTTGTTACTGTTTCCCCGTTTTGCAAATTGAGTTTTACGGCAGCTTTCATTGCAAGCTCCTGGTAGTAATACCTTGTAAGCTGGATGTGCAGGTTCTCGAGGTTTGCTTTTTGCGTCCAGCCCGTCTGAACGCTTTGCAGTTTTGCTTTTTCCAGTTGTTTCCATTTTTCCAGGTTGATAACAGGAATGCTCAATTCAGCACCGGAAGTAAAACCAAATGGCAAACCAAACTGCACTTTACGGAACTTCCCGTCTTGCCCACCGAAAACACTTTCAGGGATAAGCTGCGTGGCGATGATGGGATTATAATCTGCCGTACCGGATAAATTTATTTTGGGAAGTAAGCCCGAACGCTGAATACCAACTTCCTCACGGCTGGCATCAACAAGCATTTTTCCCTGCTTTGCTGTTATACTGTTGCGGTCTGCATATTGAAGCAATTCCCCGAGGCTGCTGAACTGAACCTGTGCATTTACAGAAAACGTGGCGGCGCAAATAAATGCTGTTAACAACCACTTCATCATTTTATGAATTTGCAACAAAATGAAGAATGATTGAAGAACAGGAAAAATAAAAGACATGGAAACGGAGAAAATAAACAATGAGGCGGAAAAGAAATATCAGCTGCGCCGGGAGTATTATCCTTCAAGATATTTTTTAAGCAATTGTACAGCATGTGGCCACCCCTGCACAACAGCATCATAATACCAGTCCCAGTCGCCACCATACAGGTAACCGGACTGAATAATTTTCACCTTTGATTCTGTTTCGAGGCCATTAACGAAAATTTCAAGCTGCATCGGGCCCAGTATCTGTCGTTCAGTGTTCAGGTAAACGAGGTTATCAATCCTTAAATATTTACCGGGATCATATTCACCAATGGTCCCGCTGCTCACATATTTTATCCCTGCTTCTGTTACCTCCCATGCCAGTGCCCATACTCCTCCTTTCTTGGGTTCCACCAATGAACGCTGCACATACCACCAGCCATTCAGGTGTTCGTGCATAAGAAATGCAGCTGTAATTTGATGTGCTGCAGCCCTGATGCTGGTTTGGGCTTCTACTTTTCTCATTTTGCGGCAACTTTAATTTTGAAGTAACGGAAAGTTACAGCCTGTAGCGGCATTTGCATTACCGCTGTTCACTTTTTGCCATTACATTTGCGGCTGATATTCTTGCAGCATTTTGAATTTTCTTTTAAAAACGTCACATGTTTAAAACGATTGCAGTTATCGGCGCCGGCACCATGGGCAATGGTATCGCACATGTATTTGCCCAAACCGGGTTCAGGGTAAACCTCATTGATGTTTCTGCAGCACAACTGGAAAAAGCTATTCAGACTATTGGTAAAAATTTTGACCGGCAGGTTGCAAAAGGAACTGTTACTGAAGAGCAAAAGCAAAAAGCTTTGTCCTGCATTACAACATTTACCGATTTACCTACCGGCGTAAAAGACGCTGAACTGGCAGTGGAAGCAGCCACCGAAAATACTGAACTGAAACTTAGAATATTCAAACAACTGGATGAAGCTGCACCTGCAGGATGCATACTTGCAACCAATACATCCTCCATATCTATAACCAAAATTGCCGCTGTTACCAAAAGGCCTGAACTGGTTATCGGCATGCATTTTATGAACCCAGTGCCGGTTATGAAACTGGTTGAAATCATCAACGGCTATGCAACTAATAAAGAGGTAACAGAAAAGATTGTTGACCTGAGTAAACAGTTAGGCAAAGTCCCCTGCGTGGTAAATGATTACCCCGGTTTTATTGCCAACCGCATTTTAATGCCGATGATCAATGAAGCCATTTACAGTTTGTATGAAGGCGTTGCAGGAGTGGAAGAAATTGATACAGTAATGAAACTCGGAATGGCCCATCCGATGGGGCCTCTGCAACTGGCAGATTTTATCGGCCTCGATGTTTGCCTTTCCATACTCAATGTA
>JANRKT010000325.1:0-14434 GCA_033763355.1 Chitinophagaceae bacterium | reverse complement strand
AGCCGTATTGTTCAAAAACTGGTGATTGCTTTTTACTTCAAGATAAGTGCGGCCGCTTACTTTAATACGCTGCATCTCCTGCATGTGGTTCCACAACCAGATGCCGTCGCCCATGCCATCAAGCATCAAAGCGCCTGCCTCGGTTGAAAAACGGATGAGTTGCTCATCAATTGTTTCATCGCTGCTTTCCACACAAAGTATTACCGGGCATTGAATTTTCCAGTTGTGCAGCTCTGCAAAAAAACTTCTTACAGATGGCATTGCACAGCTGGCTGTTGACTCTATACACAAAACCGTTTTTTGAGCTATTGACTGATTTTCCAGAAGCAGCAGTAAATCCGTTATCCATTCTTCTTCTGATTCTCTGGCATCAACCAGCACAAAGTTGATATTTGATAATGTAACATTATCTGAATGCGCCTGCATAAATTCTTTCGTTTGAAATACCGGGTAGTATTTCTCTTTGTCCAAAACCGGTTTCCATGCCGTATAATGACAAATTACTTTTAATGTGCCGGGTAATGCAAAATCAAGGATCTTATCGCCGGTAAAAATATAATCTGCCGCCGCATCGCTGATCTTCCATTTGTCTGTAGCTTCATTATAACTATACCCGATGCTTTGCAGGTCTGCCGCTGAAATGGTTTCAGCTTCCATGAAATCTGCTACCACAACAGGAACATGTTTGCCTCCGGTATTGGAAACCTCTGTTGCTTTTCTTCTGCTATACTCAAATGGGTTATAAGGCAACCTTACCCCTGAGTTTTCGTGTTGCCCGCCGACGACTGCTGACTGCTGACTGCTGACTGCCGATTGTCTCCCCGCATATCTTTTCACCAAATCTTTACAAACCGGAATTTCAAATTCAGGGTCTTCGGTTAATGACACCCTTATGGTATCCCCCAAACCATCTTCAAGCAATGTGCCTATACCGATAGCGGATTTTATTCTTCCGTCTTCTCCGTCCCCGGCTTCGGTAACGCCCAAGTGCAAAGGATAACATGCTCCAAACTCTTCATCCATTTTATTTACCAGCAAACGGTAAGCCTGTACCATTACCTGCGGGTTGCTGCTTTTCATGCTCAGCACAATATTGTGGTAACTCTCATTTCTGGCAATACGTAAAAACTCAAGTGCACTTTCCACCATGCCCATTGGCGTATCACCATAACGGCTCATGATGCGGTCGCTTAAAGAACCATGATTGGTGCCGATACGCATGGCCGTGCCATATTCTTTACAAATTTTTACCAGCGGGGTAAACCTTTCCCTGATGCGTTCAATTTCCTCAGCATAATCAGCATCGGAATATTCAATGAGTTCAAACTTCTTCTTGTCAACATAATTTCCTGGGTTAACCCTTACTTTTTCTACAATCCTTGCGGCAATTTCAGCAGCGTTGGGGGTAAAATGTATATCGGCAACAAGCGGTGTATGATAACCTCTTTTGCGCAATTCATTTTTTATGTTCAGCAGGTTCTCCGCTTCTTTTTTACTGGGGGCGGTAATGCGTACCAGTTCGGCGCCGGCTTCAATGCAACGGATGGATTGTTCAACTGTTGCAATGGTATCCATGGTGTCGGTGGTGGTCATGGTTTGCACCCTGATGGGATGGCCGCCGTTTCCATTGGGGTTACCCAGCAACAGGTCACCAATTTTTACTTCAAGCGTTTTAAGCCTTTTATACTCAGTTAATGATTCAGCATAACATTGCATCAGTACTGTAATTGAAATACAAAAGTAACAACAAAAAAGCAGGGGTGATTAACCTCCTGCTTTAAAAGTTATTCTAATAAAACCTCTCAATACTCCACCTCATACTCCGCCGCTTCTGCCTTGCCCATCATATCAGTAAGTGAGTTTTTAAAAGTAATGGTTTTTTTATCTGCAGATGCCTCCGCATTGTTGCCTTTAAAGCTTTTGGCCGCCTTTGGCAGAACAATTACGGTACGGTATTTCATCTCCCCCATCATCCCGGTGAGCTGCTGCATCATCTGCAGGGAAGAATCATTTTTTACCAGGTTGTCAAATGCGGACCTGTCCGTAAGTTTGTTGCTGATCTTGCCTTTTACCGCAGAAAAAGTATAAGCAGATTGCATGGGGTTAAGGGATTTTGAAGAAGGTTTATTCTCAGCAGGTATTTCTTCGCCGGTGCTTTCACCATCGGGATTTTGTTTTTTGGTCGGGTCCACCTTGTCCATCACTTTTATTTTATCCATAGCAGCCATGAAATTTTCTTTCAGGTAAGGCAACCCTGAAATATTTTTAAACGGGAGGTTGATCACGAACTTCATCTCGGCAGCTTCTTCATCCAGTTTAATGTGCAGTGTGCCGTTGCGGAGCATTTCTTTTTCCTGCACAGTTAAAACAGTTGATGTGTCCACTATACCCTTAAAGTAAATTATTGAGTCTTTCTTTTCAGGTAATTTGCCTTCCTTGTCCTTGCCCGCCCCCATTGTTTTGGCAAAAGTGAGCAGTTGGCCCATATCCATAGTCAGGGTATAACTGCCGCTGTCATCATTGTTGATGCTGATTTTTTCTTCTGTATCAAGACAGGAGGTAAGTGCAAGCAGGCTTGCAGCTGTCGCAATTAATAAAAGCTTCTTCATTATAAACTTATTTTGAGATTAAAACATGATTTGAAAGTTCATGAAACTGCTACCAGTCTTTATCCGGCTGGCCGGGTACAGGCACTTTTGATTTCTGCATTTTTTGCTGCAGCATCCTTTCCTGCTCCTGCATCGCCTGGAGCAATTGCATGACCTGCTGTTTGGTGAGTTTGCTTTGCTGTTTCTTTTGCTCCTGTTTTTTATTCTGCTGCTGGTCTTTCTTCTGTTGCTGCTGTTGTTTTTTTAATTCATTCAATGCCCGTTGCAGGTTTTCCCTTGCAAGGGTGTCCATGGGGTTAAGCCGAAGCGTGGTTTTATAAGCATCAATGCTTTCCTGCAATTTTTTTTCTGCTGTCAGCATGACCCCTTTATTATACCAACCGTCACCTTGTTTTTTAATATCCGTACTGTTGTCAATGGCTGCATCAAAATACCTGGCAGCTTCCTCATTTTTTTTGGTTCGGTACATGGCATTACCCAGGTTAAAGGCAGCAGTGGAATTACGCGGCGACTGCTGCAAAGCTTTTTGATATGCTGTTATGGCCTTGTCAAACTTTTGTTCCTTGTAGGCTTCATTGCCTTTGTAAATAAACTGGTTTTCTTTTTGCGCAGTAAGGGTTTTACTGAAAAAAAGAAATACGGCAATACATAGTGTGATTTTTCTCATGCTTTTTGCCTGCTCCTTTCAGATAAAAATATTTCAGCAATCAGCAATACCAGCGCAACAGCGAGGAACCACTGAAAGAAACTCCTGTAATTGATAAAAGAGTTATCGGTAATGGATTTTCTTTCCATGCCCGCAATCTGCTCAAGTATTTTTTTTATGGTATCATCGGTATCAACCAGCAGCTGATAAACACCATTGCCCGCCTGCGCTATCTGCAGCAATTCCGGTTCATTGAGCCGGGTGATTACCGTGTTGCCCATTGCATCCTTTTTAGGTTCTTTGGTAAGGGGATCCATGATCTGTGCACCCTGTGAAGTGCCCGTGCCGACGGTATGTATCAGCACGCCGCTTTCTGATAATTCTTTAGCTGCCTGCAGTGCATTCTCATCATGGTCTTCACCATCTGTTATCAATACAACTGTTTTGAATTTCTTTTCCTTTTTTTCAAATGCATTCCTGCACATCACCAGTGCTTCGCCAATAACAGTGCCCTGTGTTGGTACTGATTCGGTTGTGGCAGAGTTAACATAAATTCTTGCAGCGCCATGATCGGTTGTTAACGGCATCTGCAGGTAGGCCCTTCCCGCAAATAAAACAAGGCCGATGCGGTCGTTGGGCAGCCTGTCCATCAAGCGGTTTATAAGCTGCCTCGCCCTTTCAAGCCGGTTGGGCTTCACATCTTCTGCAAGCATGCTGCGGCTTACGTCAAGGGCAATCATGACATCAATGCCTTTGCGGTTCACCTGCTCCACCTGCCTGGGGTATTGCAGGTTGGCCACACCGAGGCTGGTTAAAACAAATGCAGTTATCACCAATAAAAATTTCGCTAAGAACCTTTTGGGCGAATAGCCCATAATGAGTTTTTTAACGAGGTTCTCATCTCCCATTTTTTTAACGGTATTATTTTTCCAGCGAAGCATATTCCAGAACAGGAAAACCATCACCGGGGCAAAAACAAGTGCAAGCAAAAATTCAATATGTTCAAAGCGGAAGAGCGGCAAAGTGATAATTTGAAAATGAAAAAAAGATAACGTTTTCCCGTACGGCTGTAGTATTGTTTATAGAAACAAATTAAGTGATAATCAAAGTTTTGCCATAATTGTGCCAAAGAGCTTTTCGTAATTATTTACAGGCGGTATTTTATTAAATCTGTAAATGTGCTGATCAGATAAACTCACTGGGCTACATCTTCCCTTCAAAAAACCCAAGCTTCTTCAAAATATTCTCCATAATGATTTTTCTTATGGCGGGAATGTCTGCATTGTGGTCAGCAGATTCTATGTTCAGCACAAACGGATAAACATGCCGGTTCTCCTCAATCCACCCCACTATCCAGCCAAGGGCATTGCCATTTTCAGTAAAGCCCCATCCTGTTTTATAAGCTAACTGGTACTGGGTGTTATTTTCCTGTATCATCATCTTTTTAAGCTTTGCCTGAACGCTGTCCCTGAATGGCAGTTGCCTGAAGTAAAGTTTTTTTACCAGCCCTAATTGTTCATCAGGCGAAATTTTAATACTGTTATCAAGCCAGAAGCTGTCAACGGTATTCCCCATATTCATGTTGCCGTATTTCAGGCTGTCTATCCATATTTTCATCGTGTCTTTGCCGATGCGCCTTGCTATTTCCCGGAAATGCGGAACCGATGAATAACGGAAAGCCTGCTCCAGCGTAAGGTCCTGGTTCCATTCTTTACGCTCCCTTGTAACGCCATCCCATGGTATAATTGTTTTTTCATCGAGTATGCGGCCTGTTTGTATTGCAATAAGGGCGTTTACAATTTTAAATGTAGATGCCGGTGTGTAGCGCAATGTATCACGCCTGAGGTTGTAAATCGTGAACTCCCCCCGGCTGTTATCAAACATGGCAAAACAACCTTCGGTTTTTTGTTCATCAAAAAATTTCTTCAGGCTGTCGTCCTGCTTTACATTGTTTACCGAACAGGAATGAAAAAATAAAATCATTCCGCTTAATAACAAAACTGCAATAAGCTGGTTTCTCTTCATTTTATATTCTTCATTTTGGGTTTTACATGCTGTATTTTAGTTAACACCGCTTTCTGGTAACTGTTCATGCGGTAATTTTCTACAACAGGCGACTCCTCGGTTCCTTTACCGCTTGTATTGAGGGGCTGCTGCCGGTAAGAAAAAAACTCAACATGAAGTTTATTGTTTTCTATCCAGTAAGCGTCTAAAATCGTATTGCCGCCAACTGCAAAGGCCCCGGTAAACCGGTTGCCTATCCAGAAGCCATCCAGCACAATGCCATTTCGCTCATCCACTACCCAGTGAATACCGGAGCTGTCTGCCGGCTTTAATAAATAAGGCCTGTTATCCTTTTCATCCCTGCCATAAATAATTTGCCATGTGTAATGCCGGGGTGTATCTGCTGAACGGATGATGAGCTGCATTTCAGTATGCTGCTGCGGCCTGCCATTGGAAGACCATGTGAGTGTGCCCTTCCAGTGGCCGGTAAAGGATTGGGGGAAACTAACCTGCTTTGGTGTTTGTGATGAAACATCATTGATGCAAAAAAAGAAAAATAACAATAAAGTCACCCGGAATAAAATAAGCACATCTTTACCCGTCATCCGGCAAAAATAGCATTGAAAAGTCAATCGTTGCAGATGAAACCCCATTATCCCTTTTTTGGTATGTTGTCCATGCCATACATTTTCTCTACCTTGCCTTACACTTAACCATTCAATTTACCATTATGCGCAAACTAATATTAATTTTTGCTGCGGCATTTATGCTTGCGGCATGTGGTGGCGGAACGGCTGATAAAAAAGCCGATGAAGCCAAAGCCGAAGAAAAATCAGATGCCGGCAGTATTGCAGGCGGTCTGTCAGAACTGGCCAAGGCTGCTGAATCAATGGGTGATAAAACAGAAGAACTGAAAAAACTTACGCCGCTCAGCACTGATGCATTAAAATCTTTTCTTCCGGAAACACTTCTCGGGGTAAAACGGAGCAGGTTTAATGTAGCCAATAATATGGGCTTTGCTGTTGGCGAAGCCACTTACAAAAAAGATGATACCACTGATTTAAAAGTGATGATTTATGACTGCGCCGGGGAAGCAGGCGCCGCTTTTTACGGTATGAACTTTTTTATGCGGATGAACATGCAGCAGGAAAGCGAAGACGGTTATACTAAAACCACCGAGTTCATGGGATCGAAAGCCGTGGAGAATTATAAAAAATACAATAACCAGTACCAGCTTACATTTCTAAGCGGTGAACGTTTCCTGATTTCTGTTGAAGGGGATAATACAGGCCTTGATGCGGTAAAAGACGCTGCCAAAAGCCTTGATTATGACAAGCTGAAAACTTTAAAATAATGCCATCAGGGCTTTAAAAATATCAAAGCGCTGGTGAGTACCTGCCTGCCGGAAAGGCTGGCACCAACACTGGCAGGAAATAATTTATAGAAGCCCCGCCAAAAAAAGGCGCCTCAACTTTATTGATGCGGCGCTTTTTATTTACCACAAAACTTATTTCTCCAACAAAACATCACTTCACCACTTCCGCCAGCTTTTTATGCAGGTTGGAGCCCCTTAAATTGCTTGCAATGATTTTTCCCTGCGGGTCAAGCAAAACATTGAATGGTATACCTTCTATACCATAAGGCCCTACCACTTCGCTGTCCCAGAATTTCAGGTCGCTTACATGTGTCCATGTTAACCCGTCTTGCTGAATGGCCTGTACCCAGGCATCTTTTGTCCTGTCAAGCGAAACGCCAAACACGGTAAAGTTTTTTTCTTTAAAAAGATTATACGCATTCACCACATTGGGGTTTTCCTCCCTGCACGGCCTGCACCAGCTTGCCCAAAAATCAACCAGGACATATTTTCCCTTAAAGGAACTTAGCGCAACTTTTTTCCCTGATGGATCAGGTAAATTGATTTCAGGGGCCTGCTTACCATCAAGGCCCTGCTCTTTTTGCTCCAGGCCTGCTATTATAGCAAAATATTCATCGGTTTGTTTTTTAACAGCAGCATTCAGCGAAAATCTTTTTGCAAGGCCTGCCATCAATGGCTTCAGTTCCTGCGGATCAACCTGCTGTTTTAAAATGCCTACCGTATAAAGTGCCACGGCTGAACTTTTGGTGGTATCAGCATAATTGACCAGGTAACTGATAACTCCGTTTACTGTTGAATTAAACTGGTTTTCACTTTCCCTGTAAGCACTGTCCTGATCTTTCTGCTGCTTTAGTGAAAGGACAACCTGCCTGAAAGAATCAATTGTTACCAGGCGGTTGTTGAAACCATCAAGCAGATTTTTAAATGAAATGCTGGATGCTGAATTGGTTGTATAATTCTCAAATTTCTTCCAGTCGGCGTTGAATGAAATTTTCTTTTGATCGTTTACCAGCATAGCAAAATACCCGTCTTTCTGAAACCTCAGGCGAAAAACTGATTCGGCTGGGGCAAGGCCTTTCAATACAAACTTTGCATTTCCCGGCTCCAGCAGGGCAGTATCGGTAATGGTTGGCGCCTGGCTTCCAAATTCAAAAATGTCGAGGTAAACTGTTTGCTTTTCCGGGTTATTGGTAATTACCCCGGATATTTCTGTTTTGTTATCGTTCTCCTGCTTGCATGAAATGAAAAAAACAATGGCGGCAAACGTTACAAAAAAAACCTTCTGCATATTTTTTATTTATAATTGATTCAGCTTTTCAAGTAAAAGTTCATTCGTGAGTTTGGGGTCGGCTTTTCCACGTGATATCTTTTTTACTTCGCCCACAAATAAACCAATCAGGCCTTTTTTCCCTTTCCGGTATTCAGCCACTTTATCAGGCATTTTGGCAAGGGCTTCTTCAATCCATTTATTGATAACATCAGTGTTTGAATCCTGCAGCATATTGAACCTTGTTGCCACCTGCAGCGGATCCGTATTTTCTTCCTGCACCAGTACAGGTAAAATTTTTTGTGCAGCGGCAGAAAAATTTACTTTCCCCGATTCAATCATTTCAATCAATTGTGCCCAGTTTGCGGGATTTACCCTGATATCAGAAAAAGAAAGGTTGTTTTCGTTGCAGTATGATTTAAGCGGGCCAAGCAACCAGTTGGCCACGGCTTTATACCTCACCCCTGCCTGTCCGGTAGGCAGGCCCTGCCCCTCTCCACTGAGTGGAGAGGGGAGATAAACAGCAATTATATTCTCAAAATAATCTGATGTTTCTTTTGATTCGCAAATTACACGGGCATCATACTCCGGTAATTTAAACTCATTGATGTATTTATTCATCAACTCATCAGGCAATGCAGGCAATTGCTTTTTTATTCCTTCTAAAAATTCTTCTGTAAAATGAAACGGTGTAAGGTCGGGCTCGGGGAAATACCGGTAATCATCTGCATCTTCCTTGGTGCGGATGGCAAAAGTGGTATCGTTTGATGCATCAAAACTCCTGGTTTCCTGAATTACCGTTCCTCCGCTTTCAACAATTTTTACTAACCGGGCCACTTCCACTTCTATCGCTTTCTTTACATTACGGATGGAATTCAGGTTCTTTACCTCAACTTTTGTTCCCAGCTTTTCTTCACCTTTCAAACGAACAGAGATGTTGGCATCGCAGCGCAAACTTCCTTCCTCCATGTTGCCGTCGCATATACCAATCCACCTTACCAGTTTTCTTACTTCTGTTACATAAGCATACGCTTCTTCCGCACTCCTTATATCAGGTTCGCTCACTATTTCAATCAGCGGAACGCCTGCACGGTTATAGTCAAGGCAGGTGTAATCATCATTTACATCATGCAGGCTTTTCCCTGCATCTTCTTCAAGATGTATCCTTGTTAAACTGATTTTTTTGTTTACAGCGCCAACCTGCACAGCAACATAACCATTTTTACAAATTGGTGTGGTATGCTGCGAGACCTGGTAACCCTTGGGAAGGTCCGGATAGAAATAATTCTTTCTTGCGAAGTAATTGTAATGTGCAATATCGCAATGGCAAACCAGGCCCATCCTGATGGCATATTCAATAGCCTTTTTATTGAGTTTGGGCAAAGTGCCGGGATGGCCCAGGGTAATGGGGCTTACCTGTGTATTGGGCTCAGCGCCAAAGCGGGTACTGTCGCCGCAAAACAGTTTGCTTTCGGTAAGTAACTGGGCATGTATCTCCAAACCAATTACTGCTTCATATTTGTCTATGCCTGCTGACATTTTGCTTCTTTCCAAAGAGCTGCAAAGGTAAGCATAATGGGGGCAACGGCAGTTTCGTTCATCAAAAAGCGTTGGTGAGGACCTGCCTCCCGGACAGGCAGGCACCAACGCAGGCGTGTTGTCGCTGGCGGCGAAAACACCGACAGCGACAGTGTACTCTTCAAGTCTTACTTGTAGTATTTAACAATGAGTAATAGAATAAAAAAAGCGTTCCGCAGAAGTGGAACGCTTACATCAAGACATGAGAAAACTAACAAAAATTTACAGGTCGGCTTTCTTAAGGTTTTTAGGAACCTTAATTTCAACCGTAACGGGTGTGCCGCTGCGCAATACTTTAACTGAATAACTTGTTTTTTCCCTTGCATCCGCCAGCGCTTCACGGGCATCATCTGCATCTTTAATGTTTTTGCCATCAATTTCAATTACTACATCATCTCTTTTAATGCCTGCTTTAGCGGCCAGTGATTCTTCTTCTACTTCAAGCACTTTTACGCCTTTATCATCTTCCGTATCCTGTATGCGTATGCCCAGCCTGTGCCTGCGGTGGTCAGACCAGTTGAAGAAATGATCTTCACTCCATGGGGTCAGCCCGTCAAGCGGCGCCAAACCTTCCAAACGGGGGCTCCGGAAGTTAAATGTGCCGCCAAATGATGATTTGTTCTCCCCGAGTTTTACTTTAAGCTTTGTTTCTTTCTTATTGCGCAGGTAGGTCAACTCCACTTCATCGCCGGGTTTATGGTCGCTTACGGCTTTATAAAGGTCATCGGAATCTTCAATTTTTTTGTCGCCCAATTTTGTAATAATGTCCCCTTCTTTTAATCCCGCTTTTTCCGCAGCGCTTTCTTTCATTACTTCTTTGACCTTAACGCCATCCTCTCCCTTTTCAGTAACCACACCAAGGAATGCCCTGTTGCCCATTAACGAATACACTTTCGGAATTCCGGGGGCCATATTCCACCCGCCACGCGGGGCAGTTATGGAAATACGAGGTGAACTGTAAGCATAAGGCGCTACCAAACCTTCAATGTTCTTTTTCCTGATAACAATATCATCACCGCTGTATTCTGCAAGGGGCTTGCCATTTACTGTAATGTTCTCACCGTCTATTACAATAGTCATTTTCTCCCCGTCCCCTCTTTTGCGGATGGTGATTTCTTCTTTTTTACCGGGTTTTGTTTTTGTTTTTTCTTTATCCTGTGCAGCAGCAACCATAAAGATGCCGCTTGCTGCTACAGCAAGCAAAAGCAAACGTGACAGCTTATTCATAATTGAAAATTTTTTATGTACGAAATAATTAGTAGATCAAATATAGAAAAAGTTTCTGAATTACGAAATCTTTCGGAAGTGTTAAAAAAAGCTTTTACATGAACGGCGGGCGGCATACTACCAACAGGTTATTGCCGGGAATCCCGGCTTAATGTAATTTCAGGTGAATATCTTCTGCCATGATCAATCACAAATTCTTCTTCGACCATGTACGAACTTATCTTTTCTCCGGCAAGCTTACGCAGCCACAGGTAAACCGACTGAATGCCATACTGAATGAATGGGAAAAAAATTACGCCAAAAAAGATGACCGCTGGCTGGCTTATATGCTGGCCACCACCCACCATGAAACCGACAGGACGATGCAGCCCATTGAAGAATATGGCAAAGGAAAAGGAAAATTATATGGCAAGCCCGACCCTATAACCGGAAAGGCTTATTATGGCCGCGGATTTGTACAACTTACATGGAAAACCAACTATGAAAAAATGGGCAAAGTGCTTGGGGCCGACCTTGTAAACAAACCGGAACTGGCGCTGAACACAGCTTATGCTACAAAGATCCTGTTTTACGGGATGATGAATGGCTCATTTACCAAAAAGAAACTCAGCGATTATTTCAATGCGCAAAAAGAGGATTGGGTAAATGCCCGGAGAATTATTAACGGGTTGGATAAAGCCCATTTAATTGCTGATTATGCAAAGCAGTATTATGCGGCCATAAGTTATACGGTGTGAATCGCATAACTAATAAACCAATCAGGCCCTCCGGAAAAACAATGAATTTAGCTATTAGCATTAAAGTAATTTTCAATTGCATCCTGAGATGAATTTAAATCTACAATAGCGTTTCTACCTGCCAATTGAAGTTGCTTATAAATTTCCTTTTTATCAATATTAAATTTCGCAGAACCTTGAATTTCCAGTTTATTACCGCCATAATATCTCTCCAACATATTCTTTTCTACTGTCCCTATAATCCTCTCTACATCTAAATTATAAAACATAAAAGAATCTTTTTCTGTATTGGCATGAATAAAAAAACCAAATACTTTATTGACCTCAGCACAAATTATTAATAACGAATCTTTATGCTTTGCTTTTATTGAAAAAACAACTTTTTTTAACACCTCAAATGTATGCGCATCGACTATAGCACTTATGAATTTATATCTACCTATTTGTTCAATATGATTATCTATAATACTCTGAGTTAATTGAGGAACTTGTGATGATTCTATATTTGCCAACTTTTTTTCAATTTCATTTTTTTGCTCAATAAGCTTTTCAATATTTTTTATTATATCAGGCGGATTCTTTAGCATTTGTTTTACTTTTTTTAATGTCTCGGTTTCTGACTTTACATATTCCTCTGCCGCTTCACCGCTCACCGCTTCCACCCTTCTTACACCCGCAGCTATTGCAGTTTCATGTTTTATTTTAAAAATACCAAGTTCACCGGTTGCGCCAACATGCGTGCCGCCGCATAACTCAACGGAATAACCAGGGTCAATAATCACCACCCTTACCACATCTGCATATTTTTCACCAAACAATGCCATGGCGCCCATAGCAAGGGCTTCTTCTTTGGGCATTTCCTTTATTACTACCGGAATGTTTTCCCTTATCTTTTCATTTACCAGTTTTTCCGCTTTACCGATCTCTTCATCTGTCATTTTTGCGAAATGGGAAAAATCAAAACGCAGATGTTCCTCATTTACCAATGAGCCTTTCTGGGCCACATGTGCACCCAGCACTTTTCTTAAAGCTGCATGAAGCAAATGCGTGGCAGTATGGTGTGCAACTATTTTTTTTCGCCTTGCTGCATCCACTTTTGCCGATACCATTGCGGTAATGTTCACCGGCAGTTTTTCTGCAAAATGAATGATGAGGTCATTTTCTTTTTTAGTATCGGTGATGTTTATCTCTTCGCCGTCAAACATCAGAACGCCGCTGTCGCCAACCTGTCCGCCGCTTTCGGCATAAAAAGGTGTGGTATCCAGCACCAGTTGAAACGATTCTTTTCCTTTGGCTTTTACTTTCCTGTATTTAACCACTTTGGTTTCTGTCTGGAGTGATTTATACCCAATAAAATTTGTACTGCCGTTTTCACCCAATGCAACCCAGTCTTCGGCATCTAATGTTGTGGCGGCTCGGGAACGTTCTTTTTGCTCACGTAAATGAAAATTAAATTCTGCAACTTCTACACTTTTAAAGCCTGCTTCTTTTGCCATCAATTCTGTCAGATCTAATGGGAATCCATAAGTATCATATAACTCAAATGCTTCGTAGCCCGGGAATTCCTTTATTTCTGATTTAATATTCCCCTCAATCAATTTTACTTTTCGAATCTCCCTCACATATTCTTCAAACCTTTTTATTCCTTGCTCCAATGTCCTCAAAAACGCCTCCTCTTCTTCCTTTACCACTTTACTTACAAACTCCATCTGCAGATGTAATTCAGGAAATACATTTTTGAATTGCTCCGCAAGTACCGGCATCAGTTGATAAATTAACGGCTGTTTGTAATCAAGATAAGAGTAATAGTATCGTACCGCCCTTCTTAAAATCCTACGTATTACATAACCGGCGCCGGTGTTGGAAGGCAATTGCCCGTCTGCAATGGTAAAGGCAATAGCACGGATGTGATCAGCAATTACCCTGAAGGCAATAGACCCCCTGCCCCCCGAAGGTGGGTTCTCAGAAAGTTCCTGTCGCTGAAGTTCTTTGTAACTTTTATTTACAATCTTTTCAGCAGCCTCAATAGTGCCGGTGAAAATATCCGTATCGTAGTTACTTGTTTTGTTTTGTAACACCCGCACTAACCGTTCCAGCCCCATCCCCGTATCCACATGTTTGGCCGGTAAGGGTTCAAGGCTGCCGTCTTTCATGCGGTTAAATTGCATAAATACATTATTCCATATTTCAATCACCTGCGGATGGTCGTTGTTCACCAAAGTTTTCCCATCCACAGCTTTTCTTTCCTCATCAGGGCGGCAATCCACATGTATTTCCGTACAAGGGCCGCAGGGGCCCGTATCCCCCATCTCCCAGAAATTGTCTTTTTTATTGCCCAAAAGAATGCGGTCTCCGGCAATCCATTTCTTCCATTCGCCAAAAGCTTCATCATCTTTGGGCAGGTTTTCTCTGGCATCGCCTTCAAAAACGGTTACATATAGCCTGTCTTTGGGAATTTTATACACCTCTGTAAGCAGTTCCCAGCTCCATTCTATTGCTTCTTTTTTAAAATATCCTGACTGCGGCTGGACAGGATCCCCGAAACTCCAGTTGCCCAGCATTTCAAACATGGTGTGGTGATAGGTGTCCACTCCCACTTCCTCAAGGTCGTTGTGTTTGCCGCTTACGCGGAGGCATTTTTGCGTATCGGCCACCCTTGTATGCGGCGGCTTTCTGTTGCCAAGAAAATAATCCTTAAACTGGTTCATGCCTGCGTTGGTAAACAGCAGGGTGGGGTCGTTTTTTACCACAATTGGTGCGGAGGGTACAATGTTATGCCCTTTCGATTTAAAAAAATCCAGGAATTGCTGCCTTATTTCAGCGGAAGTCATCATTCGGTCTGCTTTTAAATTGGGTTGATTTTTGCAGGCAATCCGTTTATATTTGCCTGCCTTACCCTAAAAGTGCACAAAGTTACATATTCAACAGCAGTCTGGCGGCGTTACAAACCCGCCCCCTGTTAAACCTGTGTACGCCATGAAAACCTAAAGC
>JANRKT010000324.1:0-17721 GCA_033763355.1 Chitinophagaceae bacterium | reverse complement strand
GATGCAAAATATAATCACCGGATGTACTATGTCATTACCGGCGATTTTAAAAATTTCAGTCATACAAAAATGTTATACGACAGGGGATTTAATGTAATTGACGCCAGCATTGTACAGGACGGAAAAAAATACATTATGTTTTTAAAAGATGAAACAAGGTATCCACCGCAAAAAAATATAAGGATTGCTACCAGTAAAAAATTAACCGGAGGATATAGCAAGCCATCTGCTCCAATTACCGGCAACTATTGGGCTGAAGGCCCGACAGCCATTAAGATCGGTGATCAATGGATTGTTTATTTTGATAAATACACTGAACACAAGTACGGAGCTGTTGTATCCAAAGACCTGGTAAGCTGGACAGATATTTCTGATAAGATACAAATGCCAAATGGTATTCGCCATGGCACTGTATTTACTATTACAAAAGATGAACTGGCTGCACTGCAAAAATGATTTGACAATAAGTTGCTACAAAATAGACAGATGATGAAATGAAGCAACTAAGGCAACGCTTTGTAAAATATTTGTATCAAAAAATTATTGAGATGAAAAAAATTTTCCTGTTGTTGTTAGCGTCTGGCTTTCTTTTAAAAATGGAGGCGCAAAAACTTCCTTCCAAAAAAAGTATTATAAAAACACTTCGCCTCACCAATCAATACTTCATGAATAAATGGCCTGATGCAGGCAAACCCATTTTTACCAATATTGAAAGGCCTTCCAATATCTGGACACGGGCAGTATATTATGAGGGACTGATGGCCTTATATGCAATTGACAGGCAAAAAGCTTATTATGATTATGCTTTGCAATGGGGCGAAAAACATCAATGGGGTTTGCGTGGCGGTATCAAAACAAGAAATGCAGATAACCATTGCTGCGGTCAAACGTATATTGATCTGTACCTGCTGGACAATAAACAGCACCAGGAAAGAGTGAGAGATATTAAAGCATCAATTGATTCGATGAAGCTTACCACTAAGGTAGATGACTGGAACTGGATTGATGCCTTACAAATGGCGATGCCTGTGTTTGTAAAGTTGGGAAATCTTTACAACGACACGAGTTATTTCAATAGAATGTACGACATGTACGCTTTTACCAAATACAAACATGGCGGTAATGGTTTATATAATCCTGCTGATAAACTATGGTGGAGGGATAAAGATTTTGTGCCTCCTTACAAAGAACCCAATGGACAAGATTGTTACTGGAGCCGTGGTAACGGATGGGTGGTGGCTGCATTGGTAAAAACTTTGGAGGCTTTACCTAAAAGCGATCCGCACTACAAAGAATACCTGCAGGATTTTAAGGACATGATATCAGTACTTCCTTCCATTCAGCGGGAAGATGGTTATTGGAATGTGAGCTTGCATGACGCAACCAACTATGGTGGTAAAGAACTCAGTGGAACATCTTTATTTATTTATGGTATGGCATGGGGAATTAATAATAATTTACTTGATAGAAAAACTTATCTCCCTATTATTACCAAAGCATGGAATGCGATGGTAAAAGAATGTGTTCATAAGGGTGGCAAACTGGGATACGTGCAGGGAACTGGTAAAGAACCTAAAGATGGCCAGCCGCTGGGTTATGATAAAACACCCGACTTTGAAGATTACGGATTGGGTTGTTTTTTACTGGCAGGGACGGAAATATGGAAGATGAAATAACGATTTGCCTTGTCAATTAATGATAGAAAACCTGCAGGCAAAACGAATTGAAGAGGTCTGGATTATTTATTTAGCTTAAAATTTTAGTTTCAAGGAATGAATAAGGATCAATTGAAAAGTATTTGTCTTTTTCCTCAGGAAATTCGCCCAGTTCAACTTCAAGAAAAGATTTTCCTTCCTTTATTTCCCACATGTATAATTTTTTTTCATCGGCGGCGGGCTGGCCAAATACTTCGGGCAGCATATCATAAAGCAAACCGCTCCAGCAAGCTTCTTCTAATTGTTCTGCGGGTGAGAGGTTCCGGGAGTTACCGGGGTCGTCTTTGTCTTGGTACTGCCTTGAAGAAAATGTTGTTCCTGTCAGCAGTAATATCTCCTTTTGTACAGTATTCTTTTCCATACACAAGATTTTAGTGCCATCAGAATAATAGACGTAAAACAGCAGAAAAGGGAACATCCCCGGCTCAAAAAATTGAGTTAAAAGTCAGAAATGCTGATGTACAGTTATATTGCAGGATGTGCGGATATTCCTTTTAACAACAAGACAGTGGAATGACTAATATTTTCAACCAGGCACATACTTATTGGTTCAGCAATACCAGCAGAGCAGAAAACCCGGTTAATATTTTTTTGAGGGATTTGATGGATTGGTACAGCAGGTTGCGGGCTACCTGGTAATTGATGTTCATAATTTCACTTACCTCGTCATAACCAAGCCCCTGGTAAAACTTCAGGTAAATGATTTCCTTTTGGCGGCTGGTAAGCTGGTCGAGTGCTTTTATAACCTTTTCTTTTCTTTCTTCGGTTTCCTCCCTGCTTACAATGAAAGTTTCGTGGCTTAGTTCAAACAATAAATCGGCAGGTTCAGCTGCAGATCTGTAAGCGTATTTTTTTTGCAGGGCACGGAATAGTTTGTATTTAAGCGCCTTGAAAAGATAGGCTTTTACTGAAAACACATCCGTCTGGCTTTTATTTTGCCATAGTTCGGTAAAGAGTTCCTGGATACAGTCTTCCAGTAGTTCCTCATCCCTGGTAAGCTTGCAGCCATATTGCAAAAGGGGGCCGTAATATTTGCGGAATATTAACTCAAATGACCCGCTGTCGCCTTTTTTAAAGGCATTCCAGAGTGTAATATCAGGGTTGTTTGAAATCAAAATTTTTCTTATCAGCAGTAGTTTAGACCTGTAACCGTTGCCAGTTGGCACCAGGCGGCGCAATTCAGGCGGTAAATTATAAAAAAGCCAGAAAAAATAGGTTACAAAAATTGCCCGGGGGGTACTAATTTTAACAGTGAAACATACTTTATGAACCCATCATTAAGCCAGGTTGAAGAATTGCTGACCGACGAGAGTTTTCTTGCCTGGTATTTTAAGACCAACCCTGTGGATGTGGCTGCATGGGACAAGCGGCTTGCCGGCAACCCTGAACAACAAAAACTGGCTGATGAAGCGATCGTGTTGCTCAAAACACTAAGTCTGAAAGAACAACCTGTAGATAGCAAGAGGATAAATGGGGCGGAACAGCGGTTGATGCAAAAAATAAACGAACCGGCAATAACCCCTGTAATAGCAATCAGGCGGGGCAGATCAGTATGGTGGGCGGCGGCAGCAGCCATTTTTATTTTTGTTGCAGGCTGGGGTGGGTGGCAGTACTATAATCAGCAGCGTATTTCTGCTTTAACAACAAAATTTGGTGAGATAAGGAATGAAGTGTTGCCCGATGGTTCTATGGTAGCTTTAAATGCCAATACAGAGATTAAGTATAAAAAAAGCGCCGACAGGGAAGTTTGGATTGAGGGAGAGGCTTTTTTTACTGTACAAAAAACTGCTGAACAAAGCAGGTTTATTGTGCACTCAGGTAATTTTGATGTAATTGTTACCGGCACACAGTTTAACGTAACCAACCGCAGCAATCTGAACAGTGTATTGCTTAGAGAAGGAAGTATAACGGTAAGGTCGGCCGGTGGAAAGGAACTGCAGATGAAACCGGGTGAGTATGTGGCATACGTAAATGAGGAACTTCAAAGAAAATATATAAGCGATACGCCTGTTATAGCCTGGAAGGAACGCAAGTTTATTTTTGAAAAAACCCCTATGAAAGACGTAGCTTCTTCCATTACTGAAGTTTATGGTATAAAAGTTACGCTGGCCGGTGATGCAGTTGCATCAACTCCGGTATCAGGTATTTTTCCAAATGATAACCTGGATATTTTTCTAAACTCTCTTGAAGTTTCCCAGAACTTTGAGATTGAAAGAACTGAACAGGAAATCCTGATCAGGAAAAAATAAGGGAATGTGTTAATAACCCTTAAAAGTCTGCATAATGAGGAAATTGGGCTGTTCACATTTTCTTGTAAGGTGTTTAATTGCAGTTCAGTTATTGTTTATAATCAAACCATCATCAGCCCAATACAGCATTGTCAGCAGTAAAAAGCAACCCCGGTTTCAGCAAATAAAAAGCAGTTACCGGAATTCATCTGCCGATACCACCGGGCAAAAACAAAAGCTATTTAATGTTCTTAAACAGTTAAACAAGACAAAAGGTATTTATTTTTTTATTTCAGATGCATCGCTCGGCGATATATTCGTAACACCGGTTGCAGATGAAAACCAGTTGCCTGAAAAAATACTGGGTGATTTATTGAAGAATACCGGTTTAAAGTTCAGGAAGCTCAATGAAAAAACATTTGTTATCATTCCACAGGGCAGCACACCTCTAAACCTGCCTGAGCAGGCCAGGCAGGGCATAACTACGGCGGTTAACCAGCCTGATTCCCTCCTTACAGAAAAACCATTGCTGAGGATTGTAAAAGGAAAAGTAAGTACTATTGACGGTGAAGCTTTACCAGATGTAAATGTATTTGTGAAAGGAACAGGCAGGGGTGCTGCAACAAACAGCAACGGAGAGTTTTATATTGAAGGCTCAAAAGGCGATGTGCTTGAATTCTCTTCTGTTGGATACACACCGAAGGAGATTATAGTTGATGATGATGCACTTGCAGGCAACCTTAGTGCACAGCTTTTATTGGCGAACCGTTCAATGAATGAAGTAGTGGTGACAGCCCTTGGGGTGAAAAAAAATTCAAGGTCATTAGGTTATTCCATAAGTACAATCTCCGCTGAGGAACTTACTTCTTCCGGCAATACCAATTTCGCATCAGCTTTATATGGCAAAGCGCCGGGTGTAAGAATTATTGCAGCGCCGGGTGGCGCCACCAGTGCTGTGCAGGTGCAGGTAAGGGGGCTGAACTCACTTAACTTTAACTCGCAGCCCTTGTTTGTAGTTGATGGGGTTGTTATACGCAATTCCAACGAAAAGGGGGTGAATGGTATTAATAACCAGGGATACTGGGATGACCAGCGCATAAGGGGCAACGGGATACTTGATATCAATCCGGCTGATATTGATAACCTCAGCATTTTGAAAGGGGCCAGCGCCACGGCATTATATGGTTCCGAAGCTGCAAGCGGTGTGGTTGTAATAACAACCAAAAAAGGTTCGCATAAGCAGGGTCTTGGTGTTGAAGTAAATTATACAGGTACCATAGAACAAGCCGCTTTTTTGCCACGGTTCCAGAATATATATGGACCCGGGTACGACAGGGTTACCAATCTTGCTGAAGGTGCAACCGAAGAAGGGTGGATGCAGGTTGATGCTGATGGTGACGGCGTATATGAAAGCGTAAGGCCAAACTTTAATGCTTATGCCCAGTTTGGCCCGGAAATGCAAGGGCAGGAAGTAATGTGGTGGGATGGAAAAATGAGGCCTTATGTTGCACAACCTGATAATTATAAAGATTTGTACCGTACAGGTTTTAATTCCATAATCAATGCGGCTGTTTCAGACCGTACCGAGAAAGTTGCATACAGGTTTTCTGTTACCCGTAACGATTATAACGGCATCCAGCAGGGAGGCAACCTTCAGCGCAATACATTTAACTTCAACAGTACTTATAAAATAAACAGCAGGTTAAGCACAGATGTGGTGGCCAGCTATGTAAACAGCAAAGTGTATAACCGCCCCCTGCAGCTCAACCGCATTCTTGCATCTTATTCCGGTTTCTTCAGCCGGGCAGAAGACATGGGCCTTGTGTTTGATAAATACAAAACTTCGCAGGGCTACAAATGGGTGCCGTGGAACCAGCAGCAGCGCAATCCTGATGAAGCGCTTAAATATGCCATGAAAAATGAAACGCTGGATTTTTTATGGATGCAGTTGCGTAACAGCGAAGTTGAAGACCAGGACAGGCTACTGACCAGTTTCACCATCAATTATGAGATCAGCAAAAATTTTAAACTGCGGGCAAGGATAGGTAACGATTTTACCAGCCTGAAAATTGAAAGCAGGAGGTATAATGAATACCCCGTTGCATTTAACGGAAGCAACAGTACAGGTATGTATGGTATTTCAAACGGAAGGTATTCTATATTATATGGGGATGGGTTACTCACTTATTCAAAAAAACTCAGTAAAAATTTTAATTTTTCAGTTAACGGCGGTTACCAGGCAAGAAAGGAGAAATACAACGACCAGTATTCTGCAACAGCAGGTGGTTTGCTTAAGGAAAACTGGTTCAGCCTTGAAAATTCTTTCAGACCGGTAAACGTAACTGTTAACAGCAGCGGAATGATTAAATACGCTTTCCTCGGTTTCTTTAACCTCGCATACAAAAATTATTTCTTTTTTGAAGGAACCGGGCGGCAGGAATATTCCTCCACACTGCCCCCCGGTAAAAACAGTTATTTCTATCCTTCTGCAAATGCCGCTTTTGTTTTTACTGAGGCCTTTAAACTTCCTTCGTTTCTCAATTACGGAAAGCTCAGGGCTTCTTATGGCCTGGTGGGTAATGCACCCCCTGCATATGCTTCAGCTATTACCTACATGCAAACCACATTGCCCACTGTAAATGGCCCGGTAGCTTCTTTAAGCGCACAGGCCAATGCAGGCAATAACCAGGTAAGGCCCGAAAATAAATATGAGACAGAATTGGGCATGGAAATAATGATGTTTAAAAACAGGATTGGTTTTGATATTACTTATTACAACAGCCACATCATTGCCCAGATTGTACAATTGTCTGTTCCGGTAAGTACAGGTGCTGTTTCAAAACTGGTGAACGCAGGCACATTACAAAGTAATGGATTGGAGCTTTCATTGAATGTTGCACTGTTATCGGGCAGAAACTTTAAATGGAATACACAGTTGAATTTTACAAGGGGCAGGACAAAAGTTAAAAAACTGGCCGATGGCGTAAGGCAAATAATATATTACGAGGGGGAGCAGAATGCAATAAGGATTGTGGCAGAAGAAAGCGAAACAGTTGGTAACATTTACGTTTACCCCCGTCTTACAGACAGTGACGGGAATTATATTATTGGTTCAAACGGGCTTTATGTAATGGACAATACCCGTTACATAAAAGCTGGTAATGTAATGCCACGCATTAGCGGTGGCTGGGGCAGCGACATCAGTTATAAAAACATTAAGCTTGATGTAATGGTTGATTACCGCTTTGGCGGAAAACTGGTATCCCCTGTTTTAAAGTATAACACAGGTGCAGGAATGTATGAAAGCACACTGCAATACCGTGATGCTGAACATGGCGGATTGCCGTACTATATTGACGGCAATGGCATAAAAGTATTGCTGCCTGACCACAATGCAAAAGCGCCGAACGGCTCCAGGGTATATCATGATGGTATTGTACTGAAGGGGGTAACTGTTTCTAAAGCTGCAAATACAATAATTGTGGATGCACCTTATTATTATTATAACATGTTTGCCTGGGGCCCGGCGGCATTAAACGATGAAGGGGCGGTGTACAATAACAGCTATATTAAAATAAGGGAACTGGTATTGTCATATACATTTCCCGTTAAACTTGCCCAAAAAATGCATTTCAAAAATGTAAAGTTTTCACTTGTTGGCAGGAACCTGTTTTATTTTTACCGCACATTGAAGAACCTTGATCCTGAATCGCCGGTCGGGTCAAGCTGGACAAGACAAAGCATTGACGATGGTTCAATGGCGGCAACCAGAAGTTTTGGTTTTTCATTAAACCTCGGTTTTTAAACCTGAATGAATAAAAACTCAATACATATTGCCCTTTTTGTTTTACTTTTTGCTGTTGGAGCAAGCTGTAAAAAGAAACTGGCTGACCTGTACAATGACCCGGACCAGACCACACAACCTGCAGTAGAAAAATTTTTTACCGAGATGCTGGATAATGACAGGGTGCGGCCTTCTTACTGGAATGTGCGAACTTTTCTTTTGATGCACACTGGCATTTATACACAGTCTGCCGGTTATTTAAACAACACTTCAGTTTACCAGCAAAACCCGAGTTATACACAAGACTACTGGAATGATTTTTACCGCCCGGGAGCAAATGGCGGCGGGGTAATGGCCCATTTCCGTTCCATTGAAGCTGCATACAATGCAGCTAAAGGCGAGCAGCAAAAAAAGGAGATGGATGTTTTTTTGCAGGCTGCCAAAGTGGTGATGTTAGACCAGGCATCGCAGATGGTTGACCTCTGGGGCGACATTCCCTTTACTGAGGCGGGCAGCATCAGCAGTAAAGGGGAAATTGTAATGGCAAAGTTTGACGGAGCAAGGGAGGTTTACAATTACATTCTTGACGGGTTAAAAACCGCTTCTGATTATTTTGCATTTGCTCAGCTTTCCACGGTCACACAGGCAAGTTTCAGCAGGCAGGATATCCTGCTGGCCGGTAACACTGAACAATGGAGACGATATGCAAACTCTTTGCGGTTAAGGTTACTGATGCGTATTTCTTTTTATGATGAAGCAAGGGCGAAGAATGAGGTGATGAATATTTTGAATAATCCCACGGTGCATCCGTTAACCGATGGAAGTACCGGTTACTTACCGCAAACTACTGATATATTGCTGCAGCCCCTTGCAAATTATACTGATGACCTGCGCAATGCACTTACAGAACTCACCAATCATTCCGCACCGGGATACATGCTGAATAATGTAATGAAACCTGCAAATGACCCACGCATTCCCGTTATGTTTGACAAATCCGGACGTACGGTTAACAATGTGTTTATTCCCAATATAGAGTACCGGGGGCTTCCCGTAAACATGAGTGCCGCCCAGCAGCAGCAGAACATCGGCTACTATTCGATACTTGATTCAGCTACTTTTTTGGTAAACAGTAAACTGCCCGGCATTGTAATTACCGCCGCTGAAGTAAATTTTCTGAAAGCCGAAGCATACGAACGGTGGGGCGGTGGCAATGCAGCAGCAGCTTATGAAATGGCCATACGGCAGTCAATAGCATTTTATTATTATTTAAACAGTTTAAATAATATCACCCATGTGCCGCTTGTTCCTCCTGCTGCTGCAGACGTTGATGCTTTTTTACAGAACCCCATGGTAAATTATACAGGTACGGCGGCTGATAAACTTGAAAAAATAAGTGTGCAAAAATGGCTTCACTTCGGCTTTTTACAATCTGTTCAAAGCTGGGCTGAGTACAGGCGTACAAAATATCCGCGGTTCAGTTTCTCTCCTGCATCATTACCGGGATATGAATCCCCGCCGTCAAGGCTTGTTTATCCTGCAAGCGAAACAGCCTATAACTCCGCTTATGCTCTGGTAAAAGATAAAGATATCCGTACCGGTAAAATTTTCTGGGATGTGAAATAAGCCTGCATAAATACCTCTTTAACCGGGGTTACAATTCCCTTGCGATTGTCACAATACTAATGCTGCCTCGGGTTTCATTCAATAACAGGCAGGGCGCTTAATAATAAAACGATATGATTAAATGATAAAGCTATATGGTTATTTGATGCTGCTTTGGTTTATCACTCCATCAGGCAGTTATGCACAGCAAAACGTTCACCCGCAATCAGCACAATACGTGTGGCCTGATGACCCGCTGGTAAAAGAAAAGCTGGAGCGGTGGCGTGACCAGAAATTCGGGATGATTATCCATTGGGGTTTATATGCCGTGCCCGGAATTATAGAATCATGGTCTTTGTGTTCCGAAGACTGGATTACCCGTGACAGCACATCGGATTATGGGGAGTATAAAAAATGGTATTGGGGTTTGCAGAAAGATTTTAATCCTGTAAACTTTAACCCGGAGCAATGGGCAAAGGCAGCTAAAGATGCAGGTATGCGTTATTTAGTATTTACTACCAAGCACCATGATGGCTTTTGCATGTTTGATACAAAGCAAACAGATTTCAAAATAACCAATGGCCCGTTTGCCAAAAATTCAAAAGCAAACGTAGCGAAATATGTATTCGATGCCTTTCGCAAGGAAGGTTTGATGACAGGGGCATATTTTTCAAAACCTGACTGGCACAGCGAGAATTACTGGTGGCCTTTGTATGCAACACCAGACAGGAATAACAATTACGACATAAGGAAATTTCCCTGGCGATGGGATAAATTCAAACAGTACACGTATAATCAGATAAGCGAACTGATGCATGATTACGGCAGCATTGATATTTTGTGGCTGGATGGCGGATGGGTGAGGCCGTTAGAAACTGTAAATGACGAAGTGCGTTCATGGGGTGCAGCCATACCGGCATGGAGCCAGGATATTGATATGCCTGAGATTGCTGCGATGGCAAGAAAAGCCCAGCCGGGATTGCTTATTGTTGACAGGACAGTACATGGGCCCTATGAAAATTATCAGACGCCGGAACAACGTGTGCCGGATAAGAAGCTTGATAACCCCTGGGAAAGTTGTATTACACTTGGCGATGCATGGGGCTTTGTGCCCAATGATAAATTTAAAACCACGGCTAAAGTAATACACCAGTTGATTGAAGTGGTTGCAAAAGGCGGAAGTTTATTGTTGGGCGTAGGGCCAAAGGCAGACGGAACATTGCCTGAAGAGGCCATCAGCCGTTTGACGGAAATTGGAGAATGGATGAAACAGAACGGAACAGCCATTTATAATACAAGGTGCGCAGAAAACTATAAAAACGGCAATGTTTATTTTACGCAATCAAAGGATGCAGTAACAACCTATGCGTTAGCATGTGTGGAAGAAGGCAAACCCATACCAGCGGTAATAGAGTGGACAGGTAATGTGCCCAAAAAAGGAACAAAGATGAAGCTGCTGCATACCGGTGCTGCAATAAAATGGGCGGCGGAAGGAAACAAAGTAAAAGTTGTATTGCCTGCCTCTTTGCAAAAACATGGTTTGAAAATTCCCGCCCTTGCTTTTGCATTCAGCAGCGGGCCCGGTAATAATTAATGTTTGGTATATAATAGCAGGAGTTAAATGCGGCCATTCCATTCCCGGAGTGGCCTTTTTAAAAAATTAACAGGTAAACGCAGTATAAATCATAAGCTTTGTAAAAAAGCAGATGGGCACACGAAGAACATTTATTAAGAAACTTGCGGCAGGAAGTTTTGCCGCTATGCAGGCCGGTAATGTTGCCGCAGCTTTAGCTCCGGGTATAATAAACAGCGCTGAAAAAAAGAAAGACGCCGTGATTTTATTTCAGGGCGATTCGATTACCGATGGCAACAGGGGGCGCAACAACGACTGGAACCATATACTCGGTCATGGGTATGCTTATCTTATAGCAGCCAGGGTATGTTACGATTTTTCTGAAAGGAATTTTGATTTTTATAACCGCGGCGTCAGCGGCAATAAAGTAAGCGACCTTGCAGAAAGGTGGCAAGCTGATGCACTGGATATTAAACCCGCTGTACTTAGCATACTGGCAGGTGTAAATGATCTTGAAGCCTTTTTACAAGGTGACGCAAAATGCGATAAAGAAAATTTTGAGTCGGGTTACCGTTCATTGCTGCAGCGTACGCAACAGGCTTTGCCGGCTGTTCAGTTTGTATTGTGTGAACCGTTTATTTTACCCGTTGGCAGGGTAAAGGAAAAATGGGCTTTATATTCTGCAGAAATGGAGGAGAGGCAGAAAATAGTTCGTCGGCTTGCGGTTGATTTTAATGCAATATTGGTTCCTTGTCAAAAAGCTTTTAACAAAGCGTTACAGAGGGCCGATGCAGGGTACTGGATATGGGACGGAATCCACCCGATGCCCGCCGGCCATGAACTTATTGCAAGGCTATGGCTTAACACGGTTAAAAAGAACTTATCTTATATCTGATTAAAACAACGGGATACCGGATAGTAATATTACCGATGCTACTAATCTTTTAAAAAGTGAAAAGATGAAACGATTTAATAAGTACGCAATTCTGGCAGCAGGCTTGTTATGCAGCACCGGGCTGTTTGCACAAAACACAAAGCTGCTTGCCCCCAAACCGGTTTTACCTGTTCCGTCTGCTGCCCAGCTTGAATGGCATGAAATGGAGATGAATGCTTTTATACATTTTACCACCAATACATTTACTGATAAAGAATGGGGCTATGGGGATGAAAGCCCTTCTGTTTTCAATCCAACCCAGCCGGATGCAGGCCAATGGGCAAAGGTTTTAAAAGAAACAGGTTTTAAAACAATGATATTAACCTGCAAGCACCATGACGGCTTTTGTTTGTGGCCAAGTAAATACACAGAACATTCGGTAAAAAATAGTCCTTATAAAAACGGCAAAGGCGATGTGGTGAGGGAAGCAAGGGAAGCAGCGAAGAAATACGGATTGAAATTCGGGGTATATCTTTCTCCGTGGGACAGGAACCACGCTGAATACGGAAGGCCTGGTTACATTACTTATTACCGCAACCAGTTGAAAGAACTGTTTACACAATACAGTCCCGTGTTTGAAATGTGGTTCGACGGCGCCAACGGAGGCGATGGTTATTATGGCGGTGCAAGAGAAACCCGGAGAATAAACGGTGCAACATATTATGACTGGCCCGCTACATTAAAGCTGGTGCGCAGCATGGAGCCAAATGTTATTTTCTTCAGTGATGCAGGACCGGGTGTAAGATGGGTGGGCAACGAAAGAGGTGTTGCGGGTGAAACCAACTGGAATACCATTACAGCGGATACTTTATTCGCCGGTAAGGGCGGAATTGAAGAATTGCTGAATACAGGTTCGGCAGATGGAGCAAAATGGATACCTGCTGAAGTGGATGTTTCCATCAGGCCCGGATGGTTTTATCATGCAAAGGAAGATTCACTGGTAAAAACACCGGAAAAGTTATTTGAAATTTATCTTACATCAGTTGGCCGCGGTTCTACTTTGTTATTGAATGTGCCGCCTGACAGAAGGGGGCTGTTTCATGAAAATGATGTAAAGGCATTGCAGGGGTTCAGGCAATTATGGAATGAAGCTTTTGCTGTTAATCTTGCAAAGAAAGCAAAAGTTACTGCAAGCAGTTACCGCAGCAATGCAAAGATGTTTTCTCCTGCTAACATCACTGACGGTAATAAAAACACATACTGGGCCACAAATGATAATGTAACAACCGGGAGTTTTGAAATCCATCTCGGTAAAATACAAACGGTGAAGTACATTTTGCTGCAGGAGTACATCAGGCTCGGCCAGCGGGTAAAATCATTTACCGTAGAAGTATGGAAAGACAATGCATGGCATAAAGCAACTGAAGCCACTACCATCGGTTACAAAAGAATATTAAAAATTGACCCTGTTGAAACCGGTAAAATAAAAGTCATTATTACTTCATCAAAAGCATGCCCGGTTATTTCCAATGCGGAGGTGTATTAAAATTATTACCTGCCTTGTGCAAATTGAAAAGCTGTTCCTTTGTATTTCTCTTTTCTGTGTCACAGGTTCGTTTGCGCAACATATCAATGCAGCCCCCATAAAGATGGTTCAAATTCCTGCAGGCACTTTCAGCATGGGTTCAGAAAGAGGGGGTGAGGATGCGGATGAAAGCCCTGTGCATGAAGTTGCCATTTCAAAACCATTTCTGATGTCGGCAACGGAAATCACCAATAAACAATACGAAACATTTGATCCTGCACATAAAAAGCTACGCAGTAAAAACGGTTTTTCCAAAGAAGATGATGAAGCGGTGGTTTTTATAAGCTATCATGAAGCGGTTGCATTCTGCAAATGGCTTTCAAAAAAAGAAGGTAAAACCTATCGCCTGCCAACAGAAGCGGAATGGGAATATGCCTGCCGTGCCGGCACAACAACAGGTTTTTATACAGGGGATACATTAGCTTTTGTTTATTACAAAAACCAGCAGACCAACCGTGTGCCAAAGACTGTTTCCTTAAAAGTAGCGCAAACTCCTGCCAATGCTTTTGGTTTGTATGATATGCATGGCAATGTGGAGGAATGGTGTTATGACTGGTATGGGCCTTACCTTTCAGCAGAACACACCGACCCCGTTGGTTATACAAACGGGTTGTATAAAGTAACAAGGGGCGGCAGCCACAATACTAGGGTATATTACCTGCGTTCTGCCAACCGCATGGCCATGCTGCCGGGGGATAAGCACTGGCTTACCGGGTTCCGTGTAGTACAGGCAGATTTGCCTGCAACAAAACCTTTCACTGTTTTGCAAAACAATCCTGTAATCAAGGTTGCGCAGCAGAAATTTGTCTGGAATACAACTGTAAACAACAAACCATTTTTTGCTGACCCCGTTGCTTATGTTATCCCAAACAACAAAACCCCTTTTTATAAACACAACCATTGCCCTGCAATAACATGGCTGCCCAATGGTGATTTACTTGCAATATGGTTTTCAACCAATGAAGAGCATGGAAGGGAAATGGTTATCCTGCAAAGCCGTTTGCGCAAAAGCCTGCCGCTATGGGATACTGCATCTTTGTTTTTTAAAGTGCCCGACAGGAATATGACTGGGTCATCGCTTTTTTATGATAAGAAGGGAACATTGTACCATCTTAACGGAGTTGAAGCTGCAGGCGACTGGCAGAACCTGGCAATAGTAATGCGGACAAGCAAAGACAATGGCGCCTCTTGGAGCAAACCGGGCATCATTGCAGCTGAACATGCGATGCGCCACCAGGTAATTGCGGGAATGTTTCAAACCAGAGAAGGCTGGCTGCTGCAACCATGCGATGCCGTGCCCGGCCCTTATGGCGGAACTGTTCTGCACATCAGTAAAGACAATGGAAAAAACTGGGAGATATCTTACAGCAAAGCTGATACGCCTGTTTTCAAAAAAGGCAATACAGGCGGGCTGATTGCAGGCATCCATGCGGGAGTGGTGCAAAGAAAAGACGGAAGTTTATTTGCATTGGGAAGGAACGATAACATTGAAACGGAGAATGGCATTTTGAGAATGCCCATGAGTATTTCTTATGATATGGGTAAAAGCTGGAAGTATTACCCGTCTGAATTTGCTTCTATTGAAAGCGGACAGCGCCTGGCGCTGATGCGGTTAAACGAAGGGCCCATGCTGCTGCTGTCATTTACACACAGCCCCGGCAAAGCAGCAGAGGAGGGGATGTGGTTCACGGTTAAAGGCGGAAAAAAATTGAAAGGGTACGGTTTGTTTGCTGCACTTTCTTTTGATGAAGGCCGTACATGGCCCGTAAAAAAATTACTTACCGATGGCAAAGATCGTTTATTGAATGGCGGTGCATGGACGGGCGACTTCAGGATGGACAGCAGCCATGCAGAACCCAAAGGCTATCTTGCCGCCACACAGTCTCCCGATAATACCATACACGTGCTGAGCAGTAATTTGTATTACCGTTTTAACCTGGCCTGGCTGAAGCAATAGCCTCTTACTATTACACCCACCCCGTTATAAAATAGTTTTTCAGAAGAATTGAATATTCATGGTACATGATATTACCGCTGAAACGCCTTAACCTGTGCGGCAATACATACATGAACAGGTGTGAACTGTGCAGGATTTGTAATGATAATTCAGAAATTTTTTCCGGTTAATCCCATTTTTATGCGGGTAGTAAAAAAATGCAGGATAAATAATCCCTGTGATCTTTCAGGACTACAGGTTATAATGTACGGATCATCTCCGCATCTTCTTCTTCCACCTGCTCAATGCCACCCCATGCCGGGAGACTAATCCATTTTTTTTCTGAATAAGTAGCTTAACCCAAAAGTTAAGATCCGGTCGTCTTCTTTAATATTTTTTACAACAACGTTTTCATGGGTAGAAGTATATACCGTATTAAAAGACAATCCCCGCCAAACGGGAAAATCAAACCCAACCTCCAGGTGCGTTCTGTAATTTTTGCTGTTATTGAATGCCTGTCGCAGAAACAACTCATAATATAACCTTAGACGATTATTGAACAGAAAACCCCAGCCGCCTGCATAGAGTGAGTAACGCCACAGGTTTATTTTATCCTGCCCGTTATATTTTGCCTGGTTGAAAACAGTGTCTTTGAACAAAGAGCTTTCATACACCATATTGGCAGATAGCTTCAGAATAAAATTTTTAGAACGAATGGCCTGCCATGTGGGACCGGCAGCAAAAACATACCGGCTTTTCAATTTCCGGCGATGGTTGGTAAATGCAAATGCGGCGATATAACCATACAGACGGTGTTCCGGCTGAAAATATAAAAAATTGCGGACGTTTATATCATTGTCTATTTTACGATCAAAAAACTGGGTGTATAAACTTGAAATTTGTGATTTGAATGCCCATTTCTCATCGGGCCTTACCAAAAACTCCAGTCTGCTGCGGATATTCAATATTTCTGCGTTTCCCTGCTGGTAACTTCCTGTCAGCGATACCCGAAATTGCCATTTCAGTGTATCGCTCTCATTGATTTGGGCAAGGGCATATTGGGTTGTTGCCAAAAGCCCCAACGCTGTAAATGCAGTTCTGATATTTATTTGGTTCATTTCAGTCAGGAAATATGCAGGTTCACATCCGCTGCCTGCTGCCGCAAATCTTGTTGCACGGCTAAAGTACAATAGTTGACCAGAACCGCAAAAGAAGAGGACAGGTTACAGTATAGCCCCAGTCAGATGCTTCTGTATCATCATCAGTTTTCCGTTGCTTTGTTAATATAATCAGGGGTGAGCGATCAAATTATTTTGTCAATATTTCTTTGACCTGAGGTAATCAGAAAACTTCTGCTTAAGGTTTCTTTTATGCTTTTACAGCCCCGTTGACTTCTCCATCGCTTCCGTATAACGGGCGCCCATTACTTTAATTTGTGAAGATGCATCTTCGATTTCCTGTAATTCTGCTGCTGATAATTCAATGAAGGCTGCATCAATATTTTCTTTAAGGCGATGCAGTTTGGTAGTACCGGGAATTGGAACAATCCACAGCTTTTGCGCCAATACCCATGCCAGGGCAATTTGTGCAGGAGTGGTATTTCTTATTGCCGCAAATTGATTAAGTAAATCTAACAATGCTTTATTGACAATACGGGCTTCTTCAGTATACCTAGGCAGGGTGTTGCGAATATCGCCTTCGGCAAATTTTGTGTTCTCATTTATTTTACCTGCTAAGAAACCTCTGCCTAATGGACTGAAAGCAACCAACCCAATTCCTAATTCTTCAATTGTTGGAAGAATTTCTTTTTCATGCTGTCTTGTCCATAGTGAATATTCACTTTGCAATGCACTAACCGGTTGCACAGCATGTGCTTTTCTAATGGTGCCGGCGCCTGCTTCAGACAAACCAAAGTATTTTACTTTTCCTTCTTTGATTAAATCTTTCACTGTACCGGCTACATCTTCAATCGGAACATTGGGATCAACACGATGCTGGTACAGCAGATCAATTACATCTGTTTTCAATCTCTTTAAGGACTCCTCAGTTACCCGGCGGATATTTTCGGGACGGCTGTTTATACCTACGTGTTTGTTTTGTACCCGGTCTATTTCAAAGCCAAACTTTGTAGCTATAATTACCTTGCCTTTGAATGGCTGCAGCGCTTCACCCACCAGTTCTTCATTGGTAAAAGGTCCGTACACTTCTGCTGTGTCGTAGAAAGTGACGCCTTCTTCAACAGCTTTATGAATAAGAGTTATCATTTCTTTTTTGTCAGCAGCGGGGCCATAGCCAAAGCTCATGCCCATGCAACCGAGCCCAATGGCGGAGACTTCTGGACCGTTCTTTCCTAATTTGCGTTTTGGCATTTTTGTTTCCATAATCATTCACTTTAATGATGGAACAAAGCTACGAAGGTGC
>JANRKT010000323.1:0-25197 GCA_033763355.1 Chitinophagaceae bacterium | reverse complement strand
TTTTGCTCAGGCTCCGTACATCAAGAATGGTATTCACCGTATTTTATTTTAATTATCCCTTAATTGTGATGACATTTCAGTTTCTGCCGGTAAAATGCAGTAAATTAATATATTTAAAATTGCGGCCTCTAAAAACCTCCGGGGCACTTTTGCTGCAGAAGCAGCCCACGGAGGCTTATAACTGATAAACTTACAGCAACATGTTTAAAGATAATGTTATGATTATGCGAATGGCCGGGATTAATGATACACAGAAACTGTGCGCCGCATTGCTTTTTTTTATTGCGGTGTTCATTTCACCCGGCTGCAGTAATAATAAGGAAGCTGCAAAAGAAAATACCGCCGGTGAAGCTTCACCGGAACATGAAACCGCTGTAAAGCCGCAGGGTAAAACCAAAAACATCATTTTTTTTGGCAATAGCCTTACCGCTGGTTACGGGCTTGACCCTTCTGAGGCATTTCCTGCATTGATTCAAAAGAAAATTGATTCACTAAACCTGCCATACAAAGTAATTAATGCAGGGCTGAGCGGTGAAACATCGGCGGGCGGCAAAAGCCGCATTGACTGGATACTGGGCCAGCAGGTGGATGTGTTTGTACTTGAACTGGGCGGCAATGACGGATTAAGGGGCATTCCTGTAAGCGAAACCATAAACAACCTGCAATCCATCATTGACCAGGTTAGAATAAAATACCCCGATGCAAAAATTATTATTGCAGGGATGCAGGTGCCCCCCAATATGGGCAGGCGGTATGCCGATGAATTCCGCTCTGTATTCCGTAAACTTGCAGAAAATAATAAAACCGCTTTAATCCCCTTCCTGCTGGAAGATGTTGGCGGTGTAGCTGAGCTCAATCAGCCGGATGGCATACACCCCACTGCAGAAGGAAATAAAATTGTGGCGGAAACCGTATGGAGCACACTGAAAGATCTGCTGTGACAAAAACGCCCTGCAACCCATTATTCATAAAACATTTCATCCATTAACTAGTACATGCAAAACAAAACAGCGAGGGTAATATTATGGGTGTTGTTTGCTGCCTGTATGCTGGTGCTTGTAAAAAATATCCTTTTTAAAAAATCGCCCCAGCATTATAAAAATTATTTTGCCCGTTACAATGCGCAACAGGCTGTAAAAAGCGGCTGGAAGCTGGCAAACTTTAAACCCTTTGCCACCATCAGGCTTTTTTACAGGAGCCGACAGAGAACAGAATATAAGGTAAATAATATAGCAGGCAACATCATCGGGTTTGCACCATTGGGTATCCTCCTGCCCTTATTGTTTACCCGCTTACAAAAGTTCTGGAAAACATTTGGCATGGTTCTTTTCATCAGCCTTGCATTTGAAACCATTCAATTATTAACCGGTCTTGGCGTATTTGATGTGGACGACCTGATTTTGAATTCGGCCGGCGGACTGGGAGGTTATTTCATCTTTTCAGTGTTCAGAAAAATTCATTAGGAGGGGTGAAATCTGTACAGCTCTTTTGCTTAACTTTTCCATCATCGTTAAAAACATTTTTTATGTACATCTGCCAGTGGAGCCTTGAAATTGTTTTTGGCAAACAAAAACAGGCGCTTGACATCATGAAAGAATGGGGCGCTGAGAAATTCAGGTCTTCGCATTTCAGCAAATCAAAGAACAGGGTATATGTGGGGCATATCGGCGAATCGCCTTCACTGATTATTGACGAATATGAATTTGAAAAATTAGAAGATTTTACCATAGCGCTTACTGAAATGGGGCAGCCGCAGTTCAGGAAGTTCTCTGAACAGATTGCCCCATTGGTTGTACCCGGAACACAAAAGTGGAAAGTGTTCAGGGCAGTTTTATGACAAGCCCCGTGTTGCCATCACTTTTATCATTACATTTTCAATGTTGCCGCCACTCATTGTAAAAAGATATGCACTTTAAAAAAACCGGCTGCCTGTTATTGATCATTTTTCTGCTGTTTTCCTGCAACGAGGATAAAAACAGCACAGCTTCATCCTCACCAGGTAATTTTTCTGTTATTGCGTATTACAGCGGCAACAACACACTTGTTGACAGCTTTGCAGTTGAAAAACTCACCCACATTATTTTCAGCTTTGGCCACCTGAAGGGAAATAAACTTTCTATTGATAATGCAGGTGATTCAGCCAGCATCCATAAACTTGTTACTTTAAAAAAACGTAACCCGGAACTTAAGGTAATCCTATCATTGGGTGGGTGGGGTGGCTGTGAATTTTGCTCGCCTGTGTTCTCATCTGAAGCCGGGCGACATGAATTTTCCCAATCGGTAAAAGAATTGCTTGAATATTTTAAAGCAGATGGCATTGACCTGGATTGGGAATACCCCGGCATTGAAGGTTACCCCGGCCATGCATGGAAAGCAGAAGACAAACCCAATTTTACTGCACTGATAAAAACATTAAGGGATACGCTTGGCACTTCTTACGAAATCAGTTTTGCTGCAGGCGGCTTTGATAAATTTTTAGAGGAGTCCGTTGAATGGGACAAAGTGATGCCGTTGCTGGATAAAGTAAACCTGATGAGTTATGACCTTGTGAGTGGTTTCAGTACTGTTACAGGCCACCATACGCCGCTTTATTCTTCTAACAAGCAAAAACAATCTGCAGATAATGCCATAAGGTACCTGGATTCTATCCATGTGCCTTTGAATAAACTCATCATCGGCGCAGCTTTTTATGCAAGGGAATGGGACAGTGTGAAAAATATAAACAACGGACTTTACCAGCAGGGAAAGTTCCGCAGCTTTATTCCTTACCGGCGTTTTAATACCATGCTTTCAGCCGACAGTGGCTATACCTTCCATTATGATTCGTCAGCATTTGCAACTTTCGGTTACAATGCAGCAAAAAACCGCTTTGCTACTTTTGATGATTCAACCTCCATTCAGGCCAAAACAAAGTATGCCATGCAGAAAGGATTGGGAGGGATCATGTTCTGGGAATTGTCGCTTGACCTGCGAAGCGGTGGCCTGTTGGATGCAATTGACAGAGCAGCAAAAGAAACATCAAAATAATTTCTTTTGCCTTAATTTCAGGCATGAAGATTTTGTTTATAACATTTGCTTTTGCCCCGCTTATTTGCATGGGCCAATATACTGCCGATACCATTGTAAAAATTGATTCGCTCTTTCATGCTGTCTTCAGGGCCGGTGAGCCGGGAGGCGCTGTGCTCATTGCAAAAGAAGGTAAAATCATTTACCAAAAAGGATTTGGCATAGCAGCTATCAATACAAAGGAACCCATTACTACAAAAACGTTGTTCAATGTGGGATCAATCAGCAAAACATTTGTTGCTTATGGTATATTGAGGCTTGCAAAAGAAAATAAACTTTCTCTTAATGATAACCTGCTTAAGTACTTCCCGGATTTTTCAAATAAAGAAATAGCAAAGAAAGTATGTATTTACCACCTGCTTACTCATTCATCTGGTCTGCCCGACAGCCGGAAAATAAAAGAAGACAGTGTGTTTTACCTTACTGCAAAAGATGAAGGCAGCTGGGACCCCATAAAACTAACTGACAGATTAAACTTTGAACCCGGTGAACGGTTCGAATATTCCAATCCTGCATTTAACGGGCTGGCGCTTGTAATTGAAAAAATAACAGGTAAAAAATGGCAACATTACATTGAAGAAACAATTTATAAACCATCCGGCATGAAACTTTCAACCATTACTGACGGGCCACATCCGGATAAGGGCGTATCGCACGGTTACCTGTTTGACGGGAAAAAATTTTATGAAAAAGATTATGGTGAAGAACCCACTTTTCCTGCTGCAGGCAATGGCGGTGTATGGAGCAGTGCAGAAGAGCTTTGGAAATATGAACAGGCTATACAGGGTAATATTTTTCTTGACAGTGCATGGATAAACAAATCAAGAACAGTTTTCCCGCTTCCGGGATGGAAGGACAAGGCACCATCATTCATGGGACTGAGCTGGTTTATTACCACATTCATGAACCAGGGCATGATTGGCCACACCGGTTCACAGGGAGGATTTATAAGCGATTACGTTTGGCTGCCTGATAAAAAACTTTTTTATGTACTGCTCTGCAATACCCCGAAACCCATTGAGGAAATAAGGAACCGGCTTCTGCACATCATACAATAACCCCTCTTTTAAACAACATCAATTTCTTTACCTTTATCACTTATCACCAAAACAGGTAACATGACAGGACTTAAAAAAATATTTCCCGCTTTATTTGTATGCCTGGTTATTTCAGTTGTTTCTTTTGCACAAAGCCCCGATACCGTTATCAATTCTATTATTTTCTCCGGCAACATCAAAGGGTTTGATAAAACATGGAAGAATGCCGATGGCAGTTACAGCAACTGGTACCAGTACAACGACAGGGGCCGCGGCGACAGCATCCGTATTGCTTACCGGCAGGATGAACAGGGCTTCCCCACACAGCTTACCGTAAGCGGAAAGGATTACATGAAAAACAATGTAGAAGAAAGTTTTTCATTATTGAACGGCATTGCAAAATGGAAAAACATTGCAGAGAACGAAGAAAAAGCAGTAAGCGGTAAATTATTTTATGTCGGGCTGAAAGGCAACGGCGGTAACCTTATCAAAGCGCTGAAAGCAAACAACAATAAAATTGGGCTGCTTCCTTACGGAGAAATCAATTTACAGGTTCTTCAGCAACATACCATCGGCAGCGGTGCAAATGTAAAAACAGTTTGGCTGTGCAGCCTTTCAGGTTTCAGCATGACGCCCTCCTATTCGTGGTTTGATGAACACGACGAAGCTTTTGCCAGCGTAAGCAACTGGTTCAGCACCATCCGCAGGGGATATGAATCTTATACAGATACACTTCTTGCCATACAGAAAAAAATCGAATCTTCCTTTTACAGTAAACTGGCCAGGGAAATTCCGGAAAAAATCAATGGCGTTATCCTGGTTCAGAATGTAAATGTGTTTGATGCAGAAAACGCAAAGCTCATTACCGGCATGGATGTTTACATCAGCAACGGAAAAATTGAAAAACTGGTAAAGCACAATGCTGCCGATAAACATACAGGAAAAGTTATTGATGGTTCAGGTAAAACTTTAATACCCGGTTTATGGGATATGCACGTGCATTTTTCTGATGACCTTGAAGGCATACTGCATGTGGCAGCCGGTGTTACACATGTAAGGGATATGGGCAACGGGCCTGCACTGCCTGAAAAAATAAACAGGATTAAAAACGGGGAAATCATCGGGCCCTCAGTAGAGATCATGAGTGGCTTTATTGACGGGGCAGGCCCCTTTGCAGCGCCAACCGGCGCCCTCATCAATAACATAGAAGAAGGTAAAAAGTACATTAAAGAATATGCAGAGAAAGGTTATCAGCAAATCAAACTTTACAGCTCCATAAAACCGGAATGGGTGAAGCCATTGATTGATGAAGCAAAGAAATACAAGATGCGGGTATGCGGTCATATCCCGGCATTCATGACGGCATCGCAGGCCGTAATAGCCGGTTATGATGAGATAACACATATGAACATGCTGGCGCTTAATTTTATGGGAGATACCGTTGATACACGTTCTCCTTTGCGTTTTTCATTGCCTGCACAAAAAACCGCTTCGCTTGATCTGAACGGAAATGAAATGAAAGCGTTTATTCAGTTACTCAAAACCAAAAAGACAGTGGTTGATCCTACCATTGCTGTTTTTGAGAGCCTGTTTACAGCAAGAGATGGCAGGCTGCCTGCATCTTTCAGCAGCATCGTTCATCGTTTTCCCATACAGATGCAGCGGAACATCCGTGCAGGCGGCGGTGGCGTACCTGTTCCTGAAGGCATGGATGAAACTTACCTGAAATCATTTGAGGCATTTTTAAAGATCACCAAACTGCTTTATGACAATGGCATCCCCATTGTTGCCGGTACAGATGGTTTTGCAGGCTTCGACCTGCACCGCGAACTGGAATTGTATGTAAGGGCAGGCATACCGGCAGAAAAAGTACTGCAACTGGCTACACATGGCACTGCTTTAATTGCCGGCAAAGCCAATGAATCAGGAAGCATAAAAGCAGGAAGAAAAGCAGACCTTGTTTTAATTGACGGTAACCCGTTAAACAATATCAGTGATGTGAGAAAAACAGAACTGGTTATAAAAGGAGAGATGATGTATTCGCCTGCAAAATTGTATAAAGCAGTTTCCATTAAACCGTATAAGGATTGAGAAGGGTTGGTTTGGAGATCAGGCATGCAACCTATAACCTGTAACCTGTAACCTTCTTCCGCCGTGGTTCGTGTCCCCACGAACCACTCCATTCCCTGATCAAAACTCATTTCCCAAATGTTTTAAAAAACCAAAATCGTCTTTGCTGGTTTCATAAAACCGGGCAGAGGAGTAGTAATAGGCAATGGGGTCTGTACAGAGTTTCCAATGCTCAGCAACAGGATTGAAATGAATATAATCCAGTTTTTGATATGCGATTTCTATGGTATAAAGTTGTATTGCCAGCGAATCCCTTTGCCAGAATTCATAATTTTTATTGTGTGCTGTAACAGCATAATTGCTCAATTCTCCCGGATTTGCAGACAACAGGTATTTTTTAAAAGCATGTGCAGTAAATTTCAGAAAAGATCCCTGCGGTGTTTCTTTTCCGTTTTTTTCAATGGTTTTCCAAATCAGGTGGATATGATTGGGCATAATGACAAACCCATACACTTCAATTTTTCTATTTGCTGATAAATATGCAAGGGAATCAATAATAATTTTTTTGGGTTCTTCCGGAAAAAGCAGTTTTTGCCAGTTATTAATAGTGGCCGTCCAGAAATAAATATTACCGGGTTCAATGTAAGACTTGCGCTGTTCAGTTACAAGTTGCATTATTTAAAAATACTGCTTTATGACATTATTCCGGTTCGTGGGGACACGAACCGGGGCGGAAGAATTTCAAAATGTACCTGTCCTATCCCTTCCCCGTCAGCCAATTCTCAAAATCCCTTATCTTTTCTTTCACTACTTCAATTTTAAACGGCATGCCCTTTAACCTTGCAAATGGTTTTTCAAACTTTTCAACAAATTCCTTTATCACAAGGTGTTCACGGTGTTTGGTAATAAAATAATCAATGCCGTTTTCTTTCAGCAGTTCAAAACATCTCTCCCAGCTTAAAGGTATGGTGATGTGCCCCTGTGAAGCTGAAACATAAAAATTTCTTTTGCGGGCATTTTGCGGATGCTGAATAATACATACCAGTCTGTTTAATGCAAGCTTTACCTTTGCGCCGCTGTCATCCACTATCCAGATCATTTTAGGCCCTGGTTTTGATTGCACCGCTTTATCCTCCGCCTCTTTCACATACGCGGCAAGGTTAAGTCGGAGTTTTTCCCAGAAAGGTTTTAAAAGATACTTATCAATTTTGAAATGATTGCTTATTTCTTCCGGTATTTCGGGATGGTCGCTCTGGAAACCCGTATTGAAAATAATATAGGGATTGTAACCCGAAAGGTTTTGTATTTCCTGCAGCACTTCAAAAGCGCTGCCGCCATTAAGGCCCCAGTCAAGAAAGATAAGCTGAGGTTTTGTTGATTTTATTTTTTTAACCGCTTCTTTAACCCCGGTGCAATATCCAAGCGGCTGCCATTTTTCAAAAGGTTTCATTCTCCGCTCAATGCCTTCGCATACATCAATTGCATTTTCAATTACAAGAAATGTAAACTTTTCAGGTTGCATAAAGGTGGTTTTTTAGTATTAACAAACAAGGGTCTCTTGTCCTCCCGGGGTCTTGCATGCGCTGCTTTGTGCAAAGCAAAGGCCCCGGTATTTGGAATCTATAATCATTAACACGGGGTCTCACGCACTCTCTCATATCCCACGCAATGAAGACCCCATGCTGACACTATCCGCCCGGAGTCTTGCATGCGCTGCTTTGTGCAAAGGGCAGACCCCGGGTTTTGGAATCTACAATTATAAACACGGGGTCTCATGTACACTCTCATATCCCACGCAATGAAGACCCCGTGCTGGCAGAATCTCTTTTAATACCGGAAATTTTTTGGTATTACAATAATGGCCCTTGTGCCGTATGTTGCTGCGCCTTCAGAGAAAATATCATCTTCATACTGTATCGTTATTTTATCCGCCTTACCGTCATTTACAATGTTCAGTATGCCATCCAGGTTCTTGGTGCCTGTTCCGTGCTTGCGGTAATTGCTCAGTGTGGCCGCCTTCGCCCTGCCAACACCGTTATCGGTTATGGAAAGCTTTATGGTCCCCGCTGTTTCCTCCATGTCAATTTCAAGCCGCCAGGGCCCGGCCTCACGGTTGCTCAGGCCATGCAGCAATGCATTTTCTACCGGTATTTGTATTAACCCCAAAGGAATTTGCACAAAGCCAAAACCATCAATTGTTTCCTGCGGGGGAAGCCGGGTTTCTAATTTTTTCAGGTACATCAGCCTGTGTATGTCAATAACATTGCTCACCAGCTTCCATTCGTCGGCAAAGGAATGGGTTATCTCCTGCTGCTGCGCATGTTTAAAAATAATATCAATGCTTTCACCGAGGCGGCTCAATACACTTTCGGCCTGCGGCTTATTGTCTAATTCGGCGCCAATGGTGTTAAGTGCATTTAAAATAAAATGCGGACGGAACTGGTTGCTTAATGATACCACCTGCATATTGGAAAGTTTTTTTTGCTGCTCCGCTTTTATCATTTCTATTTCGGCCCTTGCCAGTTGCGCTTTGCGCCTGCTGTTAAGCCACAATGCAAACGGCATAAACAAAGCAGTAAAGCCCGCCAGCCACACCCACCAGTACTGCCACCAGAATTTTTTAATAGTGACGGGATAATGATGTGTGCTCACCGTTCCGTCTGACTGGCAAATTTGTATGGCCAGTTCATAATTGCCCGAAGCAAGGTTGGGATAATCATACTTTGTTTGCAGCGATGGCGGCGAAAATTTCAAACTATCCCCTTTCTTTACCAGGGCCACACTCATGTACCGTGGCATATTGTCCCTGCTTTGAAACCACACGGTAAATGCAAGGGTATTGTCAACCGGTTTTATTTTGATTAGCTGATTTTCTTTTAATACAGAATCCCCTTCCTTCTTATGCCAGATCACATGGGGTGCAACTTTATAAACCGGCAGCGAAAGCCATTGCTTCAAATCCCACTGGTAAAGCATATCGCTTGTGGCAAACCATACTGAGCTGTCCCTTTTATCAACCAATATGGTGTTTTGTTCCGGCGGCGCAGTAAAATTTGCTTCCAGCGGGTTAAGGTACCTTATCAAAACTTTTTTTGTTTTATACCATTCTTCAAGATCCATCAGCAGCATGTCTTTTTCGGTTCCAATAACCAGCCAATGGCCCAATCGGGCAAGCTGCATAATTCTTGTTCCCTCCTTTAACAACGGATGCTCAATATTTAAAACCTGTTCCGGGTTTACCAAAGGGGTTGAGTAATCGTTGTAATACATCAATCCATGATGAGCCGTTCCTAACCACACTGTTCCTTTATGATCGGTTAAAGACGACCAGCAGCCGAAAGCAATTTCCCCTTTGGCCGTAAGCCAGGTAGTGGCTACATCCCTGTCAGGATAATACACCGCAAGGCCCCGTGAAGCGTTACCCATCCATATCCTTCCTGATCTGTCCTCTGTCATGGTGATGGCGGCGCTGAGCTTATTGCCTTTGTTGCTGTCTATTTTGTTCCATACCGGGACGCCTTTTTCCAGCAATGAAAGATCAGTTTTCCATACGCCTTTATTACCTGTTGCGCCATAGTAAAAATTTTGCTTATCCCTTGTAAGTAAGAGATAAAGACCGGGTAAATCAGGTGTGATTCCTCTTTTGTTTCCGTTCAGGTCATATTGCACAAGGCCGTATGTGTAATTTTCATTGTTCATGTATATGTGATCTTCGGTAGCAAGAGAGCCGGGCAGAAACAGCGGCCCGTCGTTCCGGCGCTCAGTAATTTTATCTTTATCAATAATGCTCAGGATGCCTTCATAATTTCCGGCCCATATCCTTCCTTTCTTATCCTGTACAATAGCATGTATGGCAGATGATGCGGCGTTATTGAAAATCCTCGGAAATTTTTTCACATCAGTAAAGGACCGGAAGGGCCTGCTGAATGAACCAAAATATATGCTATGGGTAAATGAATCGCAGAAATTAAAACTCATTAATTTATCCGGATAGAAAACGTGAACCTTTCCTTCATCACCCCTTTTTTGATCGGACAGGACGCTGTATTGAAAGCCGGGCTGGCTGATAACAAATCTTGATGCAACTGCCGGATCATAATACCAGGGGACAGCAGAATTGGGATTGTTCCAGCGGCCGGTTCCGGTCAGGTTCAGCAGCACGGGCTTATTAATGCTGATATTGCCTTTAAAACCGGCAAGTTCATTTGGGTTAAGTGTAAACTGAAATTCAGCATTCCAGCTTGCATTGATCTTGTAGAAATCAAGTTCATTGCCGCTGTGGATTACCTTCCACAAGCTGTCTTTTTCATCGGTATAAAACCTTACAACGCCTGTACCCGGGTCGGGAACTGTTGACTTGCACACAAAGGAATCTTTTTCAAAAACATAAAGTTTGGTACGGCTGTGTGCTATCAGGTTATTTCCTGCTTTAAACCTTTCATACGGAACTTCAGTATAGCGGCAGGCACGCAGCAGGGTATCGTTTTGAATAACATAATAAGCTATATCCCCGAATGCCACAAACAGGTTTGGTGATTCTTCAAATACCGCCTCAATATGAATAGCCCTGGTATGATCAGGAAATTTTATTTTACGGGTATAGTTATTGCCTTTTATAAAAAGCGATCCGTTGTGGGCGTGTAAAAAAGCCCTTCCGTCGCTTGCCGTTCCACAGGCAAAAAAATTGTTTTCATCAACACCGTCCTTTTCAGTGTAGGTATAGGTATTGCCAACGCCAATATGGCCTGGCAGTTGGGCAACTGAGGTTGCCGCCATTGCAAATACCCAAATAAGGGACAAAACACGTTTCACTTCTTAAAGATAGCGTGAACCAAACTTGTCTTTAAAAATTTGTCTGCCGTTTCGTGAAGCAAATAAGGGGTTTCGTGAAGGAGGGATTGGGGGTGTGAGGGAATGGGGGTAAAATTGGAAGAGAAAATAATAAAGCTTCAAGACCACCCATTTTTAAGCAATTTATCCCTGAATCCTATATCCTGACCAACACAATTTCCATTGTTTTACTTCTGAAAAAGAGATTACTGCCCTGGAAGGCAGCAACTATGTTTTAAACAATAACTTGTCTTGACAAAAAAGAGGCTGCTTTTATTTTATTCGAAAAAAATAATGCCTGCATTCGTTAATACAAGTGCTATTACATCATAAAAGCAATAACAAAATCTAAACTATGACTACTGTATCTAACCAAAGATTCTCATCCAGGGAAGCCGAAAACTGCATATTGAAAGAGTAGGCAAGCCAAAATAAACAAAATATGAGCAATCAGGACTCAACACAAAAACAAGTAGTTATTGTGCAATCGCAAAAGAGTTTAGGGTTAACAATTATTTTGACCATTCTCTTTGGCCCGTTGGGGATGTTATACTCAACCATTACAGGTGGTATTGTAATGATAATTGCTTCACTTCTGGTTGCAATTATTACATTTGGCCTGGGTCTTATAATTACATGGCCAATATGTATTATTTGGGCTGCAATAGCAACTAACGATTATAATAAAAAATTGGCGGGCAGGTAATTTAAAACCATTATTCAAGTTAAAAGAGAGTTCCCTCAAAGCCATAACCAAATTTTATGCAATACTTCATTGTTATCTTAGGAATTTCATTATTGCTGCATTCATGCGGGCAAAATGCCATAAAACAAAAAGAATTAGAACTTAGAGAAAGAGAAATTGCATTAAAAGAAAAAGAAATCAAATTAAAAGAGAAAGACACGGTTATTGCAGCCAAAATAACATTAACAGACACAAACAAGAGAACTATACCTAATCAGATAAAAAAGAGCTCTCCAAACGCTAAAGTTATGACTATGATATTCAAAGGTTATGAAGAGGGGGACAACATGTATTTAATATTCAATGATACAGAAACAGGAAAAGAATACAGCTTTCAGGAAATTGATGAAAAAAAATTTAATGGCATAAAAATCTTCGTTGAAGATAAAACGTCTGAATTTGAAGTTAAAGCTAACCCCAAGTACATCAACAGGAAGTTCATTGTGGAAGCAATTAATAAAACAGTTTTAATAAATGGCCCTGAAGGCGAGACTTTGAAAACAAAAGCTTGGGTGATAACCGACTTGAAATTAGCCGAATAATTATCTCAACGTACTAAAAAAAATAAGCCAATTCAGAACATCTTTAATCATAAACGAAATGTATCTAAAAATTATTATCTACAGGCAATGAACCAGATTTTATAAGACAGCAATGCATATTTAAGTTTTATGAAAAAGATAATATTCTCAATTTCTCTTCTACTATCAATTAATTCATACAGTCAGGAAAACTCCGACGGTCACTACACTCTTGGAATCTTGCCCGTTACATCTTCAATCCCGGGTGGAGATTCTTATGTTGAAAATATTCAATCAATAATTTCATCAGTTTTTTCCGGAAAAACACGGTTTACTGTTGTCGACAGAAGCACATTCCAAGAGATTGCACGTGAACGAAACTTACAAAGGCAAGAAGACTTTATAAATAGCCGCAAAATTGTAGAACAAGGAAAAACACTAGGTGCTCAATATCTGGTTTCTGGAAATATTACCAGTTTGTCAAATTCTGCCGGTTCAGTCGAAAGAACAAATATTATCACAGGTCGAAAATATACTGTTTATGAAATATCAACAACCATATCACTCAACGTGCAAGTAATAGATGTTGAAACCGGAAAAGTAAAGTCCAATAAACCCATTGTGAAAACAGTAAAAACGGAGACAACAAATGTTCAAGTTGCAGTATCAAATGCGATAAAATTTTTAGAAGGCTATTTAAAAGCATGGGTAAACGATGCCTTCCCAGTCTATATGAAAATAATAAGAATTGAATCAACTGACCGAAAGGGGTTACCTGAAACTGTTTTAATAAAAGGAGGTGAGGAAATGGATTTGTCAAAGAGAGGTAAAATCTTTACTACTAGTTCTGAACTGTTAGTTTATGAAAATGAGATCATGGTAGTTGACGGGAAGGAATACAATAGAGAAATAGAAGTCGGCATGATCAAAATATCCGCCGTACAAGGTGAATTTTCAGTGTGTAAAGTAAAAAAGGGAGCTGAGAAAATAAAAAAAAGGATTACTGAGGGGAAAACTCTCTTATTAAAAATAATTTCCTATTAACAATGAAACAAAACAAAAAAATACTTCTCTATATATTTTTCTGGATAGCAATAGGCTGTTCCACTAATAAACTTTCTACTCTTTCTACCCAGGTAATTGCTCTTCCCAATAATGAAGAGGGCACTATTTTGATAAGAAGTTCAGGCCATGGCAGTAATGAGTCAGAGGCTGTTAAAGTCGCTGAGAAAAAGGCATTTACAGCACTTCTATTTTACGGACTCCCGTCTTCAATTCAAACTACTCCGCTAATAGAAATCGAATCGCATACAAAAAAAAAGAACATATCCTTTTTTGACTCCTTTTTTGAAAATAATGACTACAAATATTTTATGGTCAGCTCCGCCACATACAATAATTCTCAAAGAGCTGGAAAATACATTCACCTCAACAGGGACATAAAAATCAACATTCGTTCCCTTAGATATCATCTTGAAAAAAATGGAATAATAAGAAAATTCGGATATTAATTATGAAAATTAACATTTTCCTGCTTATGGTACTATCGTTGACAGATATTTGTTCTAAAGGTCAATCAGTACTGCCGAACAGCAAGGCCTACAGTACAGCACAGCCGAAAATAATGGTTATTCCATTTACGAAGGAGGGTGAAGATATTCGAACTATTTTAGAAGCTGATTTTAATCGCCGAATAGCTGTTACAAAAATGAAGGAAGCCTTTGATAACAGAAGCTTTACGACAGTTGATTTTTCCGCAAAATTAAAATCTGCCTTAGACGATGGCATTTTCATCTCTACCAGCCAATCTGATATCAAGTCTCAACTTATTGAGCTCTCAGGTGCGGATATTTATGTTGAGGTTGAAGTGCCAGAGATGATAAAAACATCCTCAGGAAATCTAGCAAGGTTAATTCTAACAGGATATGATGCCTCTACTGCAAATTCGCTTTCAAATAAAGTATGCGAATCCCCAAAATTCAATACAACAGACTATGGAGCACTTGTCAATAGAATTTCAATGACACAATGTTTTGAAGAGTTCTTAAATACAATGCAAAATAAATTTTCTGAAGTTGTCGTAAATGGAAGATCCATTAAAATAAATTTTTCAATACAGCAAGGCAGTAAATACAACCTCTCAACAGAGATTGAACCAGATGGTTTACCACTAAGCGATATCCTTGAAATGTGGATGTCGGATAATAGTTATAAAAACAGCTACCATGTCCAGGGAACAACATCTGTCAGAATGTTATTTGACGATGTAAAAATACCTTTAAAAGATGAAGCAGACAGGAATTACAACCCAAATAAATTTGCTTTGAAAATATTTCAATTTCTGAAAAGCAGAAAAATAGACTCCATTAAGGATATTAAGAATGGAACCATATTCATAACAATCAAGTGATATTTTTATGAAACGATTTAAATTTTTCCTTTTTTGTTTGTTCATTTTTGCAAAAAGCAATTCTCAAGAAACCTCTAAACTTTCTACAATTAATTTGTCTGTGATATTACCCTCAAATGCTGATGGACTTAATGAAAGCAATCTTTCAAAATTAGAAAACAAAATCATTGAAGCAGTTACAAATAATGGAGTTTCAGCAGATGGATATACACAAAATTTTGTTATCTATCCAAAATTTGAAATTTATGATGAAAAAGAGAGCAAGGGTGGATTAAGAAATATAAAAATCATCAACTGCAATCTTAGTCTCTTCATTAAGCAGCTAAGCACGAATATCATTTTTTCAACATATTCAAAAAACATTCAGGGTTCAGGCTATAATAAAAACGAGGCCATTAATAATGCAATGTCTTCAATTGACCCCGCTGATCCAAAAATAATGGAGTTTGTAAATAATGGAAAACAAAAGATTATACAATACTACCAGATTAATTGCGAAACTATTATTAGGAAAGCTGAAGCCGAAAAAAATATTAAAAACTATGAATGCTCTTTATCTATCTTATTATCCATACCTGAAGAAGTACCCAATTGCAATACTAAGGCTGTAGCTAACGCCAAAATTGTTTTCTTAGAATTTCAAAAATCCCAATGTGAGCAATATTTACAAAAGGCTATAGCTGCTTCGGCAGCCTTATATTATGATGAAGCGCTTGAATACTTAAGCTATATTGATCCTTCCGGCCCATGTACGATAGAATCAAAAAAACTCATATCTGTAATATCATCCAAAGTTGATGCTGACAGGAAAGCTAAATGGGATTTTTTATTAAAAACATACTCAGATGCTGTTGCTTTAAAAAAATTGCAATTAATTGCAATGAATAATTTGGCCATTGGGTGGCTTAAATCACAACCAAGTGCTGCAACTTACATTACCATAGTCAAATAATATAGTAACATAACGTAGCACAATATTAAACTTATGATGTTGTAGTATTATTATCTCGTGATTTTGTGTACTTGTAGACAGCCTTATGCCATTAAACAAATGACCTAAAACAAAATTACTATGAAATACTTCAATCATTTTATTACTGCAGTCTCTTTAGCTATCTTATTTCAATCTTGCGGCAACAAATTAACCCGGTCAAAAGCCGAGAAAATAATTTCGGCATTCTACGAATATCCTAATGTTGAATTCACAGAGATGAGATTGGAAGGAACACTAGGAATGGGGGATGGAAGCGATGAAAGCGTTCTCAGAAAAGCTGTTGATGCTGGTTTTTTAAGTAGTCGCAGAGCATGGGGAGCCTCTTTCTATGGAGGTAATAGTACTGCGTATGATTTCACAGCGAAGTCCAGGCCTTATATCCTTCAAAAATTTCAAGGAATTGTAGGTGGTGGCAGTGCTCTTGTTATTACAAATTGCAGAGTCTTTGATGAAATCACAGGCATCAAAGAAAATAAACAGGAAAGGACAGCAATCGTTGAGTTCAACTGCAAACGAAAAGGTGCAACTCCTCTCGGTGAAATTCTCGGTATCAGGAATGGCGACATTGTAAACTATTCAGTTAAGTTAACGCTTTATGATGATGGCTGGAGAATAGAAGAGACTGCCCATAATCTGAAGCCAAGGCTTTTTTCCTTTTTCACCAAAGAAGGAGATTATATAGAAAAGGATTGAGTTTTTTGAATGAGTTAATTATAGCTTTATTAAAAAACTTCATTTAAAACCTGGGTTGCCCGGCAGTATATTTATTGAGCGTCAGCAATTAAAACCTGTCAGGTTTTATTGGGACAAGCCCAAACATAATATATAATTGAAATCGTCCTTCAGAAAATATTTTCCGCATTCAATATCCTTATCGTTGCTCTCTCCCTAAGAAATCATTCTCCTCTTTATCACAACCCTTATTCCATAACCTGTAAACTTCATGTTTATGAGAACAGCTTTTACTGTTACTATTGCTTTTATTGTTGCAGCATTTGTTTATTTTTTTAAGCCAACTGGTTCACCGGCTAAAAGTGACCTTTCCGAAACGAAAAGCGAAAAGGGGAATGGCGTTTACAGCGACCAGATTGATGAAGCCATCCGTTTTGAGATTGAAAGGACAAAAGACCCCAAAACAGGAACAGTGCCGACTGAAAGATTACTGGTTGCAAATAAAATAAGGGAAGAAAGGATAGCCATACAAAAAGCATTGGGCATGGATGCGCCTGTGCCCGGCATTAACTGGCAGGAACGCGGCCCAAATAATGTAGGCGGCAGGACAAGGGCTGTAATATATGATTTATCTGATGCAGCAAATGGCTATAAAAAGGTTTGGGCGGGAGGTGTTGCCGGGGGCTTATGGTATTGTAATGATATAAGCGCACCAACGCCTGTATGGAACAATGTAAATGACCACTTTGAAAACATGGCTGTTACTGCAATTGCACAGGACCCGATTGACAACTGGTATATGTATTTTGGTACGGGGGAAGGTTGGTTTAATTCAAGCGCAGTTAAAGGAATGGGGGTATGGGCCAGTACCAGTAAAGGAATTTTTTGGGAACAATTGCCTTCTACCAATACAAGTATCTTTCAGTTTATTCAAAGAATCAAAGTTACAAACAGCCGTACAATTTTGGTTTGCACAAGAGATGGAGGTGTTCAACGTTCAACAGATTTTGGAATGTCCTGGAGCCAGGTTTTAGGCGGGGGTATAGGTGGAAGCTTGAGAAGCTTTGCGACAGATATTGAAATAGCGCCCAATGGATATATATATGTTGCTATTGCAGCTGATGGAATTTACAGGTCAACTGACGATGGCCGTTCATTTGAAAAAATTTATACCTGTTCATTTGGTGAATTGAGAATTGAAATGGGCTCCGCCGCTTCTGACGGGGGAACAATTTATACATTAATTGAAACATCACAAGGAAGCAAAATAACAAAAACTATCAATGCTAATAGTCTTGATCCTTCAAATGTACAATGGACAACTCCACCTAATCCCCTTTGGTGCGATCAGGGGTGGTCCAGAGGTGACTTTACAAGAGGACAGGCAGGGTATGATTTAATATGCAGTGTTGATCCTGTAAATTCAAACAGAGTATATATTGGCGGGATAGATATATTAAAGTCCGAAGACGGAGGAAACACTTTTAACCAGATTACACAATGGGCAGGGGGATGCGTAACTTTGCCTTATGTCCATGCAGACATTCATGAAATAGTATTTAGACCAGATTCGCCTGCTGAATTTCTCGTTGGATGTGATGGCGGCATATTCCGCACAACTGATGCGGGTGACAATTTTACCGAAAGAAATAATAGTTACAATATCTTTCAATGCTATAGCGCTGCTATTCATCCAGCCGTGCCTGACTATTTTTTAACCGGCTCGCAGGATAACGGAACCCAAAAATTTACAAGCCCCGGAATAAACAATACCATAGTGGCAACAGGAGGTGATGGTGGTTTTTGTCATATAGATGAGAATAACGGAAATTTTCAGATTACTTCTTATATTAATAATAATTACTTTGTATCCGTTGATGGCGGCAATGTTTTTCAAAGCTTCAGTTTCGCCGGCGGATTATTTATTAATCCAACGGATTTTGATGACACCAGGGATATACTTTATGGTAATTACACTTTGGGTGAGTATTTTCGGTGGGATAATCCCGGATCAGGCCAATTCTTAACTGTAGCAATACCTGAATTCGATTTGTCGAATATAAGTCATATTGCCATATCGCCAATAATTTTAGATAGAGTATATTTCGGTTTAGATAATGGATCTGTAGTAAGTGTGGACAATGCAAATACCAGTTCCCCAATTGCAAAAATCATTAAACCCGGGCAAGTTTTTGGCTATGTTTCCTGCATAGCCATCGATCCTTCAAACGAAGACCACATCCTTGTTACTTACTCCAATTACGGGGTTACAAGTGTTTTTGAAACAACCAATGCCAGCAGCGGTTCCCCAACATGGACTGAAGTGGAAGGCAATCTTCCGGACATGCCGGTACGCTGGGCTATGTTTGACCCGAGAAATTCTGATTGGGCAATACTGGCAACCGAACTTGGCATCTGGAGCACCAATAACCTGGATGGCCCGAATACCGACTGGCAGCCTACCAATACCGGTTTTGCCAATACAAGGGTTGACATGCTGCAATACCGCAGCAGCGACAGGACACTTGCAGCGGCAACCCATGGCAGGGGTTTGTTTACCACCATCATTCCGCCTGCAACAACACCCGGCATCAGTTTTGAAAAAGCCATTGAACTGCAGCCGGAACAATTTCATAGCGTTACCGGATGCAGGACTTACAAGGATTATACGGTAAACATGCTTATTGATGCGCCGCCAACAGGGGACGCATCAGTAACGCTGAATATAAAACCTGGCACAACGGCGGAAGAAGGAAGTGATTTTGATTTCACCACAAATGGCAGTTTTACATCCCCGTCAAAAAACATGGTTTTTGTACACGGCTCTGCAGCGCCTAAAGCAATAACGCTGCGAATATATGATGATGCAGAAGTTGAACAAGAGGAAACCATTATACTCGGGTACAATATCTCAGGCGCAACGGATGCTGTACGCGGTGCAGGGTTCCAGGCTTATTCTTTTACGATTACCGGCAATGACAGGGATTTTGATGAAGGAAGCAGCTTTGTGGTAGGGCTTGGCAATACCGTTTTGCAAACAGCCTCTGTTTTCAGGAGCGATAAATTAAAGCACAGGTCGCAATCATTATTTACCGCTTCAGAACTTTATGCTGCAGGTTTTCCCGGTGAAGGCAATATTACCGGGCTGACCTTTACAATAACAGATAAAGCAAGCACAAGGCCCTTTAACAACCTTACAGTTTACATGGTGCAAACCGGTGAAACTTCTGCCGGCACTGGTTTTCATACAAGCGGTGTGCAGAATGTTTTTGCAGGCAATCTTACAACCGTTGAAGGGATTAATGTGATAAACTTTATCACTCCTTTCCGGTGGGACGGGTTTTCCAATGTAATAGTTCAATTTTGTTTTGATAACGAATCGGGGCAACCGGATGCCTCTTCTGATATAGTGCAGGGAACAAATAATGCCCTTGGGTCGGGAGTTGCAGCTACGATTTATTCTGACTACAGCTCCGGCATCCTGAGTGGTTGTGCGCTGCAGGCAGTTCATTCTTCATCTTCAAGGATCCACATGAATTTTATTTTTGGCAGCACAACAATTGCCAATTCTTTAATTGAACGGTCCGAAAAACTCGGGCCATATGCTGATTTGTATTTCTTTGCAGACAACCGTTCGCTGATAGCAAGGATCAGAAACCTTACTTCACATGACTACGGATGCACAGAGGTAAAGATTGACCGTGCCGGATTCGGGGCAAAACCATTTGTTAACAGCAATTTTGCACATTACTTATTGGATAAAACAATCAGGATATTACCGGAAAACAACGATCCAAATGGGTCATTTGAATTAACCCTTTATTATACGCCTGCAGAAATAAACGGATGGCAGGCAGTAACAGGGCAGGAGTTTGACAACAACATAAAAATGATAAAAACAGCCGGGAGTATAAGTGATGTAACGCCTGGAAACCCCAATGGAGGGGGTGCGATTGAAATCGTTAATCCTATCATCGGGAGACTGACTTATTTCCGCTCCCTTACTTATACATTTAATAGCGGTTTTTCAGGGTTTGGCGCAGGAATTCCTTCTGCTACAGCATTGCCCGTAAGCCTGATTGATTTGAAAGGTGAACTGAAAGGCAATAATGTACTGCTCTCATGGAGCACATCAAGCGAATCAAACAGCAAGGGATTTGAAATAGAGCGTTCGTATGACGGAATTAATTTCAGCAAAGTAGGCTTTGTTGCTTCAAAAGGTAACAGCCAGGTTAAACAGGAATACCAGTTTAAAGACCCGGCACTTTCTGAAGAAAACAACTACTACCGTTTAAAACAGACAGATATTGATGGTATTTATGAATACAGCAAAGTGATCCTTGTTAAAGACCCCAATTTAACAGGAGACATTTTTAAAATACTGAACAATCCATTCAGGGATAATTTGAAAATACAATTCGGCAGCAAAGTAAGCGGCAGGGTTGAAATAAAACTTGTTGACTTGTCAGGCAGGATTATGGCAGTACGCAATTATAATTTGAATGCCTCAAGGGCCCTTGTTTCATTTGACCAGTTGTACATACCTGGAGGGGTTTATTTTGTTGAAGTAAGAACGGAAAGAAAGAGATACGTAAGAAAGCTGATGAAAGAGTAGCTCTTGCTTTATAAGTTTACAGAAAACCGTAGTCTTCGGATACTACGGTTTTCTTAATGTACTTTTTTTTGTTTTTTCACCCATTAATGTCTCCTCAGCGTTGGCTTTGTGTGCAGAGAGGGATAACTCAGTTCTCAGTAAGTAATTTCTCGAAAATTAAAATCTGAAAAAACATACCGGCTTTTTTTATTAAATTTGGTTTGCAAAAAATAAGCCTGGTGGACAATATTCTTTTATACAACAAGCTGGCTTCATTGCCTGAAAATCTCAAAAAAGAAGTTGAAGATTTTATTGATTTTTTGAAGGCAAAATCAAAACAAACTAAAAACGGTCAAAAACCGCAATTCGGAAGCGGCAATGGGATGTTTATTATAAAGCCTGACTTTGATGAGCCTTTAGACGATTTCAAAGAATATATGTCCTGATGCAAAAAAATTTATTGGATACCCATGCATTAATCTGGTTTGTCAACGGCGACTCATCCCTTTCTTTAAAAGCCCGTCAGGCTATCGAAGCCCCTGATAACATCAATTTTATCAGCATAGCAAGTTTATGGGAAATATCAATAAAAATAAGTTTAGGCCGGCTTGAACTAAGAACCCCATATACCCAGGTATATCAGCAGATCATGAATAATGGTTTTGAACTGCTTCCTGTAACATTTGATGATACTCTTATTCTGTCATCTTTACCATTTAACCACCGCGACCCCATTCGACAGGATGATCATTTCCCAGGCAATCAATAATAAATTAACAATCCTCTCTAAAGATGAACATTTTACTTCTTACGAAGTATCAGTAACATGGTAAATCAAACATAAAAACTTCTTTCCCTGCATCGTCTCCCCATTACTGGCTTTGTGTGCAGAATTGGAACATTGCAGTTTGTAATAAAAACAGAGAAGGGCCACAAAATAAAAATGTTCAGCTTAATTAATATCCGCCCGGGTTATCAGCTCATTGATATTCGTTCACCATTAGAATTTTTAAAAAATGAAAACTAAGCAGGTAAAAACCTTCGACAGTGTAGCATACTTCAGGGCCATAAAAGAAAAGATGGCAAAGATGATGGAAGGAATGACATTGGCGCAAAAGAAAGAGTTTATGAAACAGATAAGGGAAGGTAAAATTAAAGTTGCCTGACAGCCTCCAGTCATAATACAAATTGCAAAAGAAAACCTGACAGGTTTGCCCCGTAACATGTTTTGTGCATCAGGAATTAAACCTGTCAGGTTTTAAATTTGCTGATTTTCCTAAAGAAAACGGTAGTCTTCAGAGACTATGGTTTTCTTAATGTACTGCGATCCGCCGAATGGCAGACAGCTGTTTTCTTTCTACCGCTTTTTAAGCGAAGCGGGAGCTTCGCTTTACTAGCCGGAGTTTTGAGAAATGGATTCCGGAAAGCAGAATAGAAAGGTATTATGTTTTTGTAAGCAATTCTTTAAACTCATCAAGTGTGATGACATTGATGGCAGGGAAGGAAACTGATTTTAGGATATTGTAATGCTTATCATTTGTTACCAAAAAATGCACATTGCCTGCAAATGCACAATCAACAAATTTATTATCATCCGGATCTGAATGGATAAGGTTCAGATGAAAATGGATGTCGGTTTTCTTTACGTTATGAAGCAATGAAAATGCCCCCATAACCAATTCAGCGGTTTCTTTGGAAAAGATTTCCGCTAATTTCTCCTCATATTCCAGCAATATGTCTGTTGTGACATATAATTCGTAGCTATTATCATAAAGCTTATCCAGGATAGCCGTATAAGCTGACCTGCGTGAAACAGAACGGAGCAGGCAATTGGTATCAAGAACTATTTTACAGGAAGGCATTATTTCCCGTTCAGGATTTGCTGAAGTTTTTCATCAGTGTATCCCTTTTCATCCCAAACAGCATCTGCCTTATCCCTGGCTTTTTCAAGTAAAAACCGGGCAATCATATTTTTTAATTCCGCCAGGTGCTTTTCAGGTATATCGGCTGAAAAAAGTTTGAGCAGTTCTGCCTGGATATTACTGAGGGGAGGATGTATAGGAGAATTGTTCATAGTGGATAATTTACCAGGTACAAAAATAGCAATTCAGAGTTAAACGCTTCAAAAATATCACTGGCTGGTTTGCCTCGCAATATGCATTGTCAAAAAAACCTGATCTTTAAGATTCCCTGCTTACAAAAAATTAAACAATAAATTTAAACCCTGACCGGTTTTATTGAATGTTATAACCCTGTCGGTCTTCGTTCAGCCATTGGTTCATTGTTTCGTTGCTGTACCCCTTTTTGTCCCAAACCTCATCAGCCCCGGCAATTGCTTTGTCAGCGAAATATTTGGCCAGGTAACGTTTTATATGAAGCAGGTCAGCTTCCGGTATATCGGAAGAATAAAGCTTGAGTAACTCCTGCTGCAAATTGCTTAGTGGATGTGCCGCTGACATGGTTATTCTTTATTTAATAAAATTACTAAAAACAGCCCAAAGAATTAACCCCCTTCCCGTTATGCTGGTTTTGAGCAAGAGCATATCATCCGCAATTCTTTAAACCCTGAGTGGTTTGCTTCCGGGATAAGCGTTGAAACCTGTAATCTTCAACGGGTTTACTTAATGTACTGCGAAGCTCCGGCTTCGCTTTGCTGTTTACATGATTCAGTTTGGGAAGCAGCTTCCGGCCCAGGAATAAAAACGACTAAAAAATGTAACTGCCTGCTGCAATTTTTGAAATATACATTTCGTTTCATTCGCAGTGCATCCAAACCCCTGATCCCCGCCACATGAAACACGGAATCCGCAACTTTTTTATCCTGATCGTCTTCTGTATTTCTCTCTTCTATACTCTTTTTGCCTTGCTGAGCTGACCTGAACTGACCGGTCCCGGTACATTGAGGGCATAAAAATTGCATTAAGTTCCTGTAAAACAGGCAGGCAGCTGGCAATATCATGCCGGAGCTTTTCGTTTTATTCCGGTCACACGTCTTTTATCCGAATCAAAATTCCATTAATATGAAAAACAGTATATCCAGGTTTGTTTATGTACTGGCAGCATCAGCCCTGGTAATTGCATTATTTACATCCTGCAAAAAAGAAAAAACCCTCAGCAAAACTGAAATGCTGACAAGAAGCTGGAAACTGATTGACCTTATTGCAACGATAAATGGGGTGAGCGGAAGTGTTTATAGCTCAGAAGTAGAACCCTGCCAGCAGGATGATTCGTGGGAATTTGCAAAAGGGGGAACTTATTTGGTAAAAGATATTGGTACCAAATGCCCCGGCGGCGCTGATATCGTAAGCTCCGGCACATGGCAGTTTCTTGACAATGAAACAAAAATTCTTGTTGATCCCTCAGATGATGACCCTTATACGGGAACTATTGATGAAATTTCTGCTTCGTCACTGAAAATATCATACAGCGATACTTTTAACGGTATTCCTGCAACCATAACCAGCGTATTTAAAGCACAGTAAACTTTTTTGGTTAAAATAATTTTTACGGGACGCTATGCAGTCCTTTTTTATTTTTGCTGCAAATCAGAGTCCTCATTTATGCAGCACACCCTTACAGCTATTTCTTTACGGCCCATTCAACCGGGAGACAATAAGGCCCTTGCTGTGATTGTAAGGGAAACACTGGCTGAATTCGGGGCCAATCATCCCGGCACCGTTTATTATGATGATACAACCGACCACCTGTATGAATTGTTCAGGAAAGAAAGATCGGCTTACTATACGGCAAGGTCAGGCGAAATGATTGTTGGCGGTGCAGGCATTTTCCCTTCAGCAGGTTTACCAGCCGACACCTGTGAACTGGTGAAGATGTACCTCATTCCTGAAGCAAGAGGTATAGGACTGGGAAAAAAACTCATTGAAGAATGCCTTGCATTTGCAACACAAAGCGGTTACAAAAATGTGTACCTGGAAACCATGCCAGAATTAAAACAGGCTGTAAAAGTTTATGAGAAGTTTGGTTTTGCATACCTGGATGGCCCGATGGGCAACACCGGGCATTTTGGCTGTGAAATATGGATGCTGAAAAAACTTTGAAGAATGCCCTGCATGGTTTATACATGTATCTCCGTTACAACAGTACAAAGACAGAGATCGCTGAAAAGGCGGTAATCCAGCATGAGGCCGGTATTGCTGAATTTTGTAAACGCACAATTGATGTTGCCTTCGTTTCCAAATTCAAATGGCTGCAGTCGGATATGTTCACTGAAATCCACTCCCCCGTTGCCGTGCCATTT